>CAVKVK010000010.1:0-42068 GCA_963659855.1 Parabacteroides distasonis | reverse complement strand
AGTCGGGGTTCTGACCAAAACGCACATTGAGCTTGACTCAACCGTGCGGATTTGGTCAGGTTCCCGACGGGAGGCTATTTGAATTTTATTTACTCGAGAAAAATGCGTGTTTTGTGAGCCTTGCAAACTAGCCCCGGGTGGAGCCCCGCAGTTGGCACGAATGTGCCAATGAGCGGCAGCGAAGGGCGGAACACGGGACGAGACTAAAAATTGTGCTCCGTTACAAGATTTTTAACTGTTTTTGATTGTTGAATTGTGATATTTATTTCACTAAAATAGTGGAATGTTTCGTATTTATGTTGAACGCAAGCCTGGCTTTGAAAGTGAAGCTCAGAGCATTTTATCGGAAATCAATGGATTTTTGGGCATTTCCTCTGTTAAGGGAGTGCGTTATTTTAACCGCTATGACATTGAAAACACTTCGGAAGATGTGTCTAAGATGGCTGCAATTAAGGTTTTTTCTGAGCCTCAAAGCGACAGTGTAGTTTACGAAGAAGTAAAAACTAATGAAAACGACACTGTAATTGTCTGGGAATATTTGCCGGGGCAATACGATCAGCGTGCGGATTCTGCTGAACAGTGTCTTTCGCTTTTGCGTGAATCTATGAAGAATTCTGCAAAAGTCGGAACTTTGCCTCCGCGCGTTCGCTGCGCAAAAATGGTTATTCTTGAAGGAAATGTAAGCGCAGACGATGTTGCTAAAATTCAGCATTATCTTGTAAACCCTGTTGACAGCCGCCTTACGGATTCAAAAATTCCTGAAACTCTGGAAATTAAGGCCGACGAACCGGGCGACGTTCCTGTTGTGGAAGGATTCAATAAATTCAATAAAAAACAGCTTGACGAATATCGTGCAAAAATGGGTCTTGCAATGGATCTGGCTGATATTGAATTTCTGCAGAAATATTTTAAGTCAATCGACCGCGACCCTACGGAAACAGAAATCCGTGTTCTTGACACTTACTGGTCTGACCACTGCCGCCACACAACTTTTAATACTGTTCTTAAAGACATAAAAATTGAAAAAGGTCCTTACGCTAAACTTTTTAAGCAGTCGCTCGAAAATTACAAGGCTCTGCACACTGACCTTTATGCAAAGCGCAAAGACAAGCCTGTAACTTTAATGGATATGGCTACAATCGGCGGAAAATATCTTCGCAAGCACGGAATGCTCGACGATATGGAAGTTTCGGAAGAAAACAATGCCTGTTCAATTTTTATCGATGTTCATTACACAACGGACAAAGACGGAAATCCTTATCCAGACGGAAAAGACGAAGTTGAACAGTGGCTTTTGCAGTTCAAAAACGAAACTCACAACCATCCGACAGAAATTGAACCTTTTGGTGGAGCCGCAACCTGTATTGGTGGAGCAATCCGCGATCCTCTTTCTGGACGCAGCTGGGTTTATCAGTCAATGCGCGTAACTGGCGCTGGAGATCCGACTGTTCCAATGAGCGAAACTCTGCACGGAAAACTTCCACAGTTAAAGCTTTGCCGCGAAGCTGCCCAGGGATTTTCTTCTTACGGAAACCAGATTGGTCTTACTACCGGTCAGGTTACAGAAGTTTATCATCCGGGATTTGTTGCAAAAAGAATGGAACTTGGAGCTGTAATTGCCGCAAGTCCTTATTCAACTGTAATGCGCGAAACTCCAGAAGCCGGAGACATTATTATTTTGCTTGGTGGCGGAACTGGACGCGACGGAATTGGTGGAGCAACCGGCTCTTCTAAAGTTCACACAGAAAAATCTGTAACTACTGCCGCTGCGGAAGTTCAGAAAGGAAATGCTGTAGAAGAAAGAAAAATTCAGCGTCTTTTTAGAAACCCACAAGTAAGCCACATGATTCGCCGTTCAAACGACTTTGGCGCAGGCGGTGTTTCTGTTGCTGTTGGTGAACTTGCTCCAGGCCTCGACATTAATCTTGACGCTGTTCCAAAAAAGTACGAAGGATTGAACGGAACTGAACTTGCAATTTCTGAAAGCCAGGAAAGAATGGCTGTTGTAGTCAGAGCTGGCGACGTTGAAAAGTTCATTAAGTTCTGTAACGAAGAAAACCTGAATGCAGTTGTTGTTGCAACTGTAACAGATAAAAATAAGCTCACAATGAAATGGCGCGGAAAGACGATTGTTGATATTGACCGCTCATTCCTGGATTCTGCCGGAGCTCCGCACTATGCAAAGGCAGAAATTGAAAGTCCTGCCGAAAATCGTGAATCTCCGCTTGTTCAGCC
The DNA here is from genome assembly GCA_963659855.1 of Parabacteroides distasonis. Lineage (GTDB taxonomy): Bacteria > Spirochaetota > Spirochaetia > Treponematales > Treponemataceae > Treponema_D. The sequence continues at coordinate 39,833 of CAVKVK010000010.1, read as the reverse complement.
ACTCGAAAGCGTAAAAAAGGCGCTTGGAAACTGTGCTTCTGCAACTGGCGAAAGCGGAGAATTTTCTCCAACTTCAGAGCAGATTAAAAATGCGTTTATTGCTGACATTTCTGATCTTGCATGCTGCTCTCAGCGTGGCTTGCAGGAACGCTTTGACGGTTCAATCGGCGCTTCTACTGTATTGTTCCCGTTTGGTGGAAAATATCAGGGAACTCCGGAATGTGCAATGTCTGCAAAAATTCCTGTGATTTCTCCTCGCGAAACTTCAACTGTAAGCCTTATGTCTTACGGCTACGATCCTCGCGTTGCTGAATGGTCTCCATGGCACGGCGCACAGACTGCAATTCTTTCTTCTCTTGCAAAAATTACCTGCATTGGCGGAAAAGCAACAACAAGCCGCATGTCTTATCAGGAATTCTTTGGCCGCACAGTTGACGAAAAAACCTGGGGCTATCCGACAGCAGCACTCTTGGGCTCGGTTGACGCACAAAGAGAAATGGGCTGCGCTTCTATCGGCGGAAAAGATTCAATGTCTGGAACTTTTGAACACATGAACGTTCCTCACACACTCGTTTCTTTTGCCGTTGCTCACGACGAAGCAAAAAATGTTCAGTCGGGCTCATTTAAAGAAGGCGGAAACTTTGTTTACCTTGTTCAGGTTCCATATTCTGCAGAACTTGCTCCTGACTGGGACACATTCAAAAAGAATTCAGATGCTCTATACGAAGCTAACAAAGCAGGAAAAATCAAGGCAATGTATCCGGTTGGCGCCGGCGGAATTGCAGAAGCAGTTGTAAAAATGTCTTTTGGAAACAAAGTCGGCGTTCAGATTACACAGATTCCTTCTAGCGCAACTGCACTTGGATTCCACAGAAACGTAAACAATACAATTGCAGACCTTTTTACTCCGTTGTACGGTTCAATCATTGTAGAAACAACAGACGACAAGTTTGAAAACAATGGTTTTGTAAATTCAACTGTATTTAGAATTGGTAATACACAAAAAGAAAAAGTAATTTCTCTCTTAATGGAAGGATTGAATGCTCTTCCTTTGACAGAAATTCCACTTGAAGAACTTTATAATGCCTGGGAAAAGCCACTTGCAAAAGTATTCCCGCAGGTTTCTTCTGTAAAAACTGCAGAAAGCCTGCCAGATTGGGCTGTTCAAAAACATTCTTCTCTGGAAGAAGCCCGTGCAAAAGCAGAAACATTTACAGTTCTTGACAAAAACAAGGCTAAACCACGTGTAATTATTCCTGTGTTCCCTGGAACGAACTGCGAATACGACATGGCGCGTGCATTTAATCTTGCTGGTGCAGATTCTAAAATCTTTGTTTTCCGCAACAGAACTCCAAAAGATCTGGAAGAATCTTTAAAAGGCCTGCAAAAAGAAATTGAACTTTCGCAGATTGTTGCATTTGCCGGTGGTTTTTCTGCCGGAGATGAACCTGACGGTTCTGGAAAATTTATTGCAAACGTTATCCGCGAAGCAAACATTGCTCAGGCAATTACAAATCACCTTGAACAGAAAAACGGCCTGATCCTTGGTATTTGTAACGGTTTCCAGGCATTGATAAAGACTGGACTTGTTCCATTTGGAAAAATTGTTGAACCGGCTGCGGAAAATCCAACGCTTACTTACAACAATATTCACCGCCATATCAGCCGCGTTGTACGCACAACAATGGTTAGTGCTGCGTCTCCTTGGGCTTTTGACTCTTCTGTGCTCGATTCTCGTCCACATTATGTGCCTGTTAGCCATGGTGAAGGCCGCATTCTTATGTCGGAAGAACTTGCTCAGAATCTGTTTAAGAATGGACAGGTTTTCAGTCAGTATTGCGACGAAAATGGAATTCCTGCAACTGCAGAACCAGACAATCCAAACGGTTCAGCATATGCAATCGAAGGTCTTACAAGTCCAGACGGACATGTTCTTGGAAAAATGGGACACTCAGAGCGTACAGTTGGAATCGGTGGTTACAGCAACGATTTAATAAAAAACATTGCTGCAAATAAAGATGCAAACAGCTGTCAGAATATTTTTGCTGCGGGCGTAAGATTCTTTAATTAGAAAAAAAGTAAATAAATTTTTAGGAATTCAAAATGAAAAAAATATCAAAACTTTTTTGTGCTTTTTTGATTTCTTCTGTGTTTTTTGCAGGATGTTCAAAAAAGAATGATACAGCTCAGGTTCGTAAACCGTCGGAAAATATTGATTCTTCTGACTGGATTGACAATCTGATTGACGCAAAGGCTGCTGCACAAAAAGAAAATAAAAAAATATTCCTGCTTTTTTCTGGCGACGACCAGGACACTGCAAGTGCAAGAGTTAAGCAGAATGTTTTTAACACAGGCGATTTTAAGGACGAAATGACAAAAAAATACGTTCTTGTAAATCTTGATTTTTCTCTTTCGCTCCAGCAGCAGGCTGTAGCTGAACCAACTGCGTCGGAAGAAGAAAAGGCTGTTGCAGCTGCAATCTGGCAAAAGCTCGAAGAAAATATGCGCGATGCAACGCTTTACAATGTTCAGGCAACTCCTTCGTTCTATCTGCTTTCTAAAGAAGGCTATGTAATCTGGCAGATTATTTTTGAAAATGAACCAAAAACGCCGGCAGAATTCTTTGAAGAATTCAACAAACTCGACGAAGATATTGCTGTTTTTGAAAATACTCTCGAAAGTGCCCGCCACGGCAAAGTACAGGACAGACTTGCTGCAATCAATAAACTTTTTGAACTTACAGATCCGCAGGTGCGCCATCTTCTTACACCTTTTAGCGAAGAATACATAAAACTTGACAAAAAAGACACAACAAAGATGGTTGGTCTGCACGTAATTGCAATTGCAAACGCAAAGGCAATTCAGCATTATCTGGATCAGGATCCTCTTGCTGCCAGTGAAGAATTTGCAAAAGTTGCAGAAAACAAATATCTGATTCCAGAACAGAAACAGCAGGCTTATTACACAGCAGGTTATCTGTACGCTGTAAGTGGAGAATCTGACCACAACAGAGTAAAAGATTACTTCCAGAAAGCTTACGATGCTTCTCCAGATTCTAAAGATGCAGAATCTATTTTGAGCATGATCCGCATGATGGAAGAAAATTATGGCGAAAGCGCTTCATCTCCGGAAAATGCTACAGAAAATGCAGAAACATCAGAAAATTCTGCAAAGGCTGAATAAAAAACTGTTCAACAAATAGATTAAAAAATATAAAAAATCGGTGCTGGTTGATTTAGTTCAGTCAGTGCTGATTAAACATTTTTTAACATATAAAAAACAAAAAGGAATTATATGGACGACTACCCCTCGGATAATTTATTCATTCTATTGTTAATCGCAGTTACCTGTGTTGTTCTTTCGTCGCTTTTTTCAGCTTCGGAAAGCGCATTTTTGGGTTTGAACAAACTCAGAGTTCACTTTTTGCGCGAAAAGGGCGATAAAAAAGCAATCCGTGCAGGCAAGCTTCTTGAACGTAAAGAAGAACTGCTCAATATGCTGCTCGTTGGAAACGAAATTGTAAACGTTACACTTTCCGTTGTCTTAACTTCAATTTTCTTAAAACTTTTTGGTCCTGCAGGTTTGGGCGTTGCGACTTTTATTTCCACAGTTGCGCTCCTGATTTTTGGCGAAATTACTCCAAAAAGTCTTACAACCCGCTATCCGGAAAAATCATCATTTGCTTTGAGCGGTTATGTGTGGTTTTTCTTTCATTTATTAAAGCCACTCGTAATAATTTTTACATCGATTTCCCGGCTTTTTCTTAAAATTTTTGGAATTGATACAAAAAAGAAAGAAGCAACCTTTACCGAAGAAGAAATAAAAACATTTATTGATGTCGGTGGAGAAGAAGGCGTTCTCGAAAAAGGCGAAAAAAACATGATGAACCGCGTTTTTAAGTTTACGGACTTAAACGCAACCGACATTATGGTTCCACGCCGCGACGTTGTTGGAATCGACATAAAAGCAACCTACCGCGACATAATTCAACTTTCTGAGCGGACAAGAATAAGCCGTTTTCCAGTTTTTGCAGATGACGGAATTGATAACATTCTTGGCGTTATGTATGTAAAAGATCTGCTGTTCTTTCGTGGACCGCGGGAAGAATTTTCAGTCGAAAAAATGATGCATCCTCCGCTGTTTATTCCCGGAACAACAAAAATGTCTTCGATTCAGGAAATGATGCGCAAAAATAAAGAAAGTTTTGCGATCGTAATTGATGAATATTCCGGCACAGACGGAATTCTTACGACGGAAGACATTGAACGCGAAATTTTTGGTGCAATTGCAGACGATTTTCAAAAAGCGGGCGAATCTACAACAGTTCACATAAAAGACCCGGATGACAATATGCTCGACGGCAGCGCAAGACTTTCCGATCTGGAAGATGAATTACACATAAAAATGCCAAGCCGCGACAACGAAACAATCGGCGGTTATATTTGCGAACGATTGGGGCACATTCCTCTTTGTGGAGAATATATCGAAGTCGGCGAATACCGTTTTGAAGTTAATTCAATGGACAGACGCCGAATAGAAAGTGTTCACTGTACAAAAATTGCAGGAGGCGATGAATAATGAATGTTTTTACAGAAATTATTGTGCCTATTCTTGCAGATATAATGCTCGTCGGTATTGTTGCTTTTTTTGCAGCGAGCGAAACAGCCTTTCTTTCAATTACACGCGTAACCTTGCATCAAATGCTAAAAAAAGACGGCGGAAAAAAGAATTCCCCGGCAAAGAAAATTCAACATTTAAAGAAAGACACAAACAAACTTCTTTCTTTAATTTTGATTGGAATAAACTTTATAACGTCATTAACTTCCGGTCTTGCAGCAACGATTGCAATTAAACTTGCAGGCAATTCCGGCTCAGCGTACGCAACGGCAATTATTTCGTTTGTTCTTATTGTTTTTGGCGAAATTATGCCAAAGACAGTTGCAAGCGTTTATTCAGTGCAGACGGCAAGCATTTTTGCCACTCCGCTTTTGATTCTCGAAAAAGTTTTATTCCCGATTGTCTGGATTTTTTCTACGATTACAAATGGAATTACAAAAGTTCTTACACATTTTGTAACCGAAAACCGCGATCTTATTACGGAAGAAGAATTAAAGTCCCTTATTGCAGTTGGCGAAAACGAAGGAACCCTCGAAAGCAGCGAAAAACGAATGCTTTACAAGATTTTTGAATTTACAGATTTAAAAGTTCACGACATTATGCGCCATAAAAGTCATGTTCAGTTTGTTCCGGAAAATGCAACCTACGATCAGATTGCCGACATCTTTGCACAAACTGGTTACAGCCGCCTGCCAGTCTGTCGCAACAGTTTTGAAGAAGTTCTCGGGGTTCTTTATTACAAAAACGTGCTGCTTGCGGGCCGTGTAATAAAAGAATCAGAAAATCTTGCAGTGCGTTGTATGCGCCCGGCTCTTTTTATTCCGGAAACAATTACGGCAACAGAACTTTTGCAGAAATTCCGCAAAGAAAACGTCAATTTTGCAGTTGCAGTTGACGAAAACGGTTCAAATATTGGAATCGTTACCATGGACGACATTATGCGCGCAGTTTTTGGGCACAGCGTACATGGAGAGCAGTCCGACGTTCCGCCAGAAACTCTGATTGTGCCAGTTACATCAAAAGAATTCTTAGTTCCTGGCGACATGAAAATCGACGATGTAAACGAGCTTTTAAAGCTTGAACTTGTCAGCGACGAATACGACACTCTTGCAGGCTGGCTTTTGGAGCAGTTTGACGCAATTCCGGAGGCAGGCGAAGCAATCCGCTGCGACGGAGTTCTTTTTAAGATAGAAGATCAGACAAGGCACCGCATTCAAAGTGTAAGAATTACGTTGCCATAGGTTTTTTATTTTTAGGAGCACAATGCACAGTCTCGTCCGGCCAAACGGGGTTCGCTAACGCTCATTGGGGCTTTGCCCCAACTAAAGCCCCTAATGTCCGGGCTAGCTTTTACTGTAAAAAATAAATAATTACAGTCTCGAAAAACAACCCCGCCCGCGCTACGCGCTGGCGGGGTCTGTTATATGGTTTTTATTATTATGAATGTTTTACAATTTCTTCGATCATTTTTGCTGTCTGTTCAATTCCAATTGTTGAACTGTTGAGCATAAGATCGTAGTTTTTGCGGTCGCCCCAGGTTGCTTCTGTAAATGTGTTGTAATGATTTGCACGATGCTTGTCGATTGTCTGAATTGTCTTTTTTGCAGCCTGTTCTGGTTCTTTGTACAATTCTTCGATTCTCTTTAATTTTTCTTCAAGTTCACCGTAGATAAAAACATTTAACAGTTCTTTTGAATCAATTTCTTCACTTGTTTTAATAATGTAATCTGCACAGCGGCCTACAATTACACAGTTTCCTTTTTTTGCAAGGTCAAGAATTACTTTGCGTTCTGCATTAAAAACCTGATCTGCAAGTGGCAGAACCTGTCCGCCAGCTACAGAAGAAGCAATGTTTCCTGCCGAGCCTGAATAGCTTGTTCCAAGCAAAAGATGATACAAAAATCCAGAAGAAAGATTCTGTTCTGTTTTTTTAATAAAATCTGGAGAAAGTCCGCTTTCCTGTGCTGACATGTCGATTATTTCTTTGTCATAGAAATTGTAGCCTAATGCTTCTGCAACGAGTTTACCAATAACGCGTCCACCAGAACCATATTCACGGCTGATTGTAATAATTTTTTTCATTTGTAATCCTCCACGGGTAAAAAAGTACAAAAACACTTTTACTGGTTAAAACCCGGCAACAGTATTTTTATATTTAACATAGACAAATTAAATCGTTGCCATTATAGCATAAAATAAAAAATGTCTCCTAAGTGTTTTTTATAAAAATTTGTATTTGTATGCAAAGGTAATGTTTATGTATCTTTGTGCAGCTCCACCGTCAATACCTGTTTTATTGTCTTTTGACCATTTTTTCTTAGAATTTTCATAATCATTTCCACGAAGCGTTTTCATATAAAAGCCTTCTGCACCGAGTATAAAAGACTGCTTTTTTGTAAGTGCATATTCTACACCAAGGTTTGCGTCAAAAACACTAAAAAATCCTGGCGTAATGTCGAGAAAGTACTTATTCTTGAGATAATGAGAGTCAATGGACTTTGAATCTATATATGGTGAAACTTTAAATCCTGCAAGAACTGTAAAATTTTCTGGAAGTTCTACTTTAAAATCGCTGCCAAGCCAGAGGATTAAATTTTGGCGATGATAAGCCATTACTTCTCCAGATGGATTTTCTGTAGCTTGTTGATGTTCCCAGTCATTCCACCGTGCATAATAGTTTCCTATCTTATCTGCATACCAGCAGGTTCCGTCTTTGCAAGTAAATTGAAAATTTTCGTATTGAAATTCTGCAAAAGGTTTTAATGAAAGTTTTACTTTTTTGTCCTGAAAAAGTTTAAACTCGTAACCTGCTTTTACTTTTGCCCCAATGTCATAGTCAATATAGTTGTCGTGTTCTGAATAATATGTTTTGTACTGGTAGTCTGTGGCATTTTCTTTATCTACATTTAGCCAGTCCGAGTCTTTTGTAATTCCGGAAGATTTTGGAATTGCTGCTGTAAACGAAGTTTCTAAAAAAATATTTTTAAAGCTTCCGTTTAGTTTTATGCCACCATAAAGTTCGTTTTTTATATCCCAGTTCAGTTCGCTTAATTTATCGCTTGAGTATGAACTTTCTTTTAAGAAAACATATTCGTCAACGATGCCGTTTTTTAGTCCAAATAATGGTTCTACAGAAAAAGTAAAATCTGTTTTTTTAATTTGCGCTGTGGCTAAAAAACTAAAAAACTGAAGTGCTAAAATTAACGGTAATTTTTTCATTTAAAAATTTCTTTTGAATTTGCGTCAGGGGCTGTAGTGGTGCCAAAGGCAACCGGCAGATGCAATCTGACGGTCGGAGCGAAAGCGTAGCCACGAAAGACCCGGCCTGCCACAAGGCAGGAGACGCCCGATTATTCCTGCAAAAGAGGATCAACTCCAAAAATATTTGAAAGTTGTTTTCTTGTTGCTTCCATGTCTTTTTGGTAAGGCGCTGTAAAAGTCATGCGTTCGCCAGTTGCAGGATGATCGATCGAAAGACTGTAGGCGTGCAGGGCAAGGCGATTTAAAAGCGGACGTTCTTCGAAAGTGTCTCCGTTCCAGCGTTTTTTTATGTCAGAAAGTCGTACTGGTTTTTGATTGCCTGAATACAAAGGATCGCAGACAATAGAAAGTCCGATTGACTGCAAATGTACACGAATCTGGTGTGTGCGTCCGGTTTTTGGGCAGGCGTTGATCCAGCTGTAAGGTCCGCAGACTCCGATTAATGTAAAATCTGTAACGCTTGGTTTGCCAAATTTTGAATTTACTGTAGTTCTGTGGCGTGCGTCTCCGTCTGGCAAAAGTTTTGAGTCAACGGTTTTTGTCTGCCAGAGCGGGCGGCCGTTTACAAGGCAATGGTAAGTTTTTTCTACGGTGCGGTTTTCGAACTGCATTGAAAGTGAACGGTGTGCTTCTGCTGTTTTTGCATAAATTACACAACCTGAGGTGTCTTTGTCTATTCTGTGAACGGCGTATAATCTGCCAAATTCTTTTTCGGCCTGGGTGTCGAGGCGTGGAGCGTCTGGATCGTAGCGGTCCTGTGCAACTAAAAGGCCAGAGCGTTTGTTTAAAACAAGAATATCGTCGTCGTTATAAATAACAGTGTAGTTTGGAGTAATTTTCATAAAAAAGAGTATAGCATAGAAAAAAACTTGATAAAAGAAGAGCAGTTTTTTGTAACGGAGAGATGTGCTCCGTTATGTGTGCGATATGTGCTTAGATGCGTGCCGTTGCGTGCAGGTTTTTAATTAAATTGACAAAAATACAAAATTTGTCATAATAATAAAATACGTGTTTATTTTTGGCTGTGATTTTTTGCAGCTGTAATTTTTATAGAGAATATGGGAGAAAAAAATGGCAGTTATTAAACCAATGATTCGTTCCAATATCTGTATCAATTCACATCCGCTTGGATGCGCTCAGGATACAAGAAATCAGATTGCTTATGTTGCTTCTCAGAAAGCAAAACGTGCAGTAAAGTCTGCAAAAGAAGGCGGCTACGCTCCAAAAAATGTACTTGTGCTTGGCTGTTCAACTGGATACGGACTTGCAAGCCGCATTTCTGCTGCATTTGAATACGGCGCTGACACAATCGGCGTTTCTTTTGAAAAAGAAGCAACAGAAACAAAGGCCGGAACTCCTGGTTTTTACAATAATATGACTTTTGACAAAGAAGCAGCAAAAGCTGGATTAAAGTCAAAAACTTTTAATATGGACGCTTTTTCTGATGAATGCCGTCAGACAATCATTAATGAAGCAAAATCTCAGGGAATTAAATTTGACCTTGTAATTTATTCTCTCGCTTCTCCTGTACGCACAGATCCAGACACAAAAGTAATGTATCGTTCTGTAATTAAGCCAATCGGAACAACTTTCTCTGGTCCTTCTCTTGATATGATGACTGGTAAAATTTCTATTCAGGAAGCAAAACCTGCAGAAGGTGAAGATATTCCAAATACTGTAAAAGTAATGGGTGGCGAAGACTGGGAACGCTGGATTAAACAGCTTAAAGAAGCAGATGTTCTTGCTGACGGTGTACGCACTCTTGCTTATTCTTATATTGGACCAAAATACAGCCATCCAATCTACCGCGACGGTACAATCGGCGAAGCTAAAAAAGATCTCGAAGCCCGCGCTCACAACATTGACAGTTCTCTTAAAAGCTTAAATGGTGCAGCTTACGTTTCTGTAAACAAAGGTCTTGTAACACGTTCTTCGGCTGTTATTCCGATTATTGCTCAGTATCTTGGAGTTTTGTTTAAGATTATGAAGGCAAAGGGAACTCACGAAGGTTGTATTGAACAGATGGAACGTCTTTTTGCTGAACGCCTTTACACAGCAGACAAAAAAGTGCCGGTTGATTCAGAAAACAGAATCCGCATTGACGACTGGGAACTCGATCCAGAAGTTCAGGCAGAAGTTGATAAGGTAATGCCAACTGTTACAGAAGAAAACGTAAACGAAGTCTGCGATTTAGCAGGACTTCGCCACGACTTCTTAATGATTAACGGTTTTGACGTTCCTGGAGTTGACTACACAAAAGAAATTACAAAGATGAACGAAATAGACTAGTTCTTCCTGGTTAAAAGTTAAACGCTTCTGTTAAAAATGACAGAGGCGTTTTTTTATGCTATCTTTTGCAAATGATAAAAAAAATTTGTGTTTTTGCCTTTGTTTTTTGGGTGGCAGGTTTGAGTTTTGCAAAAGATTATTCAAAAAAAGTATTTTTGTGGCGCGGTGTTCCTGGAATGGAAACTCAGGTTCGCGACACTGTTCTTTATTTTTGTCCTGTTCAGAACAAAAGCGAAAATAAAAACGAAGAGCGTGCGGCTGTAATTATTTGTCCTGGCGGAAGTTATCATCATCTTGGAATGAAGCACGAAGGTTTTGCAACTGCCAGATGGTTTAATTCAATTGGAATGAATGCCTTTGTTTTGCAGTACCGCGTTGCTTATAACGAACATCATTATCCTGATCAGCTGCTTGATTTGCAGATGGCAATTGCGCATGTTAGAAAAAATGCAAAAGAATACGGAATAAATCCACAAAAACTTGGTGCAATTGGTTTTAGTGCCGGCGGGCATCTTGTAACAATGGCAGGAGAATTTGCTAAAACTCACAACGAATTGCAGACATTGGGAATAAACACTGCGGTGAGTGTGCGCCCGGATTTTGTAATGCCAATTTATCCGGTTGTTTCGATGCAGGACGACATTGGACACAAATGGAGCCGGAAAAGTCTTTTAGGGCACGTTTATGACGAAAAAAGAAGCAGCGAAGGTTTTGGAATTTTTAATCTTCGTGGTTTTAAATATAGTCAAAGTTATAAAGATGAATTTAGCATGGAACTAAATGTTCCAGATGATATGCCTCCGGTGTTTTTGCTTGCCTGTAAAGATGATCCGGTTGTAATGTACGAAAATTCTGTGCGGCTGGATAAAGCTTTGTCAGAAAAACAGATTGAACACAGTTTTATAACTTACGAAAAAGGCGGTCATGGTTTTGGAATGAAAGAAAACAGCGAAATGATTCTCCGCACTCACTGGAATGATGAATATCTGCTTCCCTGGTTAAAAAGTATTGGAATTGTTGAAAACCCTGACTAGCAGGCGTTGCGGGCGGCGTTTGAGCCCGCAGAAGGGGTAGCGCGCAATAAAATTGCGCGCGCAGGGGAAGGCTTTCCCCTCCTGAACAATTATTCAGTGCAACGCTTAAAAATCAAACTTGTGTTTATTCCACCAAATGCAAAATTGTTTGACATTACGTAGTCTGTCTGAATTTCGCGGCCTGTGCCTGTTATGTAGTCGAGTGGGGCACATGCGCTGTCTACGTTTACAAGATTTAAGTTTGGATGGAACCAGCCTTCGTTCATCATGTTGATTGTAAGCCAGGCTTCGATTGCTCCGCAGGCTCCGAGTGTGTGGCCTGTGTAGTTTTTGGTTGAACTTACTGGAACGGCTCTGTTAAAAACGTCGTAAGTGGCTCCGCTTTCGCAGACATCGCCGGCAATTGTTGCTGTTCCGTGTGTGTTTACGTAGCCGATTTGTGACGGATCGATTTTTGCGTCTTCGATTGAAAGCCGGATTGCATTTGCAATAGTTTCGCGGTTTGGTGAAGTTATGTGAGTTCCGTCGGTTGTTGTGCCAAAGCCCACAAGTTCTGCATAGATTTTAGCTCCGCGTGCTTTTGCGTGTTCGTATTCTTCGAGAATTAATGTTCCGGCGCCTTCGCCAATTACGAGTCCGTCGCGATCTTTGTCGTATGCGCTTGGGGTTAATTCCGGAGTTTTGTTTTTGGTTGAAGTTGAAAACAAGGTGTCAAAAGCGGCTGCATCTACCGGACAGAATTCTTCTGCACCGCCGGCAATCATTATGTCCTGTTTGCCAAATTTAATTTGTTCATAAGCATAGCCGATTGACTGCGAGCCAGATGTGCAGGCTGTGTTTGTTGTTATGATTCTTCCCTTTAGCTGGTAATAAACTTCGAGGTTTGCTGCGCAGGTTTGCGGCATACATTTGATGTAGGTTGTTGCCCCGATTTTTGAAGTATCATTTGTAATGAGCATGGAAAAATAGTCCATTAAAGGATAAACAGAGCCCATTGAAGAACCGTAGGCAATTCCCATTCTTCCGCTTTGGAAAAGTGGATCTCCTTCTTTTATTCCTGCTGTTTCGAGTGCTGAATCTGTTGCAGCGAGTGCCATTTGTGCAACTGGTCCCATTCCGCGAATCTTTTTGCGCGGGTATTTTTCTGGATCGAGCTTAAAATTGTCGATCGGGCAGGCAAGGCGAGTGTTCATTAAAGGATATTTTTCGTCCCAGTCGCTCATGTATTTTACAAAATTTTTGCAGGCTTTGAGGCTTTTTAGTGCATCGTCCCAATTGTTTCCGAGAACGCTTACTATTCCTCCGCCTGTTATTACAACTCTTCTGTTTTCCATAAAAATAACTCCTTAAGAAGGACTAAAAATTGAATTTTTGTCTGAAGGTTTTAAATAATTCCGCCGTTTACGCTTAAAACCTGTCGCGTAATATACGAAGCGCCTTCGCTCAAAAGAAAGATTGCTGCCGAGGCAACTTCTTCTGGTTTTCCGGCTCTCTGCATTGGAATTGTCGGCAGAATGTGTTCTACCGGTGCGTCTTTTATCATGTCGGTTTCGATAAAACCTGGTGCAATGCAGTTTACTGTAATTTTGCGGCTTGCAAGTTCAACTGCAAGAGCCTTTGTTGCTCCAATAATTCCTGCTTTAGATGCTGAATAGTTTGTCTGTCCGCGGTTGCCAATAACGCCGGAAACACTTGCAATTGTTACGATTCTTCCCTGCTTTTTGCGGCAAAGTGGCATTACGAGCGGTTTTAAAACATTGTAGAATCCGTCGAGATTTGTGTGGATTACGTCGTCCCAGTTTTCGTCTGTAAGGGCAGGAAAGGCGTTGTCGCGACAGATTCCTGCGTTTAAAACTATTCCCCAGAAAGCGCCGTTTTCGTTAGTCCAGTTTTCTAAGACTTCTTTACAATTGTTGCGGTCTTTTATGTTGAATTGTAAAAGCGTGCATTTTCCGCCTTCACTTTCTATCTGTTTTTTTAATTCGTTTGCTTTTTCGATTCCGCTGTTAAAATGCGCTATAACTTCGTAGCCTTCGCGAGCGCAGGCAAGAGCAATTGCCCTTCCAATACCGCCAGAAGCGCCTGTAATAAGGACTTTTTTATTCTCTAAACTCATAGCGGTATTATAGCGGAAAAAAAAATTCTAAAAAAGGGAGAGTGCTCTGCAGGCTAATTTGTAACGTTGTGCAGCCACTTGCCGGAGCGAACTCTGAAAATTCCACAGAATGTTTTTAAAAGCTGTTCAGTTTCAAGGCACAAAAGAATCTGCCACGGAGCAAGCCCAAGTTTGAACGAAGCAAAATAACCGAGCGGAATTGCAATGCACCACATCCAGCCGTTGTCGATTAACGAAGCAAAAATTGTGTCGCCACCGGAACGACAGATTCCGACGATTAAAAGCATGTTGAATGCCCTGAACGGATATAAAAATACGATTGAAAACAGCATTGTTTTTACAATGTGAACAATTTCTGCATCAACGTTAAAAATGTATGGAACCATAAAACTTAAAGGAATTAAGAAAAGTCCAATAATCAGTCCCATTAGCGGGAAGAACCAGCAGTAACGGTTTGTGTAAGCGATTGCGCCTGCTTTGTCGCCGCTTCCTATTTTTTTGCCAAGAATGATTGCTGCAGCGTTTCCCATGCCAATAAAAATTACCCAGGTCAGCTGGCTTACTGTGTTTGTAATGCTGAAAGCTGCAAAAGAATCTGTTCCTGTGTGTGCAAAAATTGAATTTTGTGTGGAAATTCCAAGTCCCCACATGGTTTCGCTAAAAATTACAGGCAGCCCGACTTTTAAAAGTCTGAGCAAAAATGATTTATTATTAAAAGCCAGAAGTTCACGCGGAGAACCAAAGGCTTCAAACTTTTTTATTTTTCCAACGCTAATCGTAATGATAAATTCAACTGCGCGCGAAATAAATGTTGCAACAGCAGCACCGGCAACGCCCATCCGCGGAATTCCAAGGCTTTCAACACCAAAAATAAAGATTGCGTTTCCTGTTACGTTTAAAACAAAAGAAATCGCAGTTGTTACCATTGGAAGAATTACATGTTCCGTGCTTCTAAACGCAGCCTGGCATGCAAAAGAAATTGCCATTAAAGGATAACTCAAGGCAACGATTCTTAAATAATCGCAGGCTTTATCTATAACTGCGTCGTCCGTTGTGTAAAGCGAAATTAAAGTGCGCGGAAAAAATACTCCGCCAACAGTAAACAAAAGGGCAACGCTAAGACAGGTGATGAGCATTATTCCAAAAGTTTTGCGAATTCCTTTTAAATCCTGCTGTCCCCAATATTGCGCAATAAAAATTGAACAACCTGAAGAAACTCCAAAAACTACCATATTCAGAATAAAGAAAATCTGGTTTCCAAGGCCTACGGCAGCAATTTCGACAGAGCCGATTCTTCCGACCATGACGGTGTCCATCATGTTTATAAAAGTTTGAAGAAGGTTTTGAAGAATAATTGGAATTGCAATTGAAAAAAGAATTTTGTAAAAGCCGCTAAGTTGATTTTTTTTAGCAAGGCTTAAAGTTGAAGAATTTTCTGTAGAAGTCATTTGCAAAGTATAGAATTTTTTGAATTAAGTTAAAAGTGAAAGCCATAAAAACATACTGAGAGTAGGCAAATTATGCGGTTTGCAGTGCCATTTTATGTATTGTTGCGTTGTATTCAAATTATGCACATTTGTCTTTAATTTGCATTTAACTAATAGACTGTTATATAATTGAAGAATGTATTCAAGACAAATGCTCGAGCCTCCCTCCGAGCTTATAAAAAATGGTCACGCTCTTTTTGGCACTTATGCGGGGCGTGTTTCTCAATTAGACATTCGTGGTTTGCGTTCTCCGTTTGGAGGAGTTCCGCTTCCTGTTTTTGTTTCAAATTTTCGTATAAAAAGTTCAATTTTATTTAAATTTAGTGTTGGTCCTTACGACTGTCTGATTAGTTTTTTTGACAATAAGATTTTTGGTCTGGCAGAAGTTGATTTATGGAATAAAGAAACCGGTCGAAAATATTCTTATAAAAATTTAATGGGGCCACGCCACCGCTTTATTCCACATTCGCTTGAACAGGGATTTTGTGCAAGTTTTAATCCATGCTGTTACATTAGAATCAGCTGGGATCATAAAAGAGACAGACTTTCGCTCATTTTTAATTTAAAAGGAAATTCGGTTCAGCCGGCAGTTCAGGCAGCTTTAACAGGGCATTTTTCAGATCCTTCAACTTGTGAACTTACTCAATGCGTGCCAATAAAATCGCGCAGAAGATGTTGTGCTACTTATACGGTTGCTCAAAAATTGCGTGGTTCACTCACAATCGGAAAAACAAAAAAATCTGCAGGCCAGGTATTAACGGCAGACAATTCAACTTCAATTTTTACGATTAAAAGGGCGTATTACGGATATAAAACCCAGGAACAGAAGATTTTTGCAGCGGGAGACTTTAACGGAAAAAGCATTTCTTTTTCGCTGAACAATACTCCAGATTTTATTCCTTCCCCGGAATCAATAAATCAGAATATTCTGGTTGTTGACGGAAAATGTACAACTCTTCCTCCTGTAAAAATGACACAACCTTTTGGTCTGGGCAAAAAATGGATTATTCAAGATACGGAAAATATGGTTGATTTAACTTTTGAACCAGCATCGAGAATCAATCGTGAATTAAGTTTGTTTGCATTTAAAATTCTTGTGTCGAATATTTATGGAAAATTTGAAGGCGTTTTAAAAACGCAGGAAGGCGAAGATATAAAAATCAGTGGTTTTGGCGGAATTGCAAGAGACCAGTTGCTGAGAGTTTAAATGGAGGTTTGTAATGGCTGACGAATTTGGACAAAAAAAAATTGAACAGTCGTGGGAACCGGGCACTCTCGATGCCACAAGAAAAGCGATTGGTCCCATCGATAAAGCAGAAGCAGCAAGAATGACAAAAATTCTTGGCGGAGAAATTCTCGAAGAAAAATCTGCACCAATAGATTATTCTGCATTTCCTCCAAAGGAACGTCATTATTCGCACAGAGCAAGTGGAAAATCTACGGCAGATGTTGCTTCAATGTCTACAGACCGAACTTCTTCAAATAACGACGAAAAGAATTCTTCAAAAAAATCAACAAAATACGGTTACGTGCCTTCTTCAGGTGCAAAAAAAACTTCGTTTGGCAGTTTGCCTGAAATTCCAGCAAAAGAGCGGAATTTGATGGACAAACTGATGATGAGCGACGACTACAAAATTAAACCAAATTATGGATTTTTTAATTTTGTACGCTATTTTAAGAAAAATGGAACAGAAGTTTTAAGACGCGGTTACGTTTCTTATGATTTGCAGAATCATCTTGATCATTATCAGGCATTTATAACTGCGGTAAAGTCAATAATTCAAATCTGTCCAGATTCTTATCGTTTAAAAATTGTCAGCAATCCGGAATCCAAATTTAAGTTTTTGCGGACTGTTGGCGGCTGGACAATGAAAAACCTTAAAGTCATGGTAATGGACCTTCAGGAACATGCAGACGACGTTACTGTTTATATGATGATTCCGATTGTAAAGACAGTTTATAAAGATTTGCTGAAAATCTATTATCTTGGAGAAAATTCAATTCCCCGCTTTTTTAAAGAAATTTACAGCGATTTAATGAAATATCCAAAGGCAGATCAGCAGAAACTTTTAATGCTTTCAAAACAAGGGCTTACGGAATGGCTTTATGTTTACACTCAGATTATTAAAGGAATGTACCCGCTTTTAATGCGCATGTGCAGCCCGAAGTTTGAATATTTTCCTAATTTTTTTACAGCAGAAACAGCGAATATTTTTGAATTCTTAGGAATTTCAAAATTCGACATTCTTTTGCCAGAAAAAAAAGAAGATATAAAAGCAGCTCAGCAAAAAGCAGAACAGGAACGCAAAAAAAAGGAAGAAGAACGCAAAAAAAACAGCCCGGAATATCAGCGCGGTAAAAAAACAGAAATCGTTGATGCCGGCATAAAACTTCTGGAACGGCTTTTTCCGGATGCAGGATTTTCGAAGCTGGAATCTATGCCGGATTTGTATCCTTATTTTCAGCCGATTTATCAGTTCCGCGACGGTTACAATCTTTTGAGTCCGCAAAATCCAATGCAGGTTGTTGTAACGCTTTTAAGAATTATTGAAGATTTATTCCAGGGTTGCCGCAATATTATTTTTAATGATGAAGAAGATGTGCTTCAATTAAAAACAAAAGGACATAAAGATAAACTTTCGATTGCCTTAAACGAGTGGTCGGTTTATCGCGAAGAATTATTTGAAAAAAATTATGCAGGACAGCTTACAGATTTTGTAAATCAGGAATATTCACAGAGCGATTTTAAAAATTCACTTTTTGGAAAGAAAATTCTTACAAATATTTTGTGGCAGACAAAGTATAATTTTTTGCCTCACTTTGAATTTGAACAGCTTTTACTGGAAAAACCTTCAAACGACGGAAAATATGTTCCTCTTTGTTTGCGCACAGATTTTTTACGCCAGATTTTTACAACGCTTTCAAAAGAAATTGACAAACAGTCTGGAACACAGGGAATTGTTCTTGGTGTTTCAAATCCATGGGCAAAATACGAATTTGATATTCCAAATCCGGTTTCTAAAAGAATGGACGTTCTTTTGGGCAGAAAAAGTCAGGGCGAAAGCGCTGCAACAAACGCAAATGTAATAAAATATGCAATGTGCCTTGTAAGCGTTCTTGACTGGTGGATAAATAATATGGAAAGCCCGGCATATTCATCAGGCTGTTCAAATATTTATAGAATTTCAGAAACAGACGGAGGCCCTGCATTCAGTGTGCCAGTCCGCAGCGATCAGAATAAACTCTTTGCAGAAAGCATAAAGGCTGCCACTTCAAAAGGAAATTAAAATTA
Organism: Parabacteroides distasonis; assembly: GCA_963659855.1. Lineage (GTDB taxonomy): Bacteria > Spirochaetota > Spirochaetia > Treponematales > Treponemataceae > Treponema_D. Next base: position 21,737 of record CAVKVK010000010.1, on the reverse strand, counting down.
ACTGCACTTTACATAAGTGCCGCTTGACTGGATTTAAAAATATAGACTAAACCGACTTTTTGTCGTTATATTTTTTGATATGGATAAAAATAAATTTGTTTTGTCGCTTATGGTGGCAATTGTCGGACTTTTAATGATTATTTCTCCAACGGCTTTTATTGCTCTGGCTGTTATTCTTTTGGGGCTTGCTGCCGTTGTTGATGGAATTTTTATTATGGTTGCAACCAGAAATTTAATTCTTGATCCTGACTACAAACTTATGATGACGATTCGCGGAGTAATGAGCATTGTTGTCGGTGCGGTTGCAGTTCTTTTACCATTGGTAATTGCTGCAATTGCCTGGACAATTATGGCTTATGTTCTTGCTGGTTATCTGATTGTTTCTGCAGGGCTGGAAATTTACGGAATTACAAAGCTGCATCGTAATGGAATTATGATAAATCAGTCGGTTATAGAAACTGTTATTTCGCTGATTCTTGCAATTGCTCTTTTTGTTATTCCAGCGGAAAAAGCCGGCGGTATTTTAGTTAGAATTTGTGGTGTAATTCTGTTGATTGCAGGTTGCTTAAATGCATTCCTTCAGTGGAGAAACCGCCCGATTACTGTTGTGCCAGATTCTGTGGTTGCAAATGATTTTACCGAAGAAGAGCCAGAAGAAGAAAACTAATTTTTTTACTTACTGTTATTTAAAACGGCTGACTAAGCTTCTGTTTTTTAGTCAGCTTTTTTTTATGCTTTTAAAAAATCTGCTGCATATTGCGCCGTTAATGCTGCTGCATAAACCATACTGTCCGGGGCAATGTCAAAATGTTCGTTGTGGTGCGCCCAGGCTGTAGATTCTCCGTCGCACGAACCAACATAAACATAACAGCCTTTTGCCTTTCGATAAAAATCTGCAAAATTGTCTGACCAGAATAATTTTTCTGTCGAAGTTAAAGTGTTTTCTGCCCCAATAATTTTGCGGCAAGACGAAGCAACTTCTAAGGCTGCCTGTTCGTCGTTAAAGCAGGTGTCACAGAGATCTTCTATTTTAACTTCTGCCGTTCCGCCATATTCTTCTGCAATGTTTTGAACAATTTTTGTTACAGCCTCATTCATTTTTTTGCGTGATTCATTCGAAAAAGCTCTGATAGTTCCTTCTATGCTACAGGTTCCTGGAATTACGTTGTAAGTATTTCCTCCGTTGATTTTACCAATACCAATCAAACCGCCTTCTACTGGAGAAATTAAACGCGAAACTACAGTCTGTAATTGAACCGTAATTAAAGAAGCAATAAAAACCGGATCTACGCATTTTTGTGGCGTTGTAATGTGCCCGGATTTTCCGTTGATTTTTATATAAAAGCGGTCGCAGCTTGAAGACAACGCTCCGCTTTTTACTACAATTTTTCCAAGCGGAATCGAAGACAAAAGATGAATTCCAAAAACACGGTCAACCTTGTCTAAAACTCCTGTATTTATAATTTCGCGCGCCCCATGTCCAATTTCTTCTGCTGATTGAAACGCAATTATTATTTTGCCAGAAAGTTGAGAAAGGTTTTCTTTTAAAATTCTGGCAGCTGCAAGCATGTAAGCAATGTGGCCGTCGTGTCCGCAGGCATGCATAACATCTGGAACCTGGCTTTTGTAAGGAACATCATTTTTTTCCTGAATTGGAAGTGCGTCAATGTCTGCCCTCAAAAAAAGTGTTTTTCCTGGACGCGTTGTGTCTAACTCTGCGATTACGTTTGTTTTTTCGACCCTGTAATTTTTTATTTTTAATGAATCAAGTTCTTCCTGAATTTTTTTGCATGTGTTGAATTCCTGGAGAGAAAGTTCCGGGTGCGAATGAAAATAATTTCTTAATTCAACCATGTATGATTTTAAATTAGCAGCCTGTTCTAAAAAGTCCATTTTTATAGTTAGTCCTTTTGAGAGAATTTTCAATTCAACCGTTTTATTCTAATGAGGATTTTAAAATATTTCGACAGTACGCAGTTTCTGGATGTTTATTTGTTCACATCGAGCGCATTCAACCGCCTGTAAAAATAACAAAAAATTCTATTTTATTGAAAAATAAAAAAAGTTATAGTCATTGCTGGAAGGTAAAAAAATGTCAAAAAGTTCAGAAATAGATATGCTTCATGGTCCTTTAACGGCTAATCTTATACGTTTTGCTCTTCCGATTGCACTGAGCAGCATGCTTCAGCAGCTTTTTAATTCCATGGATACGGCTGTTGTCGGTCGCTTTGCAGATGCAAATGCCCTTGGCGCAGTTGGAACCAACAGCGAAATTGTTGGTTTTCTTGTAAGCCTTTCTTCTGGGCTTGCAGTTGGTGCAAATGTCCTAATTGCAAAATTTATTGGTTCTGGAAAAAAAGAAAAAATCAAATCTGCAATAAATTCCGCCCTTGTAATTTCTGTTTGTTTTGGTGTCTTCGTTGGAATTTTAGGGCAGTTCCTCGCCATGCCAATAATGCGCGCCATAAACGTTTCTTCAGAAATAATCGAAATGGCAGCTTTATATTTAAAATTATATTTTATAACCTATCCGTTTTTGCTCATTTACGATTTTTGTTCTGCAATCCTGCGTTCAAAAGGAGACAGCCGCCGCCCTTTTATTGCCTTGGTTATTTCTGGCGGATTAAACGCCGTTCTCAATCTTTTTTTTGTAATTGTCTGCAAAATGGGAGTTGCCGGAGTTGGAACAGCAACAATAATTTCTACAGCAATTTCCTGTCTTTTAACGATAAATTTTTTAATTCACGAAAAAGACGAATTCAAATTATCAATAAAAACATTCAGACCAGATAAAAATGATATTTCAAGCATTTTAAAAATTGGAATTCCTGCCGCAGTTCAGGGAGCAGTTTTCTGTCTGGCAAATATTTTTGTTCAATCTGCTGTAAACAAATTTGGTGCCCTCGCAACCGCCGGAAATTCAATTGCCGTCACTTTTGAATATTTTGCCTACTATTTTGCAACAGCCTTTGGTCAGGCAACAACAACTTTTATCAGCCAGAATTTTGCAGCAAACCAATACGCACGCTGTAAAGAAATTTTTCATCGATGCTTGTTTTGCGCCGTTGTCTTTACAGCAGTTCTTTCTACACCGCTTTCAATTTTTAGAACCCAGGCAGCTTCAATCTTTACAACAGACCAGACCGCAATTCATTATGCCGGAATCCGTATTTTAATGATTTTGCTTTTGCAGCCGATTTGTGCATTTGTCGAAATTCCAGGTTGTGCAATGCGTGGACTTGGATTTTCTCTTTTGCCGTCTTTGATTACCCTGATTGGAATCTGTTTTGTCCGCATTTTCTGGACTTGTGTGGTTTTTCCTCACATAAACACATATCCGGGACTTCTGGTAATTCATTCAGGTTCATGGTTTATAACGATTGCTGCAATGTGGATTGGCTGGATTTTTGTAAAAAAACGCGTGAATCTTTAAGTTTCAGGAGCACAATTTTTAGTCTCGTCCCGTCTTTCGCACTTCGCTAACGCTCATTGACCGCAGACTTCGTCTGCGGTCAACTGTGGTGCTACAGCCGGGGCTAGTTTGTAAGGCTCACAAAATCAGTTTATATTCTCGATTTATCAAAGAACCATTACTAAAGTTCCGGCAGCAAGCAAGATTGAGCCGATTAAAGACTTTACCGTAAACTGTTCATGTAAAAAAACAAACGCAAGAATAAGTGTTAAAACTGTACTCATTTTGTCGATTGGAACAACCTTCGAAGCTTCTCCCATTTGTAAAGCCTTGTAATAACAAAGCCAGGAAGCACCAGTTGCAAGTCCGGACAAAATAAGAAAAATCCAGCTGCGTTTTTCAATGCTGGCAATTCCGCCCTGGCTGTGGGTCAGAAAAACCATTCCCCAGGCCATTAAAAGAACAACAAAAGTTCTGATTGCAGTTGCCAGATTAGAATTAACACCTTCAATTCCAATTTTTGCAAGAATCGAAGTAAAAGCAGCAAAAACTGCCGATCCAATAGAAAATAAAAGCCACATAAATAAAGGTTTATTCCAAAAGCAGATTTGTGGCAATATTGTTTTATTTTGTCTAAATGTCGGGTTTTTATTTAGAAGAGATAAATTGAATAAGCGGGAAGAAAAAGAAAGCGGCAACCGAGCCATCCTGAGCGATAGCGAGCAATTTTTGAAGAAAATTGCGCAGTCTGATACCAATTACGCTCAGCATGGCGAATTGCCGTGCTTTTTCTGGTAGCTTATTCATTTTTTATATTGAACATAAAAACTCGACATTAAGTAAAAAAAATCAATTTTTTTTAAGAAAATTGATAGTGAGTGCTTGACACATTATCGTTAAAAATGTATCTTAATTGAGCATCAACTTTGGAGCGATGGCCGAGCGGTCGAAGGCGGCGGTCTTGAAAACCGTTATACAGCAATGTATCGGGGGTTCGAATCCCTCTCGCTCCGTCTTTTTGATGACGCCTGGAGGTGTGGTAGAGCGGTAATACAACGGATTGCTAATCCGTCAGTTCCTTACGGGCTGGGCAGGTTCAACTCCTGTCGCCTCCGAGAAACGAACGCTTCTAAGTGTTGTTAAACTGTTTGAGATTGTAGCTCAGCTGGATTAGAGCACCACCCTGCGGAGGTGGGGGTCGCACGTTCGAATCGTGTCAGTCTCATGTAAAACCGGTCTTTTATAGACCGGTTTTTTTATGTCTGTTTTTTGTTTGAGGTAGAAAAATGGAAAAGCGCGAAGGAATTTTAGTTTTTAATGAATTTGACGGAAAATTTGCAATTGCAGAAGACGAACAAAGTTTCCCCTTCACAAATATTGAATTTGGAGACACTTTTGAAGTTAAATACGAAGACAAATGGGTAGAAACATCATTGCAGATTACAAATGATGATGCAGGAAACCTCATATTTAAATTAAAAGGAATTGATTATTCTGGAGATATAACTGGTTTTGATGCCAGAGTTTAACTAAATATTTGTCTGTTGATTTTTATAAATCAATATGATAAATTCTTTGCATTGCCAGGAGCTAACAAAGTCTGCTTTAAGCACCGTGTCAGAGGGGGAACCCAGCAGCACACTTTTAGTGGTACTTGTGTCTAGTGACCCTGGCTTTTTTTATTAATGCTGGTTGTGCTTGTCAAAATCGAGCGTGGGCAGGCAAACTGCGCCGATAGAGCTTTGCGACATCCTGCCGCGACAAGAAATGCAAATGCATTTCTTGCGGTCAATTGTCTTTATGCGCCATCCGTGGCGCTCAAAAAAATAAACGTCTTTGCTGGTGGTTTCGACGGGCTCAACCACCTTAATTCTTTAAAGAATAAACCTGTTTTCCTTTGTAGAATGTTGCATGAACCCGGCCTGTAAGTTTTTCGGCTTCGAAAGGCGTTGATTTTCCTTTGCTGTAAAACTTTTCTGGTTCAACTGTCCATTGTTCCTGCGGAGCAACTAGAACCAGATTTGCTTCGTATCCTGGTAGAAGTTTTCCACTGTTGAGTTTTAATAGTTTTGAAGGATTTTCGGACATAAGCTGACTTAATCTGTTTAGTGAAATTCCTTCTTTTTGGCAGAGAACTGTATTGCAGACTGCAAAAGATGTTTCAAGTCCTGTAAAGCCCGGGCTTCCGCCTGCTTTGTCTTCCTGAGTGTGTGGGGCGTGGTCGGTAGAAATTACATCTACTGTTCCGTCTTTTATTGCTTCAATGAGAGAAGTTCTGTCTTCTTCGCTTCTTAATGGTGGATTTACAAGTGCGCGGATGTATGGCGCGTCTGTGCCTGCAAGTCCAATGTGATGTGGTGTTACTTCGACTGTGCAGTTAAAACCGGCTGGAGCTTTTCCGCTTTTTATAAAAGTTTTCGCCCGTCTGACTGCATCCATGCTTATTGCTGTTGAACAATGGCAGATGTGTACGTGACAGGCTGCGGTTTTTGCAATTTCTATATTGCGTTCTGTTGCTGCGTCTTCTGCCAGGGCTAAAAGCTGGTTTGCTGCTGTAAGACAGCCGTCAATTTCAAAATTTACAGAATCCGGGACATCTGGAGTTACAACGTTTACTTTGCCTGCCGGAATATTGTATTTTTTCATAAAATCCAGTGCGCGCAGTCGATAAGGCTTTGCCGCTGCTGCAAGAAATGGATCTTCGCAATGACAGCTGACAATAATGTCATTTTTTGCTGCTGCTTTCATTCCTTCGAGCATTACGGCAGAGTTTGTAACTTCGTGTCCGTCTTCGCTGATTACAGGGAAATCTTTTGATTTCAGTTTTGCAATTTCTGTTGTGTCTTCGCCCGCAAAATCTTTTGTAATGCTTACAGTCTGATAAACTTTTGCAAGTTTTTTTGCTGCTGCTTCGTCCATAATCTGTTTTGCAAGTTTTGCTGTCGAAACAACTGGCGCTGTGTTTGGCATTGTTACAACTGTTCCAAATCCGCCGGCAACTGCAGCCTTTAATCCGGAATCAAGGTCTTCTTTTTGTGTCTGGCCGGGATAACGGAAGTGAACATGCATATCGACAAACGAAGGCATTAAAACAAGTCCTTCCGCATTAAAAAATTCTATTTTTGTTGCAGAAGCTTCTGAAGGCAAAAGTGATAATGCGATTTTTTTTGCAGAATCTTCGTCTTTTACTTCTCCAAGAAAAATATTCTGGATTTTAGTTTCGCGCACTAAAACCATTCCTGGGCCTGTAATTGAAGAATCTGTAAGAACTGCGTTGTAAATGACTAAAATTGAGCTGCTGGAATTCAAAGTTTCCCCCATAAAGTTGCAGTTTTTAGAGCTGGCCGTCAATCTTTCCTGCTGTGTAGAATGCGTCGCAGTATTCACAGCGGTAAGTTGCTTTTGCTTTGTCTGTTAAGATAAAAACCTGTGGAACATAATGTTCTGTCATTGTAATGCAGCGCGGATTTTTGCATTTGATAACATTTTCTACGCGTTCTGGCAATTCCATGCTGATTTTACGTACGATTTTTTCGTCTTTGATTATGTTTACACAGATGTTTGGGTCAATAAATCCAAGTACAGAAAAATCGATGTTGATTATGTTGTCAATTTTGATAATGTCTTTGCGTTCCGTGCGTTTGCTTGGAACGTTCATGATTAATGCGCTTGTAAAGTTTGCCTTGTCGAGTCCAAGCCAATGAAAAATTTGCGGACCGTATCCAGCTTTTATATGATCGATTACAAGACCATTTTTAATTGTATCAACATTAAGCATTAGAGAACCCCCAGAATTTTTGCAATAAGTGCCATTCTTGCGTACATTCCGTATTTTACCTGCTTAAAATATGCAGCGCGCGGATCGTTGTCTACTTCTGGCGAAATTTCGTTTACGCGAGGAAGAGGATGAAGAACAATCATGTCGTTGCGTGCAAGTGCCATTTTTTCTTTGTCGAGAATGTAGCTGTCCTTTAAGCGAAGATAATCCTGTTCGTTAAAGAATCTTTCTTTTTGAACGCGTGTCATGTAAAGAATATCAAGGTCACCGATTACGTCTTCGAGTTTGGTTGCCGTTGTGTAAGGAATATTTTCTTTATCTAAAAAGTTTGAAACCCAGTCAGGAATTTTTAATTCTTCCGGGCTGATAAAAACGAATTTTACGTTCTTGTAGCGGCACATTGCTTCTGTTAAAGAGTGAACTGTGCGGCCAAATTTTAAGTCTCCGCAAAATCCGATTGTGTGGCCTTCAAAACCGCCTTTTAATGCGCGTATTGTAACAAGGTCCGTTAAAGTTTGTGTCGGGTGATAGTGTCCACCGTCGCCGGCGTTTATGATTGGACAAGCTGAAAATTTGCTTGCAAGAAGGGCTGCTCCTTCTTTTGGTGTACGCATTGCAATTACATCAACGTAGGAACTTACGACGCGGATTGTGTCGGCAAGTGTTTCTCCTTTTGACGTTGATGTGTTTGAAGCGTCACTAAAACCTTCTACCGAACCACCAAGATGAAGCATTGCAGCTTCAAAACTTAAGCGTGTTCTAGTGCTTGGCTCAAAAAAAAGTGTCGCAAGAATTTTCCCGCGACACACGTCCTGAAATGATGATGGATCAACAATAATCTGTTCGGCGAGACTGCAAATCTCGTCAATTTCTGCGACAGTCAAATCATTTGGCTGAATTAAACTTAAACCTTTAAGCATAGTGCCCTAAGTTTACCATAAGGCAAAAAATTTTCAACTGTTCAGCAAGAAACTGTAGTTTTTAAATTCAAATAGCCTCTCGCCGGGAACCTTGATAAAGAAAATGCCTTCCTGTCATTTTCTTTATCGCAAAAACTTTTTAGTTTTTGCCTGTCTTTATCCGCCGTCCGTGGCGGTCTTTTACAGAATTTCCGGCTACGGCTATTTGAAACTGTTTTATAAGTTAAAAATAAAGACTTGATATTCAAATTATTCAAAATAAGTTTTGTTTACGCCAATTAAATATTGCCTGTTGTTTTCGTAACAGAGTGAATCGTGAATTTTTTCTGTAATCCGCTTTGCGGCGGCGGGTTCTGGCAATTCTTTAAATTCGTCTAAAAAAATACTTTCTTTTACGTAAAGGGAATATCTGTAATAGTCTGTGTGGTTGAACAAAAGCATTGGATCTTTTTTGCGAAGTCCTAATTTGTCGTTTCCACCGATAAAAACTGGAACAATCGGACAGTCTGCTGCAAGTGCAACTCTGGCTGCACCTTTTTTATATTGATTTTGTCCCTGAGGTTTTGAACGGGTTCCTTCTGGAAAAATTATAAGAGCATTGTCTTCGCTGATTGTCTGTTTGCAAAGTTCTATTAGTTTTGCGTGTTCGTAATCGTTTGTAATATAAAGTGAAGCAACTACCGCCCCAATTACATTTTTTTTAAGCGAAGCATTAACAATGCAGTTTGCATTTGGAATCTGGCTTATGAGAGTTATTACGTCGAGCAAAGACGGATGGTTTGCAACTACAACGCAGCCGCCAAGATTGTTCAGACGTTTTTTGTCGTTAATCGTAATTTTTACAACCGAAAGAATCGAAAGAACTTCTGTAAAAAATCTAAAAAGTGAAGTAACGAGCCTGCGGGCTTTTTTATTAAAAACTTCTTTTTTTTGCCAGATAAGACGCATTACAGGAAGTGCAAAAATACCGAGAATAAGTCCGCCAAGCCCAAAAATAAAAAATGCAAGAATCTTAGCGAAAATTCGCCATGCGTAGAGAAAATAATTTTTTACAGGTGGAATTTCAAAAACGTAATCTGGCTGTGTCGTATACTTCATTATTCTGTTTTTGTGTTTTGTAATAATTCTAAAAAACTTTGCGGAGAATGAATATTTTTAAGTTTTGAAAGTTCCAGTTCTGCTGATTGCGTTGTTTTATCTGAACTCAAAGGTTTTACAGCCGATAAAACACAGGCAAATGCAAGTGGCTGCGGAGCTATATCGCCATTTACAGGTTTGTACGCACTTTTGTATTCATCGATTATGAGTTCGTCGGCGTAGACAAAAATTATATTTTCTTTGCAACCGCTTAAAACTGGTGCAGCTGCGGAAATTAAACCGTCGTAAAAATTGTCATTTGCCGGATAAACTGCGCTGTAACCTGCTTTTATTCCTTCTGAAATTGTTGCAGCGGCCGGCGGTGTGTTAAACACAGAAATAGAAAAACTTGCCGGCATAATGTCTGCATCTTCGTAAAGAGATTTGTTTATTTTGAGCTGACGGGCAAGTTCTCCACGAAAACTACAGAAAACAAGCTTAAAATTTTTTGCTTCCGGAACTTTTTGAATAAGCTCATGTACAACCTGAATTGTCATGCGGCTTATCTGACTTAGACGTCTTTTAAAAAGCGGATCACAAAAAGCAAGTTTTGGCATTTCTGCAGGGTTTTCTGGAGAAGGTTTATAAATACACAGGTCTGAAACAAAAAAATTATTCATTAGTTGCTCTTGCGCTTTCTGAAATTTAAGATTGAATAGAAATTTGTTCCAAGATTGTGATGAGAAGCCACAAGTGTAAATCCTGCTTTTTCGATTGCATCTGTGAGTTCTGCAAAGCGGTACATTTTGCTGTTTCCATTTGCAATGCAGGTAAAGTAGAGCGATGTTGCCTGGAGAGCGTAAGATTCGCCTTCAAATTTCTGCATGTCCCACAAAGGTTCCATTACAAAAATGTCACAGTTTTCGTCAACCGAGTTGTAAATTTTTGTAAGGATTTTTGTAATCTGATGTAAAGAAAAACAGTCTAAAAACTGGCTCATCCAGACTGCATTAGCGCCTTCTGGAAGTTTTGTGTCTGTGTCTAAAACGTTGCCAGAAACAAAATCAACTCTGCCTTCAAAGCCTGCGTCTTTTATGTTTTTTTCTGCAACGGCGGTTTGACCCGGTAAGTCTACGATTGAAATGTGAACATCCGGATCGTAAGAGCAGGAAGCAATTGCCCATTTACCGGTGTTGCCACCAATGTCAAAGAGTTTTTTAGGTTTGTTTTTATAAACAATTGGAAGCGCCTGAGGAAAGGCTGCATCTGAATAGAAGTGGTCAAAGTCGAACCAGGATTTTTTTTCGCGTTCTGGAAGGGAAGAAAGTGCTTCGTAAACAGTTGTCCATTGTTCGCCAAAAACTTTTAAGCCTTCTGGTTTGCCTGTTTTAATACAGTCGATTAAGTCGAATGCACCTTTGTAGCAAATGTCGTTTGTAAAGAAAAAGTTTGCGCGGGTAAGGTTGTCTTCGAGAATGAACCAGCCGATTTTGCCCAGAGTGAGCATTCCTAAACCGGATTTGCCTTCGGCAGCGTCTTCTTTGCCGTTAAGTTTTAAAACTCCCATTCCAAGAGCCATTTCAGCAAGAACTCCAACTCCGTATTCGCTTAAGCTTGAACTTTCTGCAAGCTGGCGGACAGAAATGCCGTCGTCGCCTGCATCGCTTACTTTTTGTAAAAGTCCAAGTTCGAGAAGGGCGCGTACTGACTGAAAAGTGAGTGGAGAAAATGCAATTTCCTGTGCTTTAAATTTTGCGTCGATTGCACGGATTTTGTCTGAATAATAGCTTTTATTTTCGATAATCATTTGATAATTATAAAAAAAATCAGTTGTACGGGCAAGTTTTGCATAAATGGCGGGGTGAATAAAACTTTTGTTTTTGTGTGCCTGATAGCCCCGGGTGGAGCCCCTTTAGTTGGCACAAAGTGCCAATGAGCGAACCGCGAAGGGCGGAACACGGGAAGCGGGAAATAAATTGTGCTCCAAAAAACGTGTTGAAATCACATTATTAAGAAGTTATAATCTGTGCTGTTTATCTTATTGACGGGGAATTTATGGACGAATTAAAAAAACAAATCAAAGAATGTATTATATCTTCGCTGGAACTTGAAGATATTACTCCAGAGAACATTGTTGATTCTGAGCCTTTGTTTGGAACCGGGCTTGGTCTGGATTCGATTGATGCTCTGGAACTTGGCGTTGCTCTTAAAAAGAAGTTTGGAGTAAAATTTAACGCTGAAAGTTCAGAAACTAAAAAACATTTTGCAAGCGTTGACGCTCTTGCCGCATATATTTCTGGCGAACTGGCAAAAAATTAATTTTCGGAGAAGAAAATGACTAACGAAGAAGTTTTTAAAAAGCTGAAAGATGTTCTTGTAAACGAATTTGACATTGAAGAAAGCAGCGTAACTTTAGATGCAAATATTGTTACGGATTTAGATCTTGATTCAATTGATGCTGTTGAATTGATTGTAAAAATGAAGCCTTATCTTAACGGCAAAATTGAACCAGATGTTTTTAAGAATGTAAAAACTGTTGAAGATGTTGTAAATATCTTAGTTCCATTAACAAACTAAAAAAAACAAAAAAAGCACTGCAAAACTTTGTTTAGTTAATGCAGTGCTTTTTTTTGTTAAGGAATTGTTACCTTTCTTTTTTAAAACTGTAAACCAGTTTTTCGCTGGAAGTTCTGTCTACGCAGACAAGCGTCCAGCCTCCGTTTTGTAGTTTTAAAAAGTCTGACTCGGAAACGTTCTCCAGTGTCATGAAAGATTCCATACAAACAACCTCCCAGATGTTGTTGAAATTTTCTGACAAACCTCTCAGAACTTTTTATAATCTGACTCTATTCTAACACAAAAAGTTGTCTGTACAAGTAAGTTTTTGTTTTTTAATGTCATTTAAATGGATTTAAACGTATTTTTTTAATTCTCTCTGCTGCTCGAATTTATGACGTTTAATAAAGTTTTGCATAAAAAGAATGAATCATAGACGGATTTTTACAGATAGCCTATAATTTTTCTTCTAATGAATATTTTTGCAAAAATTCTATTTGCCGTTCTTTCGGTTGTTTACCCGCTTGTAGTTTTTCTTTGCCTTGTAATTTTTAAGGTTCCTGTTAAAGTTTTTTCACTTTTTATTATTTTTATTGCTTTTTTTTATCTTTTGTTTGCAACTGGAGGAGACAAAAAAACAAGCCTTGTCTGCAGACTTAAAAAAAATCTGCGCCTGCTTGTCAGTGCAACGCTTTTAATGGCAGCCGCTCTTTTTTGTCTTGCAACTGGAAAAGATTTTTTTATTAAACTTTATCCGGTTTTAATGAATTTAGTTTTTTTGTTTGCCTTTGGTTCTACCTTGTTTATTGGACCGGTAATTATTTTCAGGTTTGCCTGTCTTGCCGACAAATCTCTTGCAAAATCTATGATTGCAGGTCGTGTTGAACGATATTGCCGTAAAGTTACTCTTGTGTGGTGCGCCTTTTTTATTTTGAACGGAAGTGCCGCATTGTACACAGTTTTTATTCAAAATGATAAAATATGGTCTTTATACAACGGAGGAATTTCCTATCTTTTGATGGGACTTCTGTTTGTGTGTGAGTTTATTGTAAGAAAGGTTGTAAATTCAAAAATGCCAAAAATTATTCCACTTTCAAAATTTAATGCAAGTTCAAGACCTTTAGACACTGTTCTTTGTTTTGAAGGAAAATGGTCTCAGAAAAAATATTTTACCTGGAACGATTTTTTAATAAATTGTGCAAAAATGAGGAATTTTATAAATCAGTTTCCAGAAACAGACAAATGGATTTTGCACTGTGACGATTACTGGTATTTTTTGTGCACGTTTGTGGCTTTGCTTCAGTGCAAAAAAGAAGCTTTAATAACTGCAAATATTTCGCCGAATTACATTGCAGAAATTCGTTCGGTTTCTAAAGAAATCCGTTTTTTGTCAGATAAAAAAAGTGTTGAAGGAATGGAATTAACTGATTTTGATTTTATTCCAGAAATAATTGAAAATTCAAAAGAAGTTTCTGAAGCCGAAAAAATGACAACTCCAGAAATTATTGCAGACGAAAGCCGGATTGTTCTTTATACGTCTGGTTCTACCGGGCACCCTAAAGCGGTTCTTCAGCGCCTTACCGAGTTTGAAGCTGACAACGCTTTTGTAAGTTCAAAATGGGGCGAAGAATTTTTGAGCCGCAAACTTGTTTCGACAGTAAGCCAGCATCATATTTACGGATTTTTGTTTACAACAACACTGCCTTTTGCGCTTGCTGTTCCTGTCCGCCGTACAAGAATTGAATTTCCACAGGAATTTGAAAATCTCGATGACGAAAAATATATGATAATTGCAGTTCCAGCTTTTTTAAAACGCACAAATATGGAACGCGAAGGAAAAAAACTCAACTTAAAACAGCCGTGGATTTTTACTTCCGGCGGAGTTTTATTGCCGGAAGTTGCAGAGCAGACAAATAAAATTTTTGGTTTCTGGCCAATGGAAGTTTATGGTTCTACAGAAACTTCTGGAATTGCATGGCGGCAGAGCAAAGACGGGCTTGAGTGGACTCCTTTTGACAATGCAAAAATATGGCAGAACGAAGAAGGTTGTCTGACAATTATTAGTCCTTACATAAAAGATCCGGCAGGTTTTGCAACTGGCGATCTAGTAGAAATTCACGATGACGGACGTTTTTTGTTAAAGGGAAGAGCAGATTCAATCGTAAAAATAGAAGAAAAGCGGATTTCTGTTGTTGAAGTTGAAAACAGAATTATGAGCACAGGACTTGTTGCTGACTGCTGCGTTGTTCCAATGAGCGACCGCAGACAGTATCTTGCAGCGGCGATTGTGTTGAATAAAGAAGGCAAAGAAAAATTTGCTTCAACAGAAAAATATCTTATAAACCGTTACTTTCATGATTATTTGCTGGAATTTTTTGAAAATGTGGTTCTTCCAAAAAAGTGGCGTTATCTTGATTCAATGCCGTTAGATCCTCAGGGAAAAAAGAAAAAGCCTGTAATTCAAAAACTTTTTGCAGCAGAAAATCCGCACGGAATTCCTGCAGAAACTCTTATGAGACGTAAAGAAAATAATCAGGTTGTTGAAGTTGAACTTGAAGTAAACATTCCTGCTACAAGCGATTATTTTGACGGACATTTTCCGCAATTCAAGCTTTTGCCGGCTGTTGCCCAGATTGATATGGTTGCGCACTTTGCCCGCCGTTATTTTGGCACAGAAATTTCTGCTCAGGATATTAAACGATTTAAATTCAGTAATAAAATTCTTCCAAACAGCGTTGTAATATTTAAATTAAAATATGATAAAGAAAAAAGCAGGATTTATTTTGAACTTTCGGATTTTTCGGCAAATACAGTTTATGCCAGCGGAAGTTATAGCGCTTTAGTTCAAAAGTAATAAGGAAAAAAAATGAATTTCTTTAAGCCTGCAATTTTAATTCCCGTTTATAACCACGGAAAAGCCTGCATAAAAGTTGTTGATTCTCTTGCTGAATACTGCAAAACAAGCGGAACTAAAATTATTTTAGTTGATGACGGAAATGCAGACGAAACAAAACTTTGTCTTGATCAGATAAAAAATAAATATCTTGATTTTGTAAACCTTGTTGTGCTCGAAAAAAATTCAGGAAAGGGCGGAGCCGTAAAAGCCGGAATTGAATATGCTCACGACTGTGGTTTTACTCACGCGCTGCAGCTGGATGCCGACGGTCAGCATGATACCAGCCGCTGCGCCTTCTTTTTTGAAAAAGCAAAGAGTGCTCCACAAAAAATGTTTTGCGGCTACCCGGAATACGATGAATCTGCTCCAGGACATCGCAAAAACGGACGCAAATTTGCAAATACCTGGTGCGCCGTTGTTACCTGGCAAAAGGGAATTGTTGATTCAATGTGCGGATTCAGGCTATATCCTGTTGAATTTGTTTATAAATTCTTAAAAAAGCACAGATTTGACATGCGCATGGGCTTTGATATTGATATTCTTGTGCGTTTAATCTGGGCTGGAATTGATTATGAATTTTACAGCGTAAAAGTAACGTACCCGAGCGATGGAATTTCAAATTTTAGAATGGTGCGCGACAATGTACGCATAAGCTGGGTTTTTACAAAACTCTGCTGTGGAATGTTTATAAGAATTCCAAAACTTTTGTGGTGGAAAATCCATGGAAAATGAAAAATGGTATGAACACAAGGAAAAATCAAAAACTGGAATTGGTTATGCTTTAACTCTTTTTTTGTTTAAGTTTTTTCCTTCCAGGTTTTTGCGTTTAATGGCTTTTGTAATCGGCTTTTTTTACTGGCTGTTTTCTGTAAATGAACGCAGAATTTCTAAAGATTTTTTAACAGTGGCAAAATCTTATGGCGCAGATTTTAATAACAAAAAACCTTCTACGCTTAAGCATTTTATTTCGTTTGCATTGAATTTAGTAGAAACAATACAAGGCTGGGGCGGAAAATTTTCGTTTAAAAACGTAACCTGGCAGAATGATGATGTTGGCGAACTTGTAAAAAATATTAATTCTAAAAAAGGCTGCGTTTGCGTTGTAAGCCATATTGGAAACGCCCAGATGATGCGAGCCCTTGCTTCTATGAACGAAGCCGGAACAGAAAATAAAATTGCAATTACATCTGTAATGGACACAAAGGTTACAGGCGGATTTGTAAAACTGATTGAACGCATAAACGAAGATTCTGGGTTTCATATTGTCGGGGCAGACGATTTTGGGCCGGAAACGATTTTTCTTTTGCAGCAGAGACTTGAACAGGGCGAAATTGTTGTAATTGCAGGCGACAGAATCGGTGCACATTCAGAGCGTTATATTGAACTGCCGGTTTTAGGAAAAAAAGCAAAGTTCCCGTATGGAGTCTTTCTGCTTGTTTCTCTGTTGAATTCTCCGACATATTTTATTTTTGGAATGCGGCACAAAGATTTGAGCATGACGCCTTCTTACGATATGTTTGTAACAAAAAACAATGCAGATTTTAACTGTTCCAGAAAAGAAAGAGCCGGAAGAATAGAACAGACTGCCGGCAATTTTATAGAACAGGCAGAAAAAAAAGTGAAGGAACATCCGTATCAGTGGTACAATTTTTTTAATTTCTGGGACTAGAACGGGGTTTGGGGGCGAAGCCCCCAGGAGAAGGGGTAGCGTAAGACCGCGTAGCGGGCTGGAGCGAGGGGAAGGCTTTCCCCTCCTGAAAATCATTGAACTTTTAACTGGAGAATAAAAATGAAAGAAAAAAAATATCTTTCCTGCGAAATTGAATTTGATGTTGATTTTTTTGAAGTTGATTCAATGAAAATTGTCTGGCACGGAAATTACATAAATTATTTTGAACGTGCGCGCTGTGCCCTGCTTTCTAAAATTGGTTACGATTATATAGAAATGGAAAAGAGCGGCTATATGTATCCTGTAGCGGAAGTAAAATGCAAGTATGTGCGTTCGTTAAAGTTTGGAGAGCGGTGCCGTGCTAAGGCGATTCTTGTAGAATGGGAAAATATGATTAAAATCAATTTTGAATTGTATAACGCAAAAACCGGGCTTTTAACGACAAAAGGTTCTGTCAGTCAGATGTGCATTGACGGAAAAACAGGAGAAACTCAGTTTGTGTGCCCAAAATGCTGGACAGAAAAAGTAGAAAAATGTCTTGCAATGGAAGATTTTTAAGGAATAGTGATGAAAATATATCTTTCGAATCCTGCGATAATCTGCTGCGCCGGCGCGAATGCACAGGATTTTTTTAAGTCAGCTGTAAACGGCGACCAAAGCGGAATAAAAAAGACAGAGTGTTCGCTTGCTGGTGAAGACGGACATAAAACATTTTTTGCAGGAAAAATTGATTCTTCGCTTTTAAAACCAACGGACTCAAAATTTGACAGCCGTTTTTTACAGGTTTTAGACGCTGGACTTGAACAGTTAAAAAATCCGGTTGAACTGGCTGTAAAAAAATATGGCAAAGAAAGAATTGCGGTCTGTGTTGGTCAGTGCGATAACGGTTCAGAACTTTCGTTTAAGGCAAATAAAGAGCTTTTTAAAAACGGAAAACTCCCGGCGGATTACGATTTAGTTGCGCAGGGAGCGGAAGTTCCTGCAATGTATGTTTCTAAGAAATTTGATGTTACAGGGCCGAGCCTTTCGTTTGCTACGGCGTGTTCTTCTAGTGCAACTGCAATTATAAAGGCAAAGGAACTTATAAAAGCAGGAATTGCAGACGCTGTAATTGCTGGTGGCGCTGATATTGTAAGCGACACTGTTCTGCTTGGATTTAACAGTCTGGAAGCAATCGACACTCAAAAAATAACCGACCCGTTCAGCAAAAACAGAAACGGAATTACTTTGGGCGAAGCTAGTGCGTTTTTTGTTCTTAGCAAAGACGATATAGAAGACACAAAAATAGTTTTGGCTGGAACTGGCGAAAGCTGCGATGCAAGCCACATGACCGCTCCTTTAGAAGACGGAAGTGGGGCAGAAAGTGCAATTAAGGCAGCATTAAAAGAAACCGGCTTAAAAGCAGAACAGATTGATTATGTAAATATGCACGGAACCGGAACTCACCTTAATGACAGCATGGAAGCAAAGGGCGTAAACCTTGTTTTTGGAGAATACAAGGTGCCGGTAAGTACGACAAAACCAGTTACGGGGCATACACTTGGGGCGGCTGGTGCGCTTGAACTTGCTGCATGCTTTTTTGCAATAAAAACACAGAAGCTGCCGGTTCAGGTTTGGGACGGAGATTTTGATACAGAAATTCCTGAGTTGAATATTGTAACAAAAGGAAAAGAACAACCGCTTAGCCGTCCTGTAAAAATATGTATGAGTAACAGTTTTGCATTTGGTGGAGCAAACGCAAGTCTGATTATTTGCGAAGAATAACCGGCTTAAAAAACTGCCGTTTTTGACGGAGGAATATTTTTTTAAATGAAAGTAATTGAAAAAGATGAATTAAGAGAATTGATTCCACATCGTGGAAAAATGTTTTTGATTGATAAAATTACAAGCTTTGATACTGTCGGATGGAAAATTTCTTCTGAAACAAAGATTACAGAAAACTTTATGTTTTACGATAAAGAACTTGAAGGCGCTCCAAATTATTCACTTTTTGAAGTTGCTGCCCAGACAGTTTCGGCACTTACAGGACTTTATGCAAAAGAAAATAATCTTCCTGTAAAAATGGGAATGATTTTGAGTGTTTCTGGAATGAAATTTGATATTCTCTCCGTAAAAAATGGACAGACTGTAACTGTTCAGGCTCTGCGCGAAACTCAGGTTGGAAATGTTTATTCGTTTATTGTTTCTTTTTATATTGACGGAAACCCGCACGGAGAAGGCAAAATTACAGTAATGGAAGCTTCTGAACTATAAATATAATGTCTTTTTTAATAGTTTGATATTCAAGCTAAAGAAAATTGCTTTATAATTGAATGGAACACATTTTTTTTATAAAGGAGTTTTCGAGATGTCTGAAGAATTGAGCGCAAGCCAGAAAGAAATCAACACTCTTGTTGAAAAAGCGCAGAAAGCGCTGGAAGCGTATGCAAATTTTGATCAGGAAAAAATCGATTATATCGTAGCTAAGGTTTCTGTTGCTGCCCTTGACCAGCACGGAAGTCTTGCAAAACTTGCTGTTGAAGAAACTAAACGCGGTGTTTTTGAAGACAAGGCAACTAAAAACCTTTTTGCCTGCGAATACGTTGTAAACCATATGCGTCATCTTAAAACCGTAGGAATTGTTGAAGATGACGATGTTACAGGAATCGTAAAAATTGCCGAGCCTGTCGGTGTTGTTGCCGGCCTTACTCCAGTTACAAATCCTACTTCAACTGCGATTTTTAAGAGCCTTATCTGTCTTAAAACAAGAAACCCTATTATTTTTTCATTCCATCCGAGCGCAATAAAATGTTCAATCGCTGCTGCAAAAGTCTGCTATGACGCTGCTGTTGCTGCCGGCGCTCCAAAAGACTGTATCCAGTGGATTGAAGAACCTTCAATGGAAAAAACTTCACTTTTGATGAACCACCCGGGAGTTGCGACAATCCTTGCAACTGGCGGAAACGCAATGGTAAAGGCTGCATATTCCTGCGGAAAGCCTGCTCTTGGCGTTGGCGCTGGAAACGTTCCTGCTTATGTAGAAAAATCATGCAATTTGCGTCAGGCAGTTAACGACATTGTAATGTCAAAATCTTTTGACAACGGAATGATCTGCGCTTCTGAACAGACTGCAATTATCGACAAAGAAATTTACAGCGACGCTCTTAAACTGTTCAAAGAGTACCGCGCTTACCTTTGTTCTGCCGACGAAAAGAAAAAGCTCGAAAAATATATGTTCGGCGTTGACGGAGACCCGAGCATTGCAAAACTTAATCCGGACATTGTCGGAATGGCTCCATGCGTGCTTGCAAAAAATGCAGGCTTTGAAGTTCCTGCAAACACAAGCATTATTCTTGCTGAATGTAAAGAAATCGGCATTAACGAATGTCTTACACGCGAAAAACTTTCTCCAGTTCTCGCTGTTGTAAAGTCAAATTCAACAGAAGACGGAATTAAAAAGGCAGAAAGTTCAGTCCGCTTTAACGGACTTGGACACTCGGCTGCAATCCACACAACAAACAAGGAAATTGCAGAGCATTTTGGCGACGTTGTTCCTGCAATAAGAATCATCTGGAATTCGCCTTCTACATTCGGCGGAATCGGAAACGTTTACAACTCATTTATTCCTTCTCTTACTTTGGGCTGCGGTTCTTACGGACACAACTCTACAGACGACAACATTAGTGCTGTAAACCTTTTGAACATCAAAAAACTTGGACGGAGAAGAAACAATATGCAGTGGTTTAAGGTTCCATCAAAAATTTATTTTGAACGCGACTCTATTGAATATCTCCACCAGATGAAGGAGATTCATAAGGCAATCATCGTAACTGACCGTTCAATGGTTCAGCTTGGCTATGTAGACAAAATTACAGACCAGCTCAAGCTCAACAGAAACGACATTCAGTATCAGCTTTTCTGCGATGTTGAGCCGGATCCTTCAATTCAGACAGTACGCAAGGGCGTTGAGCTTATGCGTTCTTTTGAACCGGACACAATCATTGCTCTCGGCGGCGGCTCTTCTATGGACTGCGCAAAGGGAATGTGGCTCTTCTACGAAAATCCGGATGTAGACTTTAACGACCTTAAGCAGAAGTTTATGGACATCCGTAAGCGTGCGTTCCGCTATCCGGCACTTGGAAAAAAAGCTTTGCTCGTTTGCGTTCCAACGACATCGGGGACAGGCTCAGAAGTTACACCGTTTGCAGTAATTACAGACAAAGAGGAACACAAAAAGTATCCTCTTACTGACTATTCTCTTACTCCAAACGTTGCAATCATTGACCCTACATTTACATACGGCTTGCCTCCAAAGATTGTTGCAGACACTGGAATGGACGTTTTGACACACGCAACAGAAGCATTTGTTTCGACACTTGCAAGCGACTTTACTGACGGACTTTGTATCCAGGCAATCAAGATGGTATTTAAGTATCTTGAACGTTCTTACAAAAACGGTGCCAGCGATGTAGAAGCAAAAGAAAAGATGCACAACGCTTCTTGTCTTGCCGGAATGGCTTTTGCAAACGCATTCCTCGGAATGAACCACTCAATGGCACACAAAGTTGGAGGCGAATTCCATGTTCCGCACGGAAGAGCAAACGCAATTCTTCTTCCGTACACAATCCGCTACAACGGAACTCAGCCAGAAAAACTTTCTACATGGCCAAAGTACAATTATTACAAGGCAGCAGAACGCTACGCAGAACTTGCACGTCTGCTTGGACTTCCTGCAAAAACAACGGAAGAAGGCGTAGAATCTTATGCAAAGGCTTGCGGCGAACTTGGAATGAAAGTTGGAATCCAGATGAACTTTAAGAGCCAGGGAATTGAAGAGCAGGCATGGATGGACGCAGTTGAAAAACTCGCTTACCTTGCTTACGAGGATCAGTGTTCACCGGCAAACCCAAGGGTTCCAATGGTAGAAGACATGAAAAAGATTTTGACAGACGCATATTCAAGCGAAGAATTTATTGCAAAGTAAAGAATAAGCTCAAAGTAAAATCTTAAAACTTTAGAACGGCAGTTACAGAAATGAAGTGTAAAGAGCGCTTCAAAATGTGCTGCCGTTTTTTTTTTGTTTTTTTTATTCCACGCGAAACACCCACGCTTGTAAACGCTCCCCAATTAGTGCACTAAACGACACCCATTTACTGCACTAAACGCCTCCCATTTACTACAGTAATTGGCACCCATTTACTGCACTAAACGCCTCCCATTTACTACAGTAATTGGCACCCAATTACTGCACTAATCAACACCCATTTACTGCAGTAATTGCCCTTTTATTACCGGGCAAACAATGTGGCGGGTTTTAAATATTCAAAAATGCGGAATTGCGGTAGAATTAAAAAATACGCGCTATAAAAATCAGGAGAATAAAATGAACAAGCAGCAATTAGCCGCTAAGATTTGGGAATCCGCAAATAAAATGCGTTCAAAAATCGAGG
>CAVKVK010000009.1:8992-45804 GCA_963659855.1 Parabacteroides distasonis | reverse complement strand
AAATGCAAATAGCCGTAGCCGAGGTTCTGACACAAACGCACATTGAGCTTGTCTCAACCGTGCGGCTTGGGGCAGGTTCTCGGCGAGAGGCTATTTGAAACTTCTTTTATTCTACATTCGCAGCCAAGACACAAATCATTTATAAGGCAGGTCTGGCATTTTGGATTTCTTGCAGTGCAGGTATAACGGCCGTGCAGCAAAAGCCAGTGATGCGCATTCAAAAGATATTCCTGCGGAATATTTTGCATCAGTGAATTTTCAACCTGTTCCGGAGTTTTTCCTTCTGCAAGCCCGATCTTTGGCCCAACCCTGAAAATATGAGTATCAACCGGCATTACAGGCTTTTTAAATATTACATTCAAAATTACGTTCGCGGTTTTTCTTCCAACGCCGGGCAGTGTCATTAATTTTTCGCGAGTGTCTGGCACAACGCCGTCAAAGTCTTCAATCAGCTTTTGAGACAAGGCAATTACATTTTTAGATTTATTCTGCCAAAGCCCGATATGTTTTATATATTCAATTAATTTTTCTCGCCCAAGTTCAAGCATTTTTTGCGGAGAATCAGCATCTTCATAAAGTGGACGGGTATAAATATTTACAGATTTGTCTGTTGCCTGAGCACTCAAAACAACAGACACAAGAAGCGTATACGGATTTTTATATTCAAGCTCGCATTTTGGTTCTGGATTGCACGCCTTTAAGCGTTCCATTACTTTAGAAATTTCAAGCCTGGATAAAAGCATTTTTTACGCCTTAACTGAATTTTCTTTTGGACGAGTGTAAAGAAGAATTCCTGCAAGAATCGCCGGAATCAAAACAAAGGTAAAACAAACATTTCCAATTCTTTGTGACAAAAAGAATCCAATCAAAACACCAAGATTGTATCCAATTAAAGTTGCCCCGTAAAATTGTCCTTTTAATAAAAATTCACGCTTTTTATTGCAGACAACTTCCGTAAAAGCACTGATCATTTGTTTGTAATTGTTCGTAGAAAAAATTGTCGAAGCCGCAAAACCATAACTTCCGCTAAAACAACTCCACTGAAAAGACATTGCAACAAAAGTCGGGTAAAGATAAACAGTTTTTGGCCAGTTCGCCGGCATTTTCCACATAAAAAAACCGACAGCAACGTCAACAACTAAAGCCAGATACTTTACATTAAACTTTTTTCTGTCGTTTGCAATTGTTACAAAAATAATCATTGACGCATAAATTATTGCACCGGCAAAATGCAGGGCAGCTTCTGTCCAGTTTTTTCCAAGCAGCGAATGAATACATTCAATAAAATTCATTGTCTGCGAAGAACCAAAACTGTGCACAATCGTCACCAGCGGAAAAATCGTTAAAAAACCACCACAAAACGCAATTATATAATGAATGTGCGCATCTCTTTTTGATTGCGGCGTAATTCTCGAATCTTTTTCTAAAACTTTAGTCATTTTTGTTTTTGGGCGTTCCCGCTGTCGCGGTCGCTATGTCCAGGATTCCGGCTGTCGCCTTCAATGTGTCTGGCAAAGCCAGCCACATCGCCTTGCGGCGTCCTTCCCAGCGCTAACGCAAAACCTCTTTCTTCAATTCTTCTACTTTATCAGTCTTTTCCCACGGAAAACCTTCTCGTCCAAAATGGCCATAAGAAGCAGTTTTTCTATAAATCGGCTGTTTTAAGTTTAAAGTTTTTACAATTCCAGCCGGAGTGCAGTCAAAAATGTTTTTTACTGCAGCTTCAATTTTGGAACGTTCAGTTTTTTCAGTTCCAAATGTTTCCACAAGAATAGAAACCGGGAACGGAACTCCAATTGCGTAAGCAAGTTCAACTTCTGCGCGTTCTGCCAAATCTGCTGCAACAATATTTTTTGCAATGTAGCGGGCCATGTAAGCTGCCGAACGGTCAACCTTAGAAGGATCTTTTCCAGAAAAAGCTCCGCCTCCGTGTCTTCCCATTCCGCCGTAAGTATCAACAATAATTTTACGACCAGTAAGACCAGAATCTCCGTCTGGGCCACCAATTACAAATTTTCCAGTCGGATTAATAAAGAATTTTGTGTTTTTGTCCAAAAGTCCTGTCGGTTCAAGAACTGGTTTTACAATCTGTTCAATAATTGTGTTGCGGATTGTTTCGTAGCCAACTTCCGGATCATGCTGATGCGAAACAACAACAGTATCAACGCGAACCGGTTTATGATTTTCGCCATATTCAATCGTAACCTGAGATTTTGCATCCGGGCGCAGCCATTTTATTGTTCCGTTGTGACGCAATTCATTTGCCTTTAACAAAATCTGATGAGAATAATAAATTGGTGCAGGCATTAAAACCGGAGTTTCGTTGCAGGCAAAGCCAAACATCATTCCCTGGTCGCCTGCTCCCTGCTGTCCTTCGTATTCATCAAGGCCTTTACCTACAACACCCTGGTTTATATCTGCCGACTGCGCATGCAAACGATTCTGGAAAACACAGTTGCGTCCGTCCAGACCAACTTCTGGCGAAGTGTAGCCAATGTCAACTGCAACCTGACGGGCAATGCGTTCAATATCTGCATTAAATTTTTCCTGATCAATTTTGTAATTCTGAAAACCAATTTCTCCACCAACAAGTAAAAAATTAGTTGTAGAAAAAGTTTCGCAGGCAACGTGTGCGTCCGGATCAAGCGAAAGACAATAATCAAGAACAGCATCCGAAACCTGATCGCAAAGTTTATCCGGATGTCCTTCTCCAACTGATTCTGATGTAAATAAATAATGATTTTTAACAGACAAAGTGCTCATCGTGAGCCTCCTTTTTAGCAAGATTTTGCCAGACTGTAAAAAGCCTGGTCTCCGCTCTGCAATATGGCTAAATCGGCGGAAAGTTATAATCGACATCTAATATATAATTTATTGTAAAAGGGCTCAATAAGATGTATACTTCTTTTAGATTTATAGCAGATTTTTCTTGTTTTGGAACAAATTATTTTACGGATATTTTTTTTATCAGGAGAATATTATGGCATTAAAAAAGGCTTATTCCGCAGACGCAAAAAAATGCAAGGTTACTTTTATCGTAGAAAAAGAAGCAACTCATGGTGCAGAAACAGTTTCTTTGGCTGGAGATTTTAACAGCTGGAGCTCTACAGAAACTCCACTCAAAAAAGCAAAAGACGGTTCTTTTTCTGTAACAGTTGAACTCGACGCTGGAAAAGAATATCAGTACAGATATTTAATGGACAGCAAACGTTGGGAAAATGACTGGAAAGCAGACAAATACATTCCAGCACCATTTTCTAACACAGACAACTCAGTTGTTATCTGTATTCCTTCAGAAAGTGAATTAAAATCTACAGAAAAGAAAACAACTGCAAAAAAGACTGCTTCTAAAAAAGCATGTGCAAAAAAGTAAATTAAAGTAAAATTGCAACAAAACGCCCCTGACATTTGTCAGGGGCGTTTTGTTTTGTTATTCGTCTTTACTTAACCATTGTCCTAAGGCTCTGGCAATCAGTTCCGGGTCTGCCATTGCCTGGCTTCTTATATCAGAAGGATTGCCTGTTTTAATGAATCCTGCATGAGGAACGTCTTTGTAAATTCCGCGCAGCTCTCCAAAGGATTTTAATTCTTCCAGAACAGACAGTTCGCGCTGAACCTGCTGCGGATCTTTTGGATTGTAAATTTTTCCGTCGTAGCTTTTTACTTTTTTTGTAGCAATGTTGATTTTTTTTAATTGCTCTGGTGTAAGTTTTAAATTTTCTAAAACAGCTTCTCTTGCTCCGTTACCAAGTTCTGCAAGCAAAATTGCAATTTTTTCGTATCCGTTCATAAAAAGTCCCTTCCCTGAGTGCAATTATAAAACAAAAACCGAGACTTTTAAATGTATTGTGAGCCTTGCCATCTAGCCCGGATTGTAAGAGCGGCGTAGCCGTTGCAAAGCAATGGAGCGGCAGCGGAACTCTTACAAAGCCGGACGAGACAACTGGTTGTGCTCCAAAAACTAAAAATTCTTTTATTACGGAACGTAGATTACTTCGCGCGGTTTTGAACCGTTTTGAGGTCCGACAATTCCACGCTCTTCCATTTCTTCTACAAGGCGCGCTGCACGGTTGTAACCGATTTTTAATCGTCGCTGCAGATAAGAAGCACTTGCCTTGCCCGACTGAACTACAATTTCCAACGCCTGATCATAAAGCGGATCGTCTCCGTCGCTAAAAAGTCCTGGAGCGCCTTCGTTTTCGTCTTCATCTTCGACAAAAATTTCGTCGTCAATATAATCCGGCTCGCCATACTGTTTTACGTATTCAACAACTTTTTCTACTTCGTCGTCGCTTACAAGAGTTCCCTGAATACGAACCGGGAATGGATCTGTTGCACTGGCATAAAGCATGTCGCCCTTGCCCAAAAGTTTTTCTGCACCAATCTGGTCAATAATAATGTTTGAATCCGTGCGGCTGGCAACCATAAATGCGATCCGGCTTGGAATATTTGCTTTAATTAAACCTGTAATTACGTTTACGGACGGACGCTGAGTTGCAAGTACAAGGTGAATTCCTACTGCGCGGGACATTGCTGCCAGGCGGGAAACATTTGATTCAAGTTCCTTTCCTGTTGTTGCCATAAGGTCTGCAAATTCATCAATGATAATTACAATGTACGGAAGTTTTTCCTGCATCAATTTGCGTTCTTCGATACGACGGTTGTAACTTAAAATATCGCGGACTCCCATATTGTCGAGAAGAGCATAACGGCGTTCCATTTCACAAATACAATACTGCAAAGACTGCAAAGCCTTTTTTGGTTCTGTAATTACCGGCGTTAAAAGATGAGGAATATCGTTGTAAAGTTTGAGTTCAACAACTTTCGGGTCAATTAAAATCAGTTTTACAAGGTTTGGATTGCGCTTATAAAGAATCGAAAGAATAAGCGAATTTACACAGACTGATTTTCCTGAACCTGTAGAACCAGCAATCAAAAGATGAGGTGTTTTTGCCAGATCGATTATGCGAGGTTCACCGGAAATATCTTTTCCTAAAATTACAGGAATTGCCATTTTGTCGAATGCAGGATTTTTCTGTTCAATAATTTCTCTAAAACTTACAATTGCACGGGTTTTATTTGGAATTTCAATTCCAACGGCAGATTTTCCTGGAATTGGCGAAACAATGCGCACAGAAGTTGCTGCAAGGCGCAATGCAATATTGTCCTGCAAATTGCGGATTTTGTTTACGTTAACGCCCGGCGCTGGAAGAACTTCAAACATTGTAACTACCGGGCCTTTGCGGATTCCTGTAACTTTTACTTCAATGTTGAATTCTGCAAGTGTCTGCATTAAATCGCTGGCTTTCTTTTTTGTTTCTGCATCAACAACCCAATATTCGTCGTTGTCGTATTTTTGCAGAATTCCTTCAACTGGAACATTGTAATTTGCAATACGAAGCTTTGGCTGAACTTTTGTCTGCACTTGAGTTGCGCTCTGAGCAGGTTTTGGTTCTGCCAGTACAGTTTTTTTCTTAAAAGGCATTCCGTCACTGTCAACAACAGGTTCTGCGGTCGGGTCAAATTCGTAACCGTCGAATGGATGTGTGTCGGCAAGTTCTTCTGAAGAAGTAAAATCTGCAACATCGACGCTGTCAAAACCGTCTGCTTCGTTTGTTTTTTCAGTTTCTTCAGTGTCGTCTGGTTCACTCTGGCTTTCTTCGTCACTGTCGTCGTCGTTGCCAGCAAAAGTTGAGGCAAAATCGTCCTCTTCTGCTTCAACTGGAGCGTCATAAAAATTTGTCTGCGTTACTTCTGTTTCAACTGGAGCATCAGAAACATTTGCCTGTTTTACTGAGTTAGCGGCATCGCGTCCCATTTCTGCAAAAATCGAAGCAAACCGGCTGTTGCGTTGTTCCACAAAATCAGACAAATCTCCGCCTTCAAGGTTGTCTTCTGATTCTTCGTCGCCAA
This sequence comes from Parabacteroides distasonis, assembly GCA_963659855.1. GTDB lineage: Bacteria > Spirochaetota > Spirochaetia > Treponematales > Treponemataceae > Treponema_D. The sequence continues at coordinate 39,891 of CAVKVK010000009.1, read as the reverse complement.
AACCGTCGTCACCGTTGTCTAAAGACTCTTCTGTTTCGTCGTCAGAAAAATAATCGCGTGCTTCGTTTAGTTTTTTGTCGTCTGCTTCAACAGATTCTTCTTCTGCAAATTCTTTATCAGCCGTAAAATCTTCATAATTTTCCTGGGCTTCCTGAGCAATTGCGTCTTCGTTTTCGTCTGCAAAATCGTCTTCGAAGTCGTCAAAATCTGTATTTGGCTCAAAATCCTTATTTTCTGGAAAATCTTCTATTTCTTCGTTCAAAAAATCGTCAGTTAAATCCGGCAGTTCAATTTCTTCATCTTCCGGCTCTGAGTTTACAGCGTCTGCGTCAGCGGCTGTAAAATCTGCATCTGCACCGTCTGTGCCTGCAAAATCTGCGTCTTCAATGTCCGGGTTTACATCGTCTGCATCTTCAACGTCTGACAAAGTTTCTTCAGCAGCAGCTTCAATTTTATTATCTTCTGGCAAGGTTGCATCTTCTGCAATTTCTTCTTCCGCGTCTTCTTCTTCAACTTCTTCTTTGTCGTCTAAAACTTCTTTTTCTGCACTAACGTCAATGCTGGAATTTTCAATATTTTCCTGCGGTTCCTTCTCTTCATCGTTCCAGTCCGAAAGTTCTTCGTTTTCGTCATCAGTTTTCCAGTTTTCCCAGGATTTTTCGTCTTCGCTGACAGAATCAACAACTTTAGAATTTTGAGAGTCTTCATTCTGTGCGCCCCAGTTGTTCCATGCCTGCTCGTCGCTTAAAATTGTCTTTTCGTCAGAATCTGCAAATTGTTCACTTTCTTCAAAATCTTCATTAACGTCCGCATTTTTTGGAAGAGCAAATTTTTCTTCGTAATTTACATTATTTTCAGTTTCTGCGTTTTTAATTTCTTCCAGATCAAAGTTTTCTGGAGTTTTTGTTTCGTTTTTTGAATCTGTTTCTTCTTTTTCAGAGTTTTTAGATTCTTCAATTTTGTCCTGTTCATCAAAAATATGAGCAAACGGATTATCTTCTGGAACAATTTCTGCTTTTTGAGTTTCGCTTTCCTGCTCTGTTTTTTCTTCTTTATTTTCTGCTTCTTTAAAATCTGACTGTTTTAAAATTTCTTCACTGTCGTCGTCCTGATTTAAAATGCTTTTTATGTCAAAACCGTCGTCCAATGCGTCAAAAGATTCATTTTCTTTTGGTTTTTCTTCCTTTGTTTTTTTTGAACTTCCTTCAATCGCGTCCCCAAGAATCGAAAGCACAAGAAATTCAATAGCCACAATAACTCCGCCAGTCAAAGCGGCAATCATGAGCTTCATAATAAGAGAATCGCCAGAATTTTCGGCAATCAGCATTCTAAAAATGTGTTCAATGGCATCGAGAGTAAAAAATGGAATTATCGAACCTGCAAGCACAACGCCGTTTCTGACGCGCCAGCTTTGCATAAAACATTGAAAAGCCGCAACCAGCAAAAAAACAGGAATTAAAGCCGAACAAACTCCGTAAACTCCCGTAAAAAGTTTTCCAAACTGCCAGATCCACGTTCCGTGAACAGAATCAAGACCGCAAAAATCAAAAAACACCGTTAAAATTGCAATACTAAAAAATGCGGCCCCAGCATAAAGAATAAATCCGACAACTGCCGGAACTTTAATATTTTTATTCATTTAAAAAACTCCAAACGAAAATTTCATCAAATCTACCATTTAAATATCGGCTTTCAAAAATTAAAGTTAAGGCTGATTTTTTTTTGAATTTTACTGGCGACCGGGCCTGAAGGCCCGCCGGGCTATCCGGGATTCCGCTATCGCTTCAATGCCTGCGGCATCACGCTACGCGCGTCCCTGCTATCCCTGTCGCTTTATTCATTGCAACTATTTTTTAATCTTATTCATAAATATATAATGTTCCCTGATGAACAAATTTAAATGTCACTTTTGCACAACCTGCAATGGAACCGGCTGCATTGATCAGCTTCCTGGAATGGGCGGTGTAAACAGAAATATAAATTTCCGCCTCAACTGCGACGGCTGGGAAGTTTTACGAAAAGAAAATCCTCTCACCTTTATAAACTTTATAGAACGTCCGGTTTCCGAAAGAATTCCAGACATTGCCCTTGCTCCAATGACCGGCGCCGTCGAAAACATCGGTTTTCCTGACGAAAAAGACTATTATTGCCAGATTTTTAACGCAATTCATAAATGCGGAGTTGGTTTGTGCGCCGGCGACGGATTTCCGGACGAAAAAATAAACTTTGAGGTTTCTGCAATTCAAAATATTCAAAAAAAAGACAAAGGTGCAAAAGCCACATTTTTTATAAAACCATTCAAAAATCAAAAAATTCTTGAACACATAAATCTCGTTCTTCCTTACGCAAACGCAATCGGAATCGACATTGATTCTCACAATATTGCAACAATGCAAAATCTTGTTTCGCTCGAAAAAAAAACAATAGAACAGCTTCTGCAAATCAAGGAATTTTTAAAATCAAAAAAAAATCCATTCATTTTAAAAGGAATTTTTACGCCAGAAGACATTGAACTCGTAAAAGAAGTAAAACCGGACGTTGCCTATATTTCAAATCACGGCGGAAGAATTCAAACAAGAATCGGTTCAACAGCAGAATTTTTACAAAATCATTGCGAAGAATTAAAAAAATATTCAAAAAAAGTGTGGGTTGACGGCGGAATCCGCACATCGCTCGACGTTGCAACAGCAATGGCGTTTGGTGCAGACAAAGTTTTAATCGGCCGTCCCTTTGTTTCAGCATTTTGCAAAGAAGGCGAAAAAGGAATTTGCAAAAAAGCCCTGGAATTCAATCTTTTGCAGTACGCAAGATAAAAAAAAAGACTGACAAAATCTGTCAGCCTTTTCTATTCAATCTTTAGAATTTTGCTTTTCTTAAACGAACTTCTTCGATATTTTCACAGAATAATTCGCGCAAATCGTTTAAGCCAAGTGCCATAAGTGCCATACGATCAATTCCCATTCCCCAGGCAAGAACCGGGCAATCAAGTCCCTGTGCTTCTGTAACTTCTGGACGGAAAATTCCAGCACCACCAAGTTCAAACCAACCCAAAACCGGATGCTTAATATGAACTTCTACGGAAGGCTCTGTAAACGGGAAGTAACCTGGAACGTATTTTACTTCTGTTGCACCAGCAACTTCTTTTGCAAACATTTCGAGCATTCCCAAAAGTGTGCGCAGGTTTACATCGTTGCCAGCAATAATTCCTTCTGTCTGATAAAAGTCAGAAAGATGAGTTGCATCAACTTTGTCATAACGGAAACAACGTACAATTCCAAAGTATTTTCCAGGAACTTTTGCCTTATGCAACTGATGAGCAGAAAGAACTGTTCCCTGAGAACGCAAAACTAAGCGGCGTGTAAATTCGTGGTCAAATTCATAATTCCATCCACGGCTGCCAGTTTTTCCACCATTTTTATGAGTTGCAGCAACGTTAGAAAGCCACGGTTCTTCAATTGATTTTGCGTGTGTCGGATTTTTAATACGGTAAACATCGTGAATATCACGCGCAGCATGGAACTGAGGCATAAACAAAGCGTCTCCATTCCAGAATTCAGTTTCTACGAGTGGACCGTCGTATTCTTCAAAACCAAGAGAACACAACTTGTCTTTTACATGCTCAAGGAACTGAACATAAGGATTTGTACGTCCTGGAATAATTCTTGCCGGTGGAATCGCAATGTTGTATCCACGGAATGTGCCTTTTTTCCAGTCGCCGGATTCAATCATTTTTGGTGTAAGTTCACCAATTTCGTTTCCTGTAATTCCAGCTTTTTTAAGGCCTTCAACAACTTCTTTAAGTCCGTTTGTAAATTTGTAAATTACAGTTTCTCTGTCAATAATTTTGAATGCACTGTCTGCAGCACCACGTTTTTTTGCATAACCAGCAATTGCCTTTTGTTCATCGTCAGAAAGTTTTGCACTTTCGAGCTGTCCGTTTTCTGCTTCGGCTGCTTTTTTAAGCAATTCGCGTGCAAGAGTAATTCTCGCAGGAATTTGTGCTCCAGTATATTCTGCCTTTTTTTCAGCATTCATTTTTAAAACGCCGTCTTTAGAAAGTGGACCAAAGGCTGAACCAACATCTTTTTGTTCAAGTCCTGTTCCAGCAGCAATTTCCGGCAAAGTTTTTGCACAATTTTCTTTTACATAAGAAATGATTTTTTCTTCTGGAGTTCCATTTTTTGCATAATCGCGGCCCAAATCCGTAATTTCGTAAAAAGTATGTGGAGTACGGCGGGCAATGCTAAGAAGATTTTTTCCACCAAGCCAACTGAATGCCTGGTTTGCGTGACCTTCTTTGTAGCCGAGTTCACTCTGAAGTTTTTCTGAACTTAATTCATCTTTTTCTGAATATTTTAAAAGAACTTTTATTTCGAGCGGGTGAAGATTTTTAATTATGTTTTGAATATCCATTTTTAATTCCATGTTTTCCCTTTTTAGCGGGAATTTTTATAAATTGATTTAAGTATCTGTAAAAAAAATTTGAGCCAGCCTCAATCTGAAACCAGCTCAATTTCGTTAAGATTTATTGTTTATCTCTGAAATTTTACATAAGACTGGTACATAGCCCATTTAAAGCCTGTCTTTTCGTCTTTGTAATATTTTACACTGTCACGTTTAAGATATTTGTAGCCATAATATTCACTGTGCTGCTCTTCAAAATCTTTAAGAACATCCCTTGCTGTAGTTGCTGCTTCGCTCTGATCAAAGGCAACTGCATGGCAGGTATAAAACAAGCGAACTTCGTCCGTAAGCGGTGTGTACTGAAGTTCAACCTTTGCAGTTTTATTTGTAACGTGCTGATCTTCTGGAATAATCGTTTCCGTTATATTTGACGGCTCCGGTTTTAAAAGATCATCAATATCATCTGCAAATGCAACGGCAGACAAACAAAAAACTGCTGCTACAAAAGCAAAAATCTTCTTCATAATAAGTTCCTCCAAACTTTGGGTAGTTTTAGAACGTTTCGTAGTTCACTATTCTATCTGTTTCCATAAAAAAATCAAGCATAACGCGGTAGCGCCCGGCGTCCACTCCAATTACAGGGCTTGCGCACAATAAAAGTCTGCTCGAAATTTCCTTTGGTTTATTTTTTATATAAAGGCGCCAATAATTCCGCACGGCATTTTTCATGGCTTCTTCACAGGCTTTTTGAATTCCATCAAAACCGTCTTCAAGCCTTCCGTAGCCGATTCCACGCACTTTTGGATTAGTTATCGTCTGCCAGGATTTGTAAAGATTCATCTGAAAATTGCTTCTGTCAAATTCAACACGGCAATAAAGTCTGTCATCCTTAAATGCTGAATTTTTATACTGAATTGAATTTAATTCTCCGTCCGTCAATTCCTGAACTGCTTCAATTTCCAGATATTCCTTTACTCCACGGCTTTTGTCGTAAGGCGTATATTCAACCTTCCAGCCATAAAGCATTCCTTCAATAAAATAAGGAGCAATTTTTTTTAACCGGTTTACAGGCAAAGCATAAGGATTTTCTGTTGAATTTTCAAAATCTACCATGTCCTTATCCCATTCAACTCCAGGATACGCTTCTTTTTCTGCCCAAAGCAAAAGTTGAATTTTCTGTTCCTGGTTTGCAATCTGCGGACAAACAAAAGAAATTCCACAAAACAAAAAAACAAGAATAAAAAAGATTAACGGTAAGCGTTTTTCCATACTTTTAACGGATTTATTCCAAATCGAACAACAAAATAAAGCCAGGCAAAGGCAAATCCTGCCAGATGAACAGAATGTGCAACTCCATCCCGCGAACCAACAAACTGGCTCAAAAATTCAATTATTGCATAAGCTAAAACTAAAACCGGGGCTGGAACTGGAATAATTCCCCAGATAAAAATTCTATTTTGTGGAAAAATTACTGCATAAGCCAGCAGCATTCCATAAATTGCGCCACTTGCTCCAAGCAGAAAAATTCCATACAAACCAAAAACATAATAAACAATGAGCGAAAATATTCCGCCCAAAAAACCAGTTAAAAGATACATAAGAACAAATTCTTTTGTTCCAATCGCCTTTTCTACGCTCAAACCAAAACACAAAAGTCCAATCATATTAAAAAAAATGTGCTGAAAACTTCCGTGAGCAAACATATAGGTAAAAGGCTGCCAGTACATTCTGTTTCCAAGACAATTTATAACATTGAGCGACAAATACCACGCAAAAGAAGGAAAAAGTTTTTCTATTAAAAAAACTGCCGCGTTTATAAGAATAATAATCGCCGTCGCATTTTTAAAAGTATATTTAAATGGTTTTCTAATTATCGAAGCCATGTGTCTGTCCAGTTTATTCGTACGAAATTATTTTTCGTCAATTTTAACTTCAGAAATCAGTCTTTCGTCTGCAAAAGTTACACGGTTACGACCGCTGCGCTTAGAAACATACAAAGCCTGGTCTGCCTGATCAACAAGCTGTTTTGGCGAAGTTACAAGATTTTTTTCAATATCAAAAACAGTAACACCAATCGAAATCGTAACTTTTACATGCTGATTTTCGTAACAAAAATCATATTCTTCAACATGCTGGCGGATTCTTTCGGCAACTGTCATTGCATCATCTTTATTTGTGTCGTCGAGCATAACTGTAAATTCTTCACCACCGTATCGGCTCGCCAAATCGCACGAACGTATGCATGAACGTATAATCTTTGCAACTGTCTGCAAAACGTAATCTCCGCAGGCGTGCCCGTATGTGTCGTTAAAGCGTTTAAAATAGTCAATGTCAAACATTATGATTGCAATCGGCTTGCCTTGAGTTACAGCCATATCAAGTTTGTCGGTTAAAACATTGTAAAAGAAATATTTAAGCTTTAAGTGCGTCATCATATCTGTAGAAGAACGCTCAAGCAAAGTTGAATTATAAATTGCAATGGCTGCAAGTGAAGAAATCGTTAAAATCAATTCTTTTTCGTAAGATGAATAACCAGTTTCTTCAGGCAAAGAAATTCTGTCTCCAAAAATCAAAATTCCGTCCAGGTGATTTTTTTGCATAAGCGGAACAATCAACGACGGATTTAACGAAGAAATTGTTTCGAGATTTGCATAAACCGGAACTTCCTGCTTTAGTTCTTCAAGAGTAAAAACTCTGTCAGTTTTAGAAATTACTTTTATAAGTGGGTCAGTTGCAGAAATTTTATAAGTAATGCGAGGATCAACATCGAGACCGCTATAGTTGCTGTCCAAAACGAATGCATCAGAATCGAGACTTTCAGGAACAAAAATTCCTGCTCCCGTAACACGGAACTGTCCCATGCAGGTATAAAGAATTGATTCAATCAACTGAGAAAATTCTATCGTAGAACAAAGTGAACGCGAAATTTCGAGCAATTGCTTTAAATCATAAATTCTCTTTTCGTACTGACTTACAACTTCATCATATTCAGAATTAAATTCCGGACTAACACCCACTGCTGTTACATCGTGACTCATTTTCGTTCAACCTCCCCAACTACAACATAGTTTTTCAGTATTTCAAGGAAGATTGCCCACTTGTCCAGTTCAATTTCTAATCGGCTGGTATTTTCCCTGTTTCTTGAAGAGCCCAATAAAAACTTTATATTTGAACAAATATCCGGATTTGCCTTTTTGGAATCAATAAAAAGTTCGCGGATATGTTTATATAATTCAAAAAATTGAGTTGCAAGTTCCTGCACAATTTTAAAAGCCTGGTCATTTATGCCATCAATCGTTTTTTCAAGTTTTTTAGTAAAATCAGCATCACGACGACCGTCTCTTATAAATCCGTCAATAATTGCCTGGTCGTTGGTTCCGCCTTTATCAAATGAATTTTCAAAATTCTGCAAAAATTTTATGTTTTCCGCGCAGGCATAAACTGCCGAAGAAAACGAAGTTTTTACTGCCGAATTTTCAAAAAAACCTTCAATTACAAGATCATTCAACAAAGTTTGAATTTCTTCCGTATAAAAAACTTTAATAAATGTTTTTTCAACTTGCAACGGAGTAATCCAGATGTAAGATTTTGTACAATTTGTGTGAACAATATTGCTGTTTTCTGCGTTGTATCCTTTTAATTCTTCAAGAGGAACTTCTTCAAACAATTTTTTAACATCAATCGCAATCGTCCGGTCTTTAATTTCCGCCTTAATTCTTGCTTCGTCAGAACTAAATCTTTCCCTTAAAAAAGTTGCAAATTTCTGTCTTGCATTTGCCTTGTAATTTGCAATCTGCGGATTAAATTCAGGATCATGCTTTGCAAGGCGAACTACATCCAGCATAACCTGCGGCGTAAGATATTTTGTTAAAACTGAATTAATCTTTTTTAAGGCTTCCATATACCTTTCAGATTCTTTATCCGTAAGAGGCTGTCTTCCACGTTGAATTTGTGCAACCGCAATAACTGCCCTTCCAAGCCCTGCCGTTACTTTAAAATGAGCCGTTAAATAATAAAAATCCTGAAAAGAAGTAAGCATAACATCTGGAACGCAGGCAAAAAACGCTGGTTTTGTGTCTGTAATTACTCCAGAATAATTTGGATCAAAATTGTGAATTACATTTAAAAAGTTGAATTTACAAATATCCACAAGCTGCTGCAAACTCGCAATTATTTCTTCAATTTTAATAAATTCCTGACTGTTAAGTTCTTTTATCAAAAATTCCAGCGTGTGTTTCTGGTTTTCAAAAACACGCGTCATCTGCATGTTAGAATCAATAACTTCCTGCTTGCGATTTTCTAAACTGAGCTTTTCAAGTTTTTCCTGATCAATATTCGAAAAACCGGTCAGCATCAGCTGATTTTCGTAAAAATTACTTCTTTTTACGTCTGAACCGCCAATCGTCTGTGAAAATAAATCGTCAAGGATTTTTGAATTTTCAAAAAGGATTCTAAAAAGTTCTGCAAAATTAGGCTGTAAAAAACCGCCTTTGTAAATTCCAGAAGGCAAAACTTTGAGTTCAGAATCAATTTTATGCAAAGCCTGCTTTTTCTTTACTTCCGGGGATGAGGACATAAAAACTGATTCAAAAATGTTTGTTAAAAATGATAAAATCCCCATGCCGTTTATTCTAAAATTTAAAAAAAGAATTTACAAGAATTCAAAATAGTCGGGTGGCTTTTTGCTACGCAAAAACCAGGCTTTGCGGGGTTCCGCGTCTTACGCGCTCCATTCAAAAACTTCGTTTTTGAACGCCTTCGGCGCCCCTCCAATCCCTGCCACGGATTTAAACAAAAATGCATTATTTTTAGTTACAAAATAAAAGAACCCAAAACGTTTTTAAATTCTTCCTGCGTTGAACATTGAATTACTTTTAACCGCAATTCTTTTGCACCATCAAAACCTTTTATATAATTACTGAACCTTCCGCGCATTTTCATGCAGGCAGCTTTTTCTCCAATGGAATCAACCAGAAGCTGCATTTCCTTAAATCCCATTTCAAGGCTTTCTTTTATAGAAATTTCCGGAATTTTACCAGTTGTCAGATATTCGTGAACACGCTTAAAAATAAAAGGATTTCCCTGAGCGGCACGACCAATCATAATTCCGTCGCATTTTGTTTCTAAAAACATTCTCTGCGCATCCTGCGGAGTTTTTATGTCGCCGTTTCCAAAAACTGCAATTCTTCCATTAACAAATTCAACTAATTCTTTAATTGCGTTCCAGTCTGCAATTCCGCCATAGCCTTGAGCAGTTGTTCTTCCGTGCAAAGTAATTGCCTTTGCCCCGGCTTCGATTGCAGCCTGAGCACAATCTTTGTAAGTTATGTGCGTAGAATCCCAGCCCGTCCGGATTTTTACAGTTACAGGAATTTCGCCTTTTACGGAACAAACCGATCCGTCTGCAGCTTTGCGTTCACCTTCAAAATTTTTTACAGCTTCGACAACACCCTTTGTAATTGAATAAAGTTTTTCTGGTTCGCGTGTTAAAACACTTCCTGCTCCAGTCTTTGTTACTTTTGGAACCGGGCATCCACAGTTTATATCAATACATTCACAGGAAGTTTTTTCTAAAACAATTTCTGCTGCCTGAGCCATTGTCTGCGGAGAAGAACCAAAAATCTGAACTGCATAAGATTTTTCATTTGGAGCGCGCTTCATCATTTCAAAAGTTTTTTGATTATTGCGAACGAGAGCTTCGGAACTTACCAGTTCCGTGTATCCAAAATCCATTCCACAGCCGGTGCAAATTCCTCTGTAGCTTGAATCAGAAAAATCAGCCATTGGCGCCAGAAAAATGTTTCCGGCAAGTTTTAAAGAACCAATGGCAACAGGATGATAAAGACAGTCCATTATTCTGGCAGATTGAAAATTCTGCAGCTGTTAGTCCAAAGCTGCTTACTCAAATCTTCAAGAGGAATTTCGAGCATTTCTGCAAGGAATTTAGCAGTTGAAGGCAAATAAGCTGGCATTGTCCGCTTTTTTTCGCGGAATTCCGCAGGAATCATAAACGGACTTTCTGTTTCAATCAAAATTCTATCGAGAGGAACATTTAAAACTGTTTCGTGCAGATTGCGTGCATTGCGATATGTTAAATTTCCTGCAAAAGAAAAATAAACATTAAATCCAGCATCAAGACATTTTTTTGCATATTTTGCATCTTCGCTGTAACAATGGAAAATTGCACCTTTAGAAGGAAGACGCTGCTTTAAAACTTCAAAAATATCATTTCCGGCATCACGATTGTGAATAATTACCGGCAGATTATGTTTTTCTGCAATTTCGAGCTGAGTAATAAAAAGTTCCATTTGAGTACGTTTGTCACCAAACTGTTTGTAATAATCAAGACCAGTTTCGCCGACTGCAACAACATTTGGAAGCGAAAGGCTTTCTTCAATTGTTTTTGCCCAATCTTTGCCAGGAGTTGTAACTTCTGACGGAGCAACTCCAACTGCATGATAAATTCCAGGAAGAGCCTTTAAATTAGGATAAACCTTTTTAAAATCATGGAGAGAATTATTAATAGAAACAATTCTAGTTACACCTGCAAGACGTGCCTGTGTAATTACGCGTAATTGTTCAATAGGATCATCGTAAATAAGCCCGATGTGAGCGTGAGTATCAAAAAACTGCATGGCTGTATTCTTCCGAAATAGAAAATGATATGACAGATTATCTGTAAAAAAACATGTAATCTGTAAACAACTTTATTCCGATAGAATATACGAGAAAATCTTTAATGTCAAACTCGGAACTGTCTGTGAACTCTCTGTTGTTTGACATAGTCTATCTGCTCTGTTAATATTTAGTGTTGTTTGAGCGGGTGGGCTGTCCCTGGAGAATAAATGGCTAAAACCAGACATTATAAAAAAATAGAAAAAAACATCGCCTCTTCTTTTTCATCAGCAGTAAAGACAGTTTTTTGTAAAATCGGTCGTTTTTTTGCTGGATTTTTTAAAATTTGCGACAGCAAACTTACAATAATGATTGTTCCTCATTCTCAGAGCAAGGTTGTAAATTTTCAGACAAATGTTTTTGCACTCTGCTTTGGAATTCTTCTTATCGCAGGAATTATTTCTTCCTTTGTATATTTTAATCGTCAGGCAGCTGGTTCAAGCGCAGAAATAAGCCGTCTTATGAACGAAAACCGTCAGACTCTTGCAAGTCTCGACGAACTCCGCGACGAAAACAATGCCCTTTTACAGACTGCAAAACGCTTTCAGTCTTCTCTTTCGCAGTCGCTTTCGCTCCTTGGAATCGACAATTCAACTTCTGTTTCTAAAGCTTCTATGAACGACTCGGATCTTTCTTCTCTTTTTGACACACAAAGTCAGGTTACAGGTTCAACCAGAGAAGCAGCAGACATCAGACAGTTAAATTCATATCTGGAAAACGCTGTTCAGCCAATTGAACAGATTGGAAAAATGCTCGAAAGTCAGGGCACACTTTTTACAGATATTCCAAACATCTGGCCAATCCGTGGTGGAATCGGTCATGTTTCTATGCCTTTTGGTCAGAACAAGCACCCGATTACAGGTCAGTGGTACATTCATAAAGGATTAGACCTTTCAACCTGGCGTAGTGGAGATTCAATTGTAGCAACTGCAAATGGTCAGGTTGTTTCTGTAGGTTACGACTTTGCTTTTGGAAACTTTGTAATCATTAAACACAAACACGGAATTTACACACGCTATTGTCATATGCAGACAGCCCGCGTAAAAAAAGGTGAATTCGTTTCTCAAAGACAGGTTATTGGAACAATCGGAAACACAGGTATTACAACTGGTCCACACTTGCATTACGAAATCCACATTGGTTCGGACGTAGTAGATCCGGCAAAATACGTAAACGTAAAACTGACAAAATAAAATGGCATTTACTTCTGACGATATTTCAATCAACACACTCATTGGTTCAGGCTCATTCGTTTCTGGAAACATAAAAATCAATGGCTTTATCAGGGTTGATGGCGATATTAACGGAAAAATCGAAACTTCCAGCAATGTAATAATCGGCGAAAAAGCAAGAATCAAAGGCGACATAAACGCAAAATCGATTGTTGTCGGCGGAATTGTAATTGGTGACGTTACTGCCCCAAAAGGAATAAAACTTCTTCCAAATTCAATTGTAATCGGCGACTTAATTACGCAGAGTCTGCAGATTGAAGAAAATGTAATTTTTAACGGACATTGTATTTCGATTAAAAACGAGGAAGAATTTAAAACTTCTGCACAGCAGTTTATTGACCAGCAGGCAATTAGAAGCAAGGTTATTTAAAAAATGGCAGGAGTTGAAGGAGTAAACGGGCAGTCACTTTATTTTGCCGCAGCACAGGTTGCAGCACAACAACAGGCAAAAGAATCTGCAAAAAACGAAAAAGCAACTTCAACCAAAAAAAGCAGTTTTTCAAATTCAATTCAAAAAGCAAAAGAAGAATTTGAACTTGCAAGCAACGGCCTTCCAGTTGAACTGGCTGGCATGGAAATGGAAGAAGCTGTTGTCTTTCTGAAAGATGAATTAGACACGGCCGGCGACCAGCTGGCTGCAAATCCAAATATGGAACAAATTGAAAATTACCGTAAAAAACTCGGCAATTTTATGAAATATGTTTCCAAAAACAATTACGAAGTGTTAACCTACGCAAGAAAACGTCGTGGACGCCCACTTCTGGACAAAAAAACGGGAAAACCTGCTTATTACGTGCAGATACAGGTTATTAACGAAAAACTTGCACAATTAACAAACGACCTTCTCTACAATCACAGCAGGAATTTAAATATTCTTGCACGAGTTGAAGAACTCAACGGTCTGATTGTAGATTTGCTGGCCGCTTAACAATTGAACAGGGCGAGTTTTAATTTTTGCCCACGGAGGAAAATGATGAGCGACATTTTCGAAAACGACATAGATGCCGAAACAGAAGATCTTGCAAGTCTGGAAGATTCAGACAACCGCAAACAAAGCAGCGGAGTTGATGCAAATTTCGTTTATCCAAAGCCACTTTATTTAACAAAACTTGACTATTCAAGCGAAGGCGTGTACTGTTCAGTGCCAAAAAAATTTCCGGAATTAAAAAACGGAGATGCCGTAATTATTCCAACGAGATACGGAAAAGATCTGGCAATGGTTCTGGGCAAAACAGAACATCCGGTTGCATTAAAACCTTCCGACATTGTTACGATTGAACGCAAAGCAACAGAAGCAGATTTAAAAAAATACGCAGAACTTGCAGAAAAAGAAGAAGGCGCATTTAAAACATTCCGCGAAAAAGTTGCCATTCATAAACTAGATATGAAACTTGTTGCCGTGCACTTTCTTTTGGAAGAAGCAAAGGCACTTTTCTTTTTTTCGAGCGAAAACCGCGTAGACTTCCGTGAACTTGTAAAAGATTTAGTAAGCATTTTTAAAATGCGCATTGAACTTCGCCAGATTGGAGTAAGAGACGAAACAAGAATTACAGGCGGACTTGGTGTCTGCGGTCGCCCTTGCTGCTGTCACTGTATAAGCGACAAACTTCCGCCGGTTTCCATAAAAATGGCAAAAGAGCAGGGACTTTCCTTAAATTCAATGAAAATAAGCGGCCAGTGTGGAAGACTTTTATGCTGTTTAAGTTACGAATTCAACTGGTACGCAGAAGCACGCAGAAGCCTGCCAACAGAAGGCGTTCATATTTTTTACGACGGAACACAGTTTAAAATTACCGACGTAAATCCATTAACAAGAATGGTAAAAATGCTCGGCGAAGACGGAAGAATATTAGAAATTCCTTCCAAAAGATTTGAACGCGAAAGCGGCAACCGCTGGAGAATAAATTAATGCAAAAGCCTGCCAGGACAAAAAATAATTTTTAAAGGCAGGCAAAATTGCAATATTTACTACGCAGAAATTTCTACAACAAGAGTTTTTGATTCAGAAGTGAATGCGTTTTCTGCAAAATCACAAAAGAATTCTACTTTTGAAAATCCAGCTTCTTTTGCAAACTGTTCAATTTCTGAGCTTTGCAAAAGATAAACCGGAGCGTCTTGAGTAACGACAAATTTTTTATCATTACTGTTTGTAAGAATCTGCTCCATGTAAAATTTTTCACCACGTTCTTCTATTTGAGTCGCTAAACTGGCGCGAATGCTTTTACGAACTGGAAGTTCTATTTTTGATTTTTCTGCAAAACCTGCAAAATTTGGCAAAGACAAAATCAATTTTCCATTTGGCGAAATTAACTGCCGGCAATCGTAAAAAAGTTTTGCCATTAAAGTTTTGTCGTGAGTAAAAATTATACGGTCATCTAAGACAGAAATAATGTTATAAAAACCTTTGCCCAAAAATCTTGTCATTTCGAGCGAAGACATAAAAAAATAACGCACAGCCATTAACTGTGTCCGGCGTTTTCTGTTTGCTGATTCGAGAAGTTCCTGCGATGTTTCTATGCCAGTAACGTCAGAGCCTTCCCGTGCAAGATTATGCTCAAAAGTTCCACAACCACAACCAATCCTTAAAAGTTTGACGGGGCAGGGGAACAAAGCCATTCTTTTTTTATAAAACACTTTTTGTTCTTCTGTAACTGGATATAATTCATCATAGTATTCTGCTATGTTTTGATTTATTTCCATAAAATTATTATAAGGTCGATTTTTAAATTCCGAAAGGAAGATTTTATTAAATTTTGGTTCAGGACGATCTTTTACAGTAAAATTTTTATTTTATTTACCGGCTGAATGATAAAAACATTTCCGGCTTTTCGTGGTTTTATTGCTACGCAACGCGCCAAAGGCGCGCCACTACAATCCGGCGTAGGTTTTAACAAAGCCGAGACAAAAAAATGTTTTTTTTATCGGCAAATACCAGCCCGGATTGGAAGAGCGGCGTAGCCGTGGGGCTTAAAAAGCCCCATGCAGCGGCAGCGGAACTCTGTAAAGCCGGACGAGACGGCAAATTGAGCTCCAGAAAATCCATAAAGTTATTTTAAACTTCTTCTGCAGTGCTTTTAAAACAGGCAATTCCTTCGGCTATGTATTTTTCGCGGAGTTTCTGGCAAATTGCAATTATTTTTTCTGCTTCGGATTCTTCGCAATAAATTATGTACATTATGTTAAGTTGTGGCCAGATTGCGTCTCCAAGTCGTGGATTTGAATATCCGGCGCCCATTACATTTGCAAGTTTTGTGTAACGTGCAGCTACTTTGTTTTCTTTAAATTCTTCGTTAAAGTCTTCTTCGAGTGCCTGCGATGTAATTATTTCGAGTCGGGTCAACTTTCCGGCGTGTTTTCGAATGTTTTCAATGTAAGACATTTTCTGATTCTCCATAAAATCTGCCCTCCATAGTAAAAATTATGAACTGCATTTTTTAATTAAAGAACTGCCCATAGTTTTTTACGGGCAGGATTTTTTATTTGTGGCTTTCGTTATTTTGTGCCTGAGCCAGTTTTGCTTCGAGAGCAAGAGCTTTTGCACGTTTTTTTTCTGCCTTTTTAAGCCGGCGGTTATTAAAGATGTAGTAAATTGACGGCATAAGGAAGAGTGTCATTAACGAACCGAATGTCATTCCACCAAATACGGTGAGCGAAATCGGTTGCATTGAAGAAGAACCTTCTCCCGGGAAGAATGCCATTGGAGCAAGCGAAATAACCGTTGTAAGCGTTGACATAAGAATCGGGCGCAGACGGTTGCGTGCTGCCTGAATGCAGGCTTCTTCGAGTTCGTAGCCGCGTTTTCTTAAAAGGTTTGTGTAGTCTACAAGTACAATACCGTTGTTTACGATTGTTCCTACAAGAACGAGAACACCCATAATTGTTACAACGTTAAGCTGGTTTCCTGTGATTGCGTAAATTGTCATTACACCAATAAACGACAGTGGAATTGTAAGAATAACGATGAACGGATCGAGCATTGATTCAAACTGCGAAGCCATTACAACAAATACGAGGAAGGCCGCAAGAATAATTACAAGACCAAAATTTGTTGCTGCTTCCATCATGTCTTCGAGGTCGCCGGAATAACTGATAATTACGCCGTCTTCCTTTGCAACGTTCTGGTTTATGAGTTTTTCAATTTCTGACTGAACATCGCCAATTGAAAGTCCTTCTTTTGGTTTTGCAGTTACGTGAATAATGCGCGACTGGTTTTCGCGGTAGATTGTAACTGGAGCAGT
This sequence comes from Parabacteroides distasonis, assembly GCA_963659855.1. Classification (GTDB taxonomy): domain Bacteria; phylum Spirochaetota; class Spirochaetia; order Treponematales; family Treponemataceae; genus Treponema_D. The sequence continues at coordinate 23,342 of CAVKVK010000009.1, read as the reverse complement.
TGCTTCTTCGTAATGAGCAAAGCTTGAAAGAGGAATGCGTAAACCTGACGAAGTTACCATAGAAATTGAATCAAGATCCTGCAAACGTCCGCGGTCTTTGTCAGAAACGCGGACAACAACATCAATATCGTCACCATTTTTTGTGTAACGGCTGGCTGTTTTTCCGTTGATTACGCCAGCAATTTCTGAACCGACTGTATAAACGTTTAATCCAAATTCCTGCATGCGGTCGCGGTCAAAAATAATATTTGCCTGCGGAAGTCCGTCTTTTAAGTCTGAGTCAACTTCTGTAACCCAGTCTTTTCCCTGATTTTCGAGAACGGAACGAACCTGGCGTGCTGTTTCCATTACAAGGTTTAAGTCATCTGATTTTATATCAACAGAAACGCCCGATGAACTGGAAGCGCTGTTTGCGTTTGTAGCAAAACTTACATTTGCGCCCGGGAACATCGTAAAGTATTTGCGGAGTTTTGCTTTTGCCGATTTTTCGTTGTCGTAGCCTGCAAGACGGTCTTTTGGTTCATAAAGTGTGAACGTAACAGAACCTGTGTTTGTTTCTGATGAAGAAGAAATCATGCTTGTGCCACCGACGGTAACCGTTGAATATTTTACGCCGGTTAAATCTTCGAGAGCCATTGTTTCAAATTCTCTCAAAAGATCTTCTGTTACAGAAAGTTTTGTTCCCTGAGCAAGTGTAAAATCAACTTCTACGCTGTTTGCAGCCGAAGAAGGCATAAATACAAATCCAACATATTTTACGGCTACAATCGAAAGAACGAATAAAGCAACGACAGTTGCAATAAATGTTTTTCTGTGATGCAAAACAAAGGCAACTCCAGATGCATATTTTTCGTCAAGTTTGTCAAAAAAGTGTGCAAATGCCTTGTCTACAGAATATGCAAGCCCGCGGCCTTCGTTACGTTTGCCATTTGCTTTTCGTACATACATTGCGCACAAAACAGGAACCAAAGCAATTGCAACAACAAGAGAAGACATAAGAGAGAAGATGATTGTATAAGCAAGGTCGTTGAACATCTGTCCCATCATTCCAAGTTTTTTCTGAAAAATAAGCATTGGAAGGAAGATACAGACAGAAGTTAAGGTTGAACCCATGATGGAATTTACCATTTCCTGAGAACCCAGGATTGCGGCAACCTTTGGCTTTGCATCTCGCTGAATGTAAGAAAAAATATTTTCGAGAACTACGATTGAGTTATCTACAAGCATACCAATACCGAGCAAAAGTCCGGCCATGGAAATCATGTTGATTGTAATTCCCTTAAGGTACATGCAGACAATTGTAATCATTACGGAAAGCGGAATTGAAAGACCAACAATCAATGTAGATTTTAAGCTTCGCAGGAAGATAAACAGAACCGCAATAGCAAGCAATGCTCCCTGAACTACTGAATTTACAACTTCGTTTATTGTCTGCGAAATAATATCAACTGTGTTTGAAGTTTCTACAATTTCAACATCGTTTGGTAATTCTGCCTGAAGCTTTACAAGCTGTTTTCGTACGTTTTTTGCAGCCTGAACAGAATTCTTTCCAGACTGTTTTGTAAGCATAATCATTACACAAGGACTGCCGTCGAGGTAGGCGAGGGTAGATTCATCCTTGTAACCTTCGTAAACGTCGGCAATGTCGCGTAAACGAATTGTCCGCACAGCTGAATCAGTTCCAACCTTGTACGAAATTACAGTATTTTTTAAATCTTCAATGCTTTTGTATTTACCGTCGTTTTTAATTGTGTAGTTAATATCGCCGGAAGTAATTGTTCCACCAGAAGACTGAATATTCTGAACGCCAATCATAGAAGAAACAGTGCTGATTGTAAGGCCGTAAGCTTCGAGACGGTCGCGTGGAATATCAACGTTGATTGACTGTTCGCGTCCACCAGAAACAGTTGCAGAAGCAATACCGTCAAGCTGTTCCAGACGTGGTTCAATTACATCTTCTGCAAGACTGCGCAATTCTTCTGGAGTGCGGTTACCGCGGAGGGCAAGACTTAAGATTGGCATCATTGAAGGATCCATCTTAATCGTTACAGGAGAATCCGCATCATCTGGCAAATAACTGCGCACCATATCAATTTTATCGCGCACATCGCCACCGGCAGAGTCAAGGTTTGTTCCATAGTTGAATTCAAGAATTACAATCGAAACACCCGACATAGAACGAGACTGCAAAGTCTTTAAGCCAGAAACACCAGAAAGCGAACTTTCCAGAGTTGAAGTAACACTTTGTTCAACTTCTTCAGGACCAGCATTGTCGTAAGATGTATAAACAATCATGTACGGCAAATCCATATCCGGATACATATCAATCGGAAGTTGAGTTATACAGAAAATTCCAAGAATAATCGACAAAACAAAAATTAGCTGTGTCGTTACGGGTTTATTTACACACTTTTCAGAAAATGTCATATAAATCTCCAGTTAGTTTGCTGTACTATTTGAAGTAATATTTACCTTTGAACCATCGTTTAAGAGAGACATACCTTTTATTACTATTTCGTCTCCAGCCTTGAGTCCCTGCGCAATTTCTGTTTTGTTGTCTACAGTAAGCCCAACAGTTACAGGCACAAATTTTACAGTTGAACGCTTGTCTGAATGTGGCTCAACAACAAAAATATAGTTTTTTGAATCTCGTGTTACGACCGCTGTAGAAGGAACTACAATTGCGTCTTTTACAGATTCTGTTACAAGTTTTACGCGACCATACATTCCAACTTTTACGCGGTCATCTTTTCTGTCAAAGCGGAGTTTTACACCCATTGTACGAGTTGAAGTGTCAAGAATCGGGCTGATTTCAAAAACATGTGCAGAAAATTCAACACTTGGATAAGCATCAAAAGTAACGGAAGCTTTTTGATTTGCAGAAATTCTGCTGATAAAGCGTTCTGCAATGTTGATTTTAACTTCCAGGTCATCTGTTAAAGCAACAGTTGCAATCGGAGAACTCTGGGCAACAGTTGAACCAACAGTTGTCGGGAGCGAAGTAATTCTTCCTGCAATTGGAGAAGTTACAGGGCTGTCGTTATAAACTGCACCTGCACGCAAAGGGTTTACGTAAGCAATTACCTGACCTTTTTTTACAATGTCGCCGACATTAACAAGAATATTTGTAATTTTTCCTGCCTGATCCGGCAAAACAGCAACAGAGTTTACAGAACTTATATCGCCACCAAATTCAAGATAATCATCAAAGTTGCCGGCAACTGTAGTAAGTGTACTGACAGCAAAAACCTGATCTGCTTCTTCTGTCTGTGCAGTTGAATCATTTTTTTTACCGCCACAGCTGATTACCAAAGGCATTGCAAAAGCAAGTGCACCGACCGTAAAAATCAATTTTGAAAGTTTCATTTTTTCCTCCAGTTCTGCTCAAAAACTGAGCTTCTATTTTGCTTCGGCAGCTTCGGTTCCGCCTGTCAATTTAACGTTTAATGTGTTTTCCAGATCCATAAGGGCTGAAATATACTGATATTTCTGGTTCAACTGTCCAAGTTTTGCCTGATTCAATGAACTTTCTGAATCTCTTAAATCCAGAAGTTCCGTTGTACCATTGCGGTAAGAACGCAGCTGCATATCGTAAGCTCTCTGCGCAAGTTGAACTGAACGTTCCATATTTTCTATCTGCTGACGAGCCTGATTTAAAGTATCAACAGCCTTACGAACCTGAACTTTCTGATTTTCTTTTAATGTTTCTACCGCAAGTTCAAGTTGAACTAATTGCTGCTTATAATCTTTTACCTGCTGACGGTTGCTTGACCAGGGAAGCATATTTGTAAAATTCCAGGCGAGAGTTAAACTCAAACTTCCGCTGTCGTACCATTTGTCGTCTTTTCCTAAATCGTCCAAAAATCCAAACGCTTTTGCGTTCTGTTTACCCAAACCAAGGCTTGAACCGTCTGTGTACATTGGAGTCCAGCCATAACTCAAAGCAAAAGTCGGAATCCAGGTAGAAAGGTCGAGAGCCTTTACTCCAAGTTTTGCAGTTTCCATATTCTTCTTTAAAGACTTAAGCTGAAGATCGTTTTCTGCATATTTATTCAATAAATCCTGAGTTTCTACATCAACATAAACTGGTTCAATCGGGCTTGTAAGTTGAATTTTTGTTCCTACAGGAAGTCCAAGCAAAAAAGCAAATGTGTCAAACTGCTGAGTCAAACTCTGAACAGCACTGTCAACATCTGGTTTTGTGTTTTCGTAGTTTACCTGAGTCTGCAAAAGACTGATTTCTGGCACAAGACCATTCTTAAAATTTTCTTCCGCCTGAATCATTCTCTGACGCGCATTTTCGAGTGTCTGCTGTTGAATTTTTAAACTTTCCTGCTGAAGCAAAAGTGCGTAATAAAGTTTTTTTACATTGAGCAGAGTTTCGTTCTGACTCTGTTCCCAGGTAATTTTTCCTGATTCGTAATTTGCCTTTGCAATTTGAATCTGTGCAATGTATGCAGGCGTAAAATTCCAGCTGACAGAAGCTCCACCAACAACGTCCCAGCGCGATTCTTCATCCGGGTAGTCTGTAATTCCGTCAGTAGCGTACGACGGACTAATTTCGTTTGAACGCATCATTGTTCCGTTCATAGAAACTGTCGGTAAAAAAACGTTCCAGCTTACTTCTGATGCACGTTTTTTAATCTCTAAATCAATGTCGCTGCTTTTTAGCGTACGGCTGTTTTTTAGAGCGTAATCAACTGCTTCATCAATCGAAAGAGTAACAATTTCTTCTTTTTGTTCATTCTGTTTATTCTGTGCAAAAGAAAAAACCGTTAAAAATGTAAAACTGAATATAGCGAGTATTTTTTTCATCCCTCTAAACCTCCAGTAAAAATTCCCTAAAATTACTTTTTATATTGCGGATAATATTTATCCTTAAATCCTTTTTTATTACGTTTTTTAGCTTTTTAAGCATTTACTCCGTACATTGCAAAATCAAACAAATATCTTAGAGCCTCAAAAGTTTCTTCAAGTGTTAAGTTTCTTGTTCTTCTTAAAACCATTAACGAAACCGGAAGAATTCCTGCAACAAAAGTAAAATTTTCTGGTGCAAGCGGAAAATCAAGTTCAATTTTCTTAAAATCTTCAACAGTCCGTTTTTCCCAAATATTGTTTGCCTGCATACATTCTCTTTTATTCTGATCTTCGCAATAAGGTCTGTCCGAAGTTGACTGCAAAAGCCAGCCACAGATTGCAAGAATTGATTCTCTTACAGCAAAATACGAAGTTTCTGTTTTCATGTTTATGTAAATAAATTCTGTGTACGACTTTGCTTCTATTGAATTTTCTGCGCACGCCGTTACTAAAAAAGAAAGTTCTTTGTTTACGAGCGACAAAAGCATTTCGTTTTTGTTTTCAAAATAAAAATAAAGGCTGCTTTTTGCCATTCCAAGTTCGTCGGCAATGTGTTCAATAGTAACGCCGTTCATTCCATACTTTTTTATAACTCTTGCAAAAGCTGTAAAAATCTTGTCTTCTTCCGGCAGATCTTCTGCCTTTAACAGACAAAGTTTATCAAGTTCCTGCAAACGTTCTTCTGAAATTTTCGTAATCCGTTCGTTTTTGCCAATCGTTCCAACAATTCCCTTATACAAAAAATCAATTACTTTATCAGCAAAAGTTTCGGCTGAACAAATTTCTTTATTGTTCTGTTCAAAATATATCTGGCGAATTTTTATATAAAGCAAAACTGAAACCGCACAAAAATAAATATGCGACCAGCGCTTTAATTGAGTTTTAAAACCTTTGGATTCAAAAAAATCTTTAATTGAATTTTTTACTCCGCGAGCCTTTAATTCGTCATAAATAATTTTTTCAAAACCTTTAGTCTGCGTGTGCTGTCTTATAAAATAGTTAATGTACTGAGTATTTTCTGCAAAAAATACAATCAACTGTGCAAATTGCTTTTTAAAAGTTGAAGTGCCGTCAAAAAAGTTTGCATATTGAATGTCTTTTACTTTTTCCGCAAGAACATCAAAAAAACTGCTTCGCATCTGCTCAACAAGTTCGTCTTTGCTTTTAAAATGACGATAAATTGCCGGTTTTGAAATTCCTACTTTTTCTGCCAGCTGACTCATCGAAAAATCATGAAACTGTGGCTGACTGTAAAAAGAAAAAGCTGCTTCTAAAATGAGTTCTCTTGTACTTTTTTTTGTTGATTTTATCTCTGCCATATCACATTACCGAACAATCGGTAACATAAAATATACCGAACATTCGGTAACACATCAATCGGATAACAGAATTTTATTTTAAGAAAGTCTGCGCTGGCAGTTTCGACGAGCTCAACCACCGTGTTTTTTTTAGAAGTTATTCAATAATTCCAAATTTTTCTTTTATTTGATCGAGATTTTCGCAATTCAGTTCCTGGGCTTTTGTAAATTCAAGTTGCGCTTCGTCTTTTTGTCCGTTTTTAAAATATGCGGCTCCTAAATACGCGTGAATTACTGCAATTTTTGGCGCGAGTTCTGCACCTTTTTTTAAGCTTTCAACTGATTTTTCAATCTGAACACCTTCTTCAAGATACATCATTCCAAGGCTTGCCCAGCCTTCGCCCTTTGTGCTGTCCATTTCTATGGCTTTTAAATAATTTTCTTCTGCTTTTGTATAATTTTTTAAAGTCTGGTAATCCATTCCAAGCGTTACGTAATTGCGATAATCCGGCTTTTTTTCCAGCGATTTTTCAAGCCAGAGAGCAGCATTTTCAAAATCTTCCTGAGCTGCATAAGTGTTGGAAATAAATGCAAAAATAAGTTCTTCAGAATAACGCGTCTGTTTTTCCAAAGCTTCGTTAAAAAGTTCCAGCGCCTGATCGTATTTTCCGGCTCCATAAAAAGTTACAGCCTTTTCAACACTGGAATCTCCCGGCTTTGAACAGGAAAACAAAAATAAAGAAAGAAAAACACTTTCCGCAAAAACAAAAATTCTCTTACAATTTTTACAAATATTAAGCATAACGGTTTTTAGAATATCAGTTTTGCAAATGTAAAATCAATCAGCGGGATTTTTGCATTTTTCTACTTTGCGTAAAGAATCTTATAAACAAGTTTTTAAAATCGCTCATAATTACAAAATTCAAATTACATACTATAATATTTTTCAAATGACAAATTTATTACCAATTGCCAGCGGAAAAGGCGGAGTTGGAAAAAGTTCCTTCGCCGTAAACCTTGCCACTGTTCTTGCACAAAAAGGAAAATCCGTAATTCTTGCCGATCTCGACTTTGGTGGAGCAAACTTACATACATTGCTCGGTCTAAAAAACAATCACGCAGGTCTCGGAAACTTTATCTACAAGCAGACAGAAGATTTTTCTTCACTTTTACAGGAAACTTCCGTTCCAGGGCTAAAATTTATTGCTGGCGACTGCATGTATCCGGGAACAGCAAACATGGATGCATCTTCTAAACGCAAAATTGTAAAAGCCTTGACTGCGCAGGAAGCAGATTATGTCATTTTGGATCTTGGGGCTGGCACAACTTACAACACACTCGATTTTTATCTTTTAACATATAATTCAATTCTGGTAACAACTCCAGAACTTACTTCAATCTTAAACGCGTATTCATTTTTAAAGGCAGCCACATTCCGTTTTTTTATGCGCCAATTTAAAGCAAAAAGTGAAGAACGCAATTTTATCAACGAATATTTAAAGACAGCTTTAACAGGCAACGATGCCGACTTAATTGATCTCGTTCAAAAAATTGAAGAACAATTTCCACAAACCGGAACAAACGCAAAACAGGAATTGTTAAAATACCGCCCTCAGGTTGTTATGAACCAGGGACAGAATTCTTCCGATCTGGAAATGGCAAAACGTCTGCGCACCCTTGTTCAAAAAAAACTTGGAATAAATATGGATTTTGTAGGATTTCTGCCAAAAGACGAACAGGTCAGTTATTCAATTGCGCTGCGAAAACCTCTGGCACTTGCAAATCCAGGCTCGCAATTTGTAAATGCGGTCGAAACTTCGGCACAGAGAATTATGATTCATTCTTACAATTACAATGAACTCAACAATTTTGAAACCGATGATATAAGCAAAGACAAAGATCTTAAAATTTTAGAAAAAGAATTCAAAATTATTTAAACGAGGCAGGAAAAATGGACTTAATATCAATTTTAAATTCTGTAAAAGAAATAAGCTGTTTATCAGAAAAATATTTTATGGATTTAGGAAATCTCTTTCCTTCACTTTTAAATAAAGAAATTTCTCCTTCTCTTAAAAATTTGCAGAATATCGTTTTAACTCTTGGCGACAACAATAAAAAATCCGTAGCAACAGAAAAAGAACTTTTTGACGGAATTTCAGACAAATATTCGCCACTTTTTTCTCAGTTGAACAAAAAAATTGAAACTCTCGACGAACTCGACAAATACATTGCAGGCGTAAAAGAAGATTCTGAACAAATGGAACTTATTGCCCTCAACGCAATGGTTATTTCCATAAAATCCGGCGAAAAAGGACAGGCGTTCAGCCGCATTACAGAAAACCTTCAGCGGCTTTCGAATGATATGTTCCAGTATTCTGATCAGCTTTTAAGCGAGGAAAAGCAGCTTCTTGAACACATCAAAACACTTAAAGACATTTTTAATGGAATTTTAACTTCTCAAAAATCTGTTTCTGAGCAGGGCACAGCCGGAACTTCTGGAATTGACGCAATTCTCAATTCAATAACAGAACCGCTTTCTTTAATGGATTCAAGACTTGAAACAATTTATCCGCCAATTCAAAAGGCAATGGAAAATCTTCAGTTGCAGGACATTATCCGCCAGGGCTTAGAGCACATAAAATCATGCCTGGAAGAAGTAAAAGTTACTCCGGAAGTTGCTGGCAGCGACGCAGAACTTGATTCAATTTGTTTTAATATTGCACTTTACGAACTTTGCGTTGATGTTCTTAACGACATTTTTGATTATTTTTCAAAAGGTTTTATGGAATTTGACAGAAACTGGGGCAACGTAACTTCAAAACTTCAGGAAATTCAGTCTCAAAAAAATAATTTTACCGAACGCTTTTTAAATGCAGACAACCCGAGCCCAGAAAATATTACAGCCCGTCTCGATGTCGTAATCGAAGAATTCAAAAAACTCATCGCAGAATTCAACAATTATCATCTTGTTCAAAAAGATCTTCTCCACGTTACACAAAGCATTAACGAAAAAGCACGCACAATGTACAACGTTTTCGAAAACCTGCGACCAGTAATGAGCCGTCTGCACCACGTCCGCATTCTGCAGCAGATTGAAGTTGCCAAAAACGAAGCAATCAAACAGGTAAAAGATTCTGTTACAGACATGGACAATCTGATAAATACTTCAAATAAATCTCTGGATTTAATGGAAAAACTGCTTTCTACATTTATTCACGAATCAACAGAACTTCTTTCGGAATTTACGGATTCAATCACTCTCGACAATCAAAAAATGGTTCACCTCCGCAAAGAAAAAACTGCATATTTTGAAGAACTTCAAAATTCTCAAAATATACTTGCTTCGATTATTTCTAATTTTGAAGTTTTCCCAGAAGACTTTGAAACAAAATGCAAAATGGTAGCTCAGGATCTGTCGGGTTTAAGCGAATTACAGGAAAAACTCTCTGAATGTCGCGATTCTCTTTCTGAAAAAAAAGATGAACTTTCTGTAAAACGCGCAAAACTTCTTGAACAGAAAAACTTAAGTTCGTGGGACATTAAAAATTCAAAATTCAGCGAAATTATAAATCATTTTACAATTACGGCGCACAAAGAAGCAGCCGGAAAAATCGGTGGATTTGAAATTGAACACGGCGCAGAACAAGGAGAAATTACTTTCTTTTAATTTAAACGCCGATGAACCGCTATTTTGACCTTCACTTTAACAGGAATATCGTCACAATTTATCCGGGAGAATTCTGGTCTTCTACCGGGCCAGAAATGATTTCTACAGTCCTTGGTTCCTGCGTAAGCATTGCGCTATTTGACCCGATTGCCGGCGTCGGCGGAATGAATCATTTTATGCTGGCAAAAGACACAAATTTAGAAATTGACGGTTCAGAAGACAGACTTTTAGGCCGCTTTGGCGAATATGCAATAGAAATGTTGATTTCCGACATGGAAAAAAAAGGCGCAGTTTTTTCGCGCTGCACGGCAAAAGTTTTTGGCGGTGGAAACATCTTTAACACAGAAGAACCACAAAGCGGACGCGCCTTAGTTGGAGCCGCAAATATAAAATTCGCCTTTGATTATTTAAAAGCTCATAAAATCGAAGTAAAAAGTTCAGACACTGGCGGAAACCTTCCGCGCAAAATTTTCTTTGATCCAGTTACTTCAAAAGTATTTTTAAAACACATTGATTCCCGCACACCGGAAGACGACAATTTTATAAAATCAAAAGAACAAAAATATCTCGACTACCTTGCAGAATTAAACAGACTTGCCAAGGGCCTGTAAATCAACAGCTTTATCAACTTCGCTTTCTATAAACGAGAGAATTTTTTCTGGATTTAAAATCAAAATAAAATTTTCTCCACGGCGGGCAACCATACTTACAAAATCCTGACCTTCGTTTATTCCATAATCTTTAGAATCCGCCTGTATCAAACTCAAAGTGCTTACGGCATCAACTTTATCCGCAACTATTCCAAGCAAAACAGGTTTTTCGTTTTTCTGCGGAATTTCCATTATTATAACCTGCGTTCCGGTCAAATCTTCCGAAACTTCAAAATTAAACAGTTTTCGTAAATCAACAATCGAAACAACAACTCCACGAACGTTCATTACGCCTTTTAAGTAGGGGAGGGCATTTGGAACTGGCGTTAAAGATTCAAATTCAAAAACTTCCTTAACATATTTTACAGGCAACGAAAACATTTCCTGACACAAATTAAAAGAAAAATAAGATTCTGTAGAAGTTTGATTTTCATTCATTGTTTGACGTCTCCAAAAACTGACGATAAAATTATATTTAAATTACTTATTTGTGTTTGCAATATTTACGCTATCTGCGCCATTTGCGTTTAACTGTCCGCGCTGATTGAGCCTGTCGCCCGAAGGCACAAGCGTAGCGCAGTAATCAACCACCGTAAAGCACAACCGCAACTCAAAAAAGTATATAACAACTTTAGTTAAAAATAAAATTGAGGATAAAATTTTGGCAGCAAAAAATTCAACAAAAGAACAGACAATAACGTGGACAGGCACTGCCGGAATCGAATCCGCCGACAAACTTCAAAAAGAACTTTTAAAAGCATTAAATTCAACTTCTGTGCTTTTTCTTGACCTTAAAGAACTCGAAGACATCGACTTAACAGGAATTCAACTTATTCTTGCAGCACAAAAAGAAGCTCAAGCACAAAACAAAGAATTTTTTGTAAAAGACACAGTTCCGCCAGCAATTTCTGAATATGTTTCTGGCTGTGGAATTGACTTAAACTCTCTGATTCAAAAAACACAAACGGGAGCGCAATAAATCATGCTTGAACAAATCAGCTCAGTCTTTCTTGAAGAAGCAAACGAACTTTTAGACAATCTCGAGGAACAACTTTTAACCCTCGAAGAAAATCCTGGCGACATGGAAACAATCGGCGCTGTTTTCCGTGCAATGCATACAATAAAAGGTTCGTCGGCGATGTTCGGCTTTAATGCAATTTCCGAGTTTACGCACGAAGCAGAATCTGCAATGGATCAGGTGCGTAACGGTGTTGTCCCGGTCACAAACGAACTTATAGATTTAATGCTAAAATCCCGCGATCACATTCGTTTTATGCTCGACGCCGGACAGAATATTACGCCGGAAATAACACAAACTTCGCAAACTTTAATTCTTGCGTTTAAAACTTATGTTGCCCGCAACGGTGGCTCAGATTCAAGCAAGGAAAATTCAATTCCGCAAGAACAAAAAACTCAGGAAATTCAAAAAACAGAAGAAGCTGCTTCAACTTACCGCATAAAATTCAGGCCAAGCAAAAAAATAATGCAAAACGGAACCCGCCCGGAACTTTTAGTAAAAGAACTTTCAGAAATGGGCAATGCTTCTGTTGTTGCTTTTTACGATGAACTTCCAGAACTTTCAAAAATGAATGCGGAAGAATGTTATTTTTCGTGGGACATAATTCTTACGACAACAAAAACAAAAAATGACATTGAAGACGTTTTTATATTTCTCGACAGCGATTCAACTTTTGCAACAGAAAAAATTGATTTAAATCCAGACCAGAACTACCGCATTGGAGAAATTCTCATTGACCGCAATGATGTTTCAAAAACTCAAATTGATTCAATCATGAATGAGCACAAACAGCTCGGTCAAATTCTCGTAGAAAAACAGCTTGTTTCAGAAAATCAAATTAAATCGGCTCTTGCTGAACAGCAGCATTTAAAAAACATTAATTCAGAAAATCCAGCAACGGCAGGCAACGCAGTTCAGTCTTCAATCCGTGTAAGTTCAGAAAAACTCGATTCACTTGTAGATTTAATCGGCGAACTCGTAACTTTTAATGCCCGCCTTGAACAAATTGCAATCGACAAAGATCTTCCGGTTTTAAAAACCTTGAGTGAACAAAGTTCCCGGCTTGCAGTTTCTTTGCGCGACACTTCGCTGGAAATCCGAATGTTGCCGATTGGTTCACTTTTTACGCGATTTAAACGCACAGTCCGCGACCTTGCAGAACAGCTTGGAAAGCAAATTGAACTTGTAATTGAAGGCGCAGAAACAGAACTCGACAAAACAGTCGTAGACAAACTTAATGATCCGCTTCTTCATCTTGTGCGCAATTCTGTTGACCACGGAATTGAACTTCCAGTTGAAAGAATTGCAAACAAAAAAGCTCCAAAAGGAACAATTACACTTTCGGCAAAACATCAGTCAGGGGCGGTTGTAATTACAATTACTGACGACGGCAAAGGTTTAGACAAAGAAGCAATCCGCAAAAAAGCAATCGAAAAAAAACTTATTACTGAAGATGCCGAACTTTCAGAATCAGAAATTTTCCATTTGATTTTTCAACCTGGATTTTCTACCGCAAAAACAGTTTCTAATATTTCAGGTCGCGGTGTTGGCCTTGACGTTGTTAAAAAAGACATTTTTTCGCTCGGAGGTTCAGTTTCTGTTGAATCAAAAGCGGGACAAGGTTCAAGCTTTATTCTAAAAATTCCGCTTACGCTTGCAATCATCGACGGAATGTTAACTCAGGTCGGCGATACAAAATACATTATTCCAGTTAACACAATTTCTGAATGTCTGTTTTTTGAACATTCTGGCAAAAAAAATTCAGAATCGCTTTTTCCATTTACGCTTGTTCACGGAAAAGAAGTTCCCTGCATAGATTTACGCAAATATTTTAAAACCAAAGAACCGCATAATCCAAAAAAAGAAGTTGTTACGATAAACACTCAGGATGGCGTTGTCGGAATCATCGTAGACAAAATTTTAGGCAGCCACCAGACAGTAATAAAACCGCTCGGCAAACTCTATCGCAACAGCATTGGCATAAGTAATTCAACAATTCTTGGGGACGGTTCTGTTGCACTTATTCTCGACGTTTATAAACTTGCAGATTTAATCAGTGCAAAGGAAAAAAATAAAAAATAATGAGCAGAATTGATTTTTTTTCTCCTCCAGAATTATCTGATTCTCAGTTTCAGCAATTATCAGAATTTATTCAGACAAATGTTGGAATAAAAATGCCGGCCGAAAAACGTCTAATGGTTCAATCAAGACTTGCAAACCGCTTAAAAGTTCTTGGAATAAATAATTATGATGATTATTTAAAATTCACTTTTTCTAATACAACTCAGGGAAGTGAAGAAATTGCTTTAATGATTAACGCAATTACAACAAATCTGACAGTTTTTTTTCGTGAAAATTCACATTTTGAATATTTGTCAAATATTGTGCTTCCAGAGTTTGCTCAACAAAAACTAAAAAAAATTGAATTGTGGTCGGCGGGCTGTTCAAGCGGGCAGGAACCTTACACACTTTCTATTGTTATGCAGGAATTTATTCGCCAGAATCAAAATTCAATTAACGATTATTCAATTCTTGCAACTGACATTTCTTCGAGAGTTTTAGACAAAGCAATCGACGCAGTTTATCCAATGAGCGAAGTAGAAAATCTTCCTTACGATCTTAAAAAACGCTATTTTCTAAAAAGCAAAAATCAGGAAAATCCTTCAGTTCGCATAAAACCAGAAACAAGGCAAAAAGTAAATTTTGCCAGATTGAATTTTATGGATTCAAGCTATCCAAAAAACACGCAAAAAAATGTAATCTTTTGCAGAAACGTACTCATTTATTTTGACAAAAAAACTCAGGAAAGCGTTGTGCGAAAATTACTAGAACATTTAACGCCAGGAGGATACCTTTTCCT
>CAVKVK010000009.1:0-8982 GCA_963659855.1 Parabacteroides distasonis | reverse complement strand
ACAATTTTTGGAATGGATTTGCCGTTAAAAACGGTTGGTCCAACAATATTTAAAAAAATTTAATAACAAAATACTTTTTACAAAGGCAAACAAATGGCTATTAAGGTTTTAATAATTGATGATTCATCTCTTGTAAGGCAAACACTCACTCAAGTTTTAGAAACCGACGAAGAAATAAAAGTTATCGGCACAGCAACTGACCCGATTGTTGCTGTACACATGCTGCAGAATAATCGCCCCGACGTAATTATTTCTGACATAGAAATGGCAAGAATGGACGGTCTTACTTTTTTAAGAAAGATGAACGAAACAATTGATCCAATTCCGATTGTAATTTGTTCAAGCCTTGTTCATAACGATTCTCCACAGGCACTAAAAGCTTACGAACTCGGTGCCTGCGAAGTAATTTTAAAGCCTTCTTTCCAGACAAAAAAATTTTTAGAAGATTCAAAAATTCTTCTTTGCGATGCTGTAAAATCTGCATTCAGCTGCACGGGAAAAATTAAACAGTTAATTCCTTCTCAAGCTCAGTTACATTCAACTCAAAACAAAAAGGCAACTTTAGAACCTGTAGAAAAACCAATGCCGGCAACTTTTAAATACAACCACAGTTCTGCTGTAATTGAACCAAAACTTTCTGCAGACGTAATAATCGAAAAACCAAATTCAACTCTGGCAAACACAATGGAACTTTCTGTGCCTGTTGTTGTGGTTGGAGCAAGCACAGGTGGAACAGAAGCCTTAAAAGATTTTTTAGAAACTCTGCCAGCTGACTGTCCTGGAATTGTCATTGTTCAGCACATGCCGGAACATTTTACAAAAGCATTTGCAGAACGCTTAAACAGACTTTGCAAAATAACCGTAAAAGAAGCTGCAAACGGAGACTGTGTAACTCAGGGAACTGCTTTGATTGCACCAGGAAATCACCACATGCTTTTAAAACGCGTAAACAATTCTTACTATGTAGAAATAAAGGACGGTCCGCTGGTTGCAAGGCACAGGCCTTCTGTTGATGTTCTTTTTCGTTCAGCAGCGCGATATGCAGGAAAAAATGCAATCGGCGTAATAATGACAGGAATGGGCGACGATGGTTCCCACGGAATGAAAGAAATGCACGACGCAGGCGCTTATAACATTGCCCAGGATGAAATAACAAGCATTGTCTGGGGAATGCCTGGCGAAGCCGTAAAAGCAGGCGCGGTTGATTCAGTGTTGCCATTAGAAAAAATTGCTGATGCTGTATGTAACCGTGCAAAAATTATGCAGATAAATTTTAATCATTTTGCGCATTTATAACACATTTATAAAATAAGAAAATAACTGTTATATGATAAAATCAACTAGTATTGGGGGAAATTAAAAATGTCAAAAAAAATTCTTGCTGTTGATGATTCTGTTTCTATTAGAAAAAGTATTTCATTTATCCTGGGACAAGAAGGATACGAAATAACAGAAGCCGAAGACGGTGTAGACGGTCTTGCAAAATCAAAGGCTGATAAATTCAATCTTGTAATTACAGATATTAATATGCCAAATATGGACGGAATTGAATTTACAAAGGAATTAAGAAAAACAGAAGGATATAAATTCACTCCAATAATTGCCCTTACAACCGAAAATCAGTCATCAAAAATGGAAGAAGGAAAGGCTGCCGGGGCTACTGGCTGGATTGTAAAACCATTTACTTCAGAAAAATTAATTGCCGTTGTAAAAAAAATAATCGGATAGAATTTATAAATTTAATAAGAGGTTTTTATGAAAAGCATTCGTCACGCAATAACTGGTTACGTAGCACTTGTATCTTTAATTTTGGGAATTGCATTAACATGGATTTCAATCTTTTTTGCCAGCGATGCCGTTAACACGACTGCTTATCAGGGAATAAGTCCTCTTTTAGACACGGTTTCGCAGCTTGCAGTAAGCAAAATTCAGGGAAACATAAATATTCTTCGTTCAGTTGCAGAACGTAAAGAACTACAGTCTGATCTTTCACTTAAAGAAAAAGCAGTTTTGCTCGACGGTAGCGAAGATGTTTTTAGCGGTGGAAATTATTTTCTTCTTGCAGACACTCAGGGACACGGATACACATCTCACGGAAACAAGTGTGAACTTCAGGGTCGCGACTATTTTATTCAGGCTGTGAGCGGCTCAAATTCTGTTGAAGGCCCGGTTATTGCAAGCACAACAGGAAATGTTTCAATTTATTACGCAGTTCCTTTACGCGACGAAAGTGGAAAAATTACAGGCGTTCTTGCAGTAAATACAGACAGCCAGCTTTTAAACGATTTTACAGAAAAATTGAATTCCATGCAGGGAAACGAATCTTTTGTAATAAACAGCACAACTGGAGTAATTCTTGCAAGTACATTGTCAGTTTCTAACCTTGGCGGAACAACTTTTGAATCACTTGCAATGGACAATCCAAACTTTAAAGGCGTTGCTTCAATTGCAAAAAGAATGATTAATTTTGAAAACAACGTTGAAGAAATAAAATTCAACGGTAAAAAATATTATTCAGCATATACTTCAATTGACAGTGCTGAAATTTCAACAAACTGGTCAGTTGCAATCATGGTTCCAAAAAGCACATTTATGGAATCTGTAAACATAATGAAACTTCTGATGATTATAATTTCCGTTGTCTTTATTGTGGGTTCTTACATTTTTGCATGGATTTATGCTTCTTCACTTTCAACTCCAATAAACAACATTCGTATTGCTTTAACAAACATTGCAGACGGAAACCTTATAATTACAGAAAAAGAAGTTAAAGATTCTGTAAAAATGAAGCAGCGTGGCGACGAACTCGGTGCAATGGCAAACGCACTCGACAAAATGACAACTTCGCTCATAAAAACAATTCAAAATGTACGCGAATCTGCAATGAACGTTCGTGCAGGCGGAGAACAACTTTCTTCTTCCAGCCAGGCAGTTTCTTCCGGAGCTAGTGAACAGGCAGCTTCAACAGAAGAAATGAGCGCAACAATGGAACAAATGACAAGCAATATCCGCCAGACAGCAGAAAATGCAACCCGCACAAGCCAGATTGCAGTTCAGGCAACAGCGGACGGAGAAGCAGGCGGACTTGCAGTAAACGAAGCAGTTG
Organism: Parabacteroides distasonis; assembly: GCA_963659855.1. Taxonomy (GTDB): domain Bacteria; phylum Spirochaetota; class Spirochaetia; order Treponematales; family Treponemataceae; genus Treponema_D. Next base: position 5,876 of record CAVKVK010000009.1, on the reverse strand, counting down.
AAGCAGTAAAGGCAATTTCAGAAAAAATCAGCATTATTGAAGACATTGCAGGCCAGACAAATATGCTCGCACTCAACGCAGCAATCGAAGCAGCGCGCGCCGGAGATGCAGGAAAAGGATTTGCAGTCGTTGCAAGCGAAGTTCGTAAACTCGCCGAAAGAACCCAGGCTTCAGCAGCAGAAATCAGTAAAATTTCAACACACACACTGTCAACCGCAGAAAATGCCGGCAATATGATTAACGGTGTTGTTCCAAAGATTGAAGAAACTTCTAATCTTATTCAGGAAATTGCATCTTCAAGTCGGGAACAGGATAATGGAGCTCAGCAGGTTTCTACAGCAATTATTCAACTCGACAGCGTTGTTCAGCAGAATGCAAGTGCAGCCGAAGAAATGGCAGCCATGGCAGAAGAACTTAGTTCAGAAGCACAGAAACTTGTTCAGACAATTGCATTCTTTAAAACTCCAGACGAATTCAATCAAAATCTGGCAGAAACAAACGAAATGCTAAAAAAAGCAGAAGAAAATCAATCAGAAAAAACTAAGGAAGAAAAAATTCCTGCAGTTGAAAAACCTTCTGCAAAACCAGAAACAAAGGAAGAGCCAAAAGAAGCTGCAAAACCAAAGGACAATCCTATTTCTGGAACAGTTGTAAGAAAAACCACAGCAGATCTTATAAAAGATGCTGATTTTGAGGAATTCTAAAAAAAAGAAAGCTGACTGTCGGGCGGCAAAGTTTGCAAAGTTCAGACAGTCAGTTTTTCTGTAATTTAATAAAAAAATGAAAAAATCTTTTTTAACTTTTTTACTTGATTCAAATACTTGTGCCGTAGAAATTTCGAGCGTACTTGAAGTATTGAATTACGGAAATTTTACCGCGATTCCAGGCACAAAAGATTATATTGAAGGCTTAATTTATTCGCGCGGACAGGGAATTACTGTCATTAATTTAAGAAAAAAATTCGGCCTGAAAAACAAAGAAACTGACAAAAATACTAAAATAATTGTCATTTCTGTTGTAAAAAAAGTTGAAGAAACAGAAAAAACAACGCTTTACGGATTAGTTGCAGATAAAGTTCTTGATGTTCAATCTCTTGAAGAAGATGAACTTGCAAAAACAAAATGCAAAACTTCAATTCCAAAAGAAAATATTTTAAAAATTCTGAAAACAGAAAATTCAAATATTTTTATTCTTGGCTTTGAAGATTTATAATAAAAGGGCAGGGGAGGAATAAAAAACTTCCCGCATAAAAACCGGATACAATATGACGGAGTAAAATTCCTTGACCTTACAAAGTCATTTTTATATCTTTAAAATATATTTATTGGAGGCTATCAAAAAATGGCAAAAGCATTTGAAATGAAAGACTTTGACCTTACTGGCAAAGTTGCCTGGGTTACAGGCGCATCATACGGAATCGGATTTGCAATCGCAAAAGCTTTCCACGCTGCTGGAGCAAAAATTGTTTTTAACGACCGTGGACAGGAACAGCTTGATAAAGGCTACGCAAACTACAAAGAAAACGGAATGAACGATGTTCACGGATATATCTGTGACGTTACAAAAGAAGATCAGGTTATCGAAACTGTTAAAAAAATCGAAGCTGAAGTTGGCGTTGTAGACATTCTCGTAAACAATGCTGGAATCATCAAGAGAATTCCAATGACAGAAATGTCAGCAGAAGACTTCCGCGCTGTTGTAGATGTTGACCTTAACGCTCCATTCATCGTATCAAAGGCAGTTCTTCCTTCAATGATTAAGAAGGGACACGGAAAAATCATTAACATCTGTTCAATGATGTCTGAACTCGGTCGCGAAACTGTATCTGCTTACGCAGCTGCAAAGGGCGGTCTCAAAATGCTTACAAAGAACATCTGTTCTGAATACGGTGCAGACAACATTCAGTGCAACGGCATCGGACCTGGATACATTGCTACTCCACAGACAGCACCTCTCCGCGAAAAACAGGCAGACGGTTCACGCCATCCATTCGATCAGTTCATCTGCGGACGCACACCGGCTGGACGCTGGCTTGACCCGGAAGAACTCGCAGGTCCGGCAGTATTCCTGGCTTCTGACGCTTCAAACGCAGTAAACGGCCACATCCTGTACGTTGACGGCGGAATTTTAGCTTACATTGGTAAACAACCTAAATAAATTTGCGTACACGGATGTACGCGCAACGGCTGTGAGTTTCGCTAGAAACTCTGCACTTTTTGACAAAACACGACGTTTTGGCAGAAAAGTGCGCTTACATTGGAAAGCAGCCTAAATAAATCTGCGTACACGGATGTACGCACAACGGCTGTGAGTTTCGCTAGAAACTGCATACATTGGCAAACAGCCTGAATAAATCTGCGTACATTTATACGAAATCCCTTCAGTAAATTGCTGGAGGGATTTTTTTTGCGTTAGCGATTGTAAGGGCGCCGAAGGCGTAGTTATGACATTCTGTCATAACTATGCAGCGCGTACTGCGCGGAACCCTGAAAAGCGCGACCTGCCGGATGGCAGGGAACGCCCAAATTCTTTTTAACACAATCTAAACTTTGATTTTTTCTTTTTTTGTTTCTATTCCTTCCTTTTAGTGATAAAATTATTTTAGATTTAATAATACTTTATGGAGAAAATTTATGATTGGTAACGTAATTGTTGGACAGTCAGGTGGACCTACATCAGTAATCAATGCTTCCCTTGCAGGAGTTTTTCAGACCGCAAGAGACCGTGGTTCAAAGAAAATTTATGGAATGCAGCACGGTATTAAGGGTTTACTCGACCGCCAGTATGTTGATTTGACTCAGAAAATTCGTTCATCTATGGACATTGATCTTTTAAAGAGAACTCCTTCTTCTTATCTTGGTTCATGCCGTTTTAAATTGCCGGAAATTGAATCAAACAAAGAAACTTACGAAAAAATCTTTGAAATCTTAAAAGAACTCGAAATTGAATACTTTTTTTACATTGGCGGAAACGATTCAATGGACACAATTGAAAAACTTTCGCGCTATGCAAAGTCAATCAACAGCACAATCCGCTTTATGGGCGTTCCAAAAACAATCGACAACGACCTTGCAATTACCGATCACACTCCTGGTTTTGGTTCTGCTGCAAAATTTATTGCTTCTACAATGAAAGAAATTATCCGCGACGGTCTTGTTTATGACTATCCGACAGTTACTGTTGTAGAAATTATGGGACGCAATGCTGGCTGGCTCACAGCAGCTTCGGCTCTTGCAAAATCAGAAGACTGCGAAGGCGTAGACTTAATTTATTTGCCAGAAAAACCATTCAATATTGACAAATTTATGTCTCGCGTTAAAGAAATTGTAAGCAAAGGAAAATCAGTTGTTATTGCAGTTTCTGAAGGAATCAAACTCGCCGACGGAAGATACGTTTTTGAACTTGGTCAGCATGCAGACTCTGTTGACGCATTTGGCCACAAACAAATGTCTGGAACTGCAAGTTTCCTGGCCACAAAACTCCAGATGGAACTTGGCGTAAAAGCCCGCGCAATTGAACTTTCAACTTTGCAGCGTTGTGCAGCCCATATGTCAAGCCGCACAGACATTACAGAAGCATTTAACGTTGGTGGTGCAGCAGTAAAAGCAGCTTTCGAAGGCGAAACAGGAAAGGTTGTAGTTCTTAAACGTGTTTCTGACGATCCTTATATGTGCATTACAGAAACTGCCGACGTTAAAGAAATTGCAAACGTAGAAAAGAAAGTTCCTCTTGAATGGATTGACGGCGATGATCAAGTTACAAAAGATTTGATCCATTACATTCACCCTCTCATTCAGGCAGAGTTGAGCCCAATCATGGTTGACGGTCTTCCTCGTCACCTTACGTTAACTTCAAACTAAGTTAAACATTTTTACAAAAGGCTGGCTTTTAAGGTCAGTCTTTTTTTATTTATAAGGGCGTTCCCTGCCATCCGGCAGGTCAGGTCTTTCGGAGTTCCGCTTTCGCTCCATTCAAAAACTGCGTTTTTGAACGCTTCGCGCTCCTGCAGCCCTTAACGCTTGCATCAACTTTGTTTTAGTTGTCAATAACAGGCATTTTCAATAAACTGTTAAATCATGAAAACATCAAAATTCTATATTTCAACACTTCGCGATGCTCCAGCAGAAGCTGTAATCGCAAGTCATAAACTCATGCTCAGAGCAGGAATCACACGCAAACTTGGAAACGGACTTTATACATATCTTCCACTTGGACTCCGTTCACTTTATAAACTAGAGCAGATTGTTCGTGAAGAATGGAACAACACAGCCGAAGCACTCGAATTTAAACCAACAGTTATCGTTCCTGGCGACATCTGGAAAGAATCTGGCCGATGGGAAACAATGGGCCCTCAAATGCTCAAGGCAAAAAACCGTGGCGAACAGGATATGGTTGTTTCGCCAACTGCAGAAGAAGCTTTTACAGTTATTGTTCGTGACGCTTTAAGTTCTTATAAGCAGCTTCCAATAAACCTTTATCAGATTAACACAAAATACCGCGACGAAATCCGTCCTCGTTACGGCGTAATGCGTGGCCGCGAATTTATCATGGCTGACGGCTACACAATGAACGCAGACGACGCTTCTCTCGACGAATCTTATAATCTTTACGAAAAGGCTTATTTTAATATCTTTAAACGTCTCGGACTTAAAATTATTCCTGTTCGTGCAGACTCTGGCGCAATGGGCGGTTCAGGCTCAGAAGAATTCATGGTTGAATCTGACATTGGCGACGATACTTTAATCATCTGTCCAAACGAAAAATGTGGATTTGCTGCAAATGTCGAAAAAGCATGGTGCGCTCCAGATGAATCAACAAACAAAAAAGGCGAAAAACCAGCAAAAACAGATTTACCAGTAGAAATGGTTGCAACTCCAGAAGTATTTTCAATCGAAGATATGGAAAAATTCTTTGATGAATCTCCAAAAATGTTCATTAAAGCGCTCATTTACCGTGTAATCAACGCTGGAATCGACATGACAGGCGCAACTGGCGCAGAAAAATGGAATCGCGTAAAAGATCCAGCAGGCGATTATTATCCGCTTTCTTATGTTTGTGTTCTTATCCGCTCAGATCTTGACGTAAACGAAGCAAAACTCGCAGCAACATTAAAGGCTTCAGAAGTTGTTCTTGCAGAAGCAGACGAAGTTCTTGAATACGCAGGCGCTCCACATGGATTTGTTGGACCAATCACAGCAAAATGTCCGCTCGTTGTTGACTACTCTGTAATAAAAGACGGCGAAGCAATGATGCACGACGCAATTGCAGGTTCCGGAAAAGACGGCTACCACATTAAGCATGTTGAACCACTCCGCGACTTTGTTCCATACATCAATGCTGACGTACGCACAGTAAAAGAAGGCGACAAATGCCCGTTGTGCGGAGGCGAATTCTACACACGCAAAGGCAACGAACTTGGACACATCTTTAAGCTCGGTCACAAATATACAAAATCAATGCACGTAACATTCCTTGGACAAAACGGAAAACCTCAGGAACCAACAATGGGTTGTTACGGAATCGGCATTGACCGCACACTCGCTTCAATCATAGAAAAAAATAACGATGAAAAAGGAATCATCTGGCCAATGTCAGTTGCTCCTTTCCAGGTTTGCATTGTTCCAATCAAATATTCAGGAGCAATGAAAGAAGCAGCCGACAAACTTTACGACGAACTTACAAAGAATGGAATCGAAGTTTTACTCGACGACCGCGATGAACGTCCTGGCGTAAAATTTGCAGATATGGAATTAATTGGAATTCCTCTTAGAATTACAATTGGCGACAAAAATCTTCCAAATGTTGAATTCAAACCAAGAGCTGCAAAAGAAGCAGAACTCATTCCTCTCGAAAACACCGCAGAAAAAGCAATTCAA
>CAVKVK010000008.1:0-48708 GCA_963659855.1 Parabacteroides distasonis | reverse complement strand
AAAAGATTACTTATCCAAAAATAAAAAAAATAAATTGTTAAAGTTTTTTTATTGCTTGACTTTGAAAGTCTAACGGTTAAAATAAATCCTATGAGTGATTTTCTTGACGCTAACAACGAGGAACTGCTTAAAGACTATTTTTCAGAAGCTGAACTCATGGTCGATAATCTTGAAAGCAATATTCTTGCAATAGAAAACGATCCGACCAATCATGATGCTATTGACGAAATTTTCCGTGCAGCGCATACCTTAAAAGGCAACTCTGCGACTGTAGAATTTACAGAAATTTCAACTTTTGCTCACACAATGGAAGATTTGCTGGACGAAGTTCGTTCAGATCGTGTAAAAGTAAATGAAGATGTTGTAGATACCCTTCTTAATGCTCTCGATATTATAAAAGCCATGCTCGAAGCCAGACAGAATGGTTCTGTTTATGCTGAAAGTGTAGAAGATGTTTCAAATAAGATAAAATCTTTGATTCCAGCAAAAGAGGGCAAAACTAAAAAATCTGTTTCTGCGCCTGCTGCTTCTCCTGTAAGTGCACCTGCTTCTTCTGCTGCTAGTAATACAGCAGCTTCAAATTCTTCTGTTTCTGTAGAAATGTCGGAATTTGAACTTCTTGAATTAAAACAGAGTTGTCAGCCGGGACAAAAACTCTGGTCTATTAGCGTTGTCTTTGACGAAAGCAACCCAATGAACAGCGTTGGCGGAATTCAGGTTTTTGCAGCTTTAAAATCAATTGGAACAGTTTTAAAAACTACTCCAGATTTTGATGCTCTTTACGAAGATGAATTCCATAAAGATGTAACGTATTATGTTGCTTCTGCAAATAATCAGGATCAGATTGAAGACGTTGCGTTTTTAGATGACGTAACCTTGAGTGTTGACGCTAAATGTCTCGACAATGCAGTAGCAAAAGATTCTTCAGCGTCTGCTGTAAAAGAAGCCGTTGTTCAGCCTGTTCAGGAAAAACCTGCTCAAGTTGAGCAAAAAACAGTTGCTCCAGCTCCAGAAACTCCAAAAGAAGAAAAAGCTCCTGTTCAGCCTTCTGCTCCTGCGGTTCAAAAAACTGCTCAAAAATCAGCGCCAGCTACAGGACACGCTCAGCAGAGTTCTATTTTACGTGTTGATTCAAAACGTATTGATGTTCTTATGAACCTTGTTTCTGAGACTGTAATTACAAAGGCCGCATTTAATCAGAGTGCACAGATGCAGTCAGACATGCTTGTTCATTTTCAGACATTGGATTCTTCCTTTAGAGAAAAAATCCACAAGATGTTTGAACAGCTTCCTCAGTATCTTGAAGAAATTCAAAATGGTGTTGCCGTAAAAGATATTAGAAACAACATCATGCAGGAATATGGCGAAATTGCTGATTATTTCAGTTCATTTGAGTCGAAATTCAAAGATTTAAATACAAAATTCCATTCTGCAACTCAAAATCTTGGAAGAATTGCCGGAGAATTGCAGGAAGGCGTAATGAAAATCCGAATGGTTCCAATCAGCCAGATTTTTGATCGTTTTCCTCGTGTTGTCCGCGATTTACAAAAAGATCTTAGCAAAAAAGTTAATCTCCTTATCGAAGGTGAAGATACAGAACTCGACAAGACTGTAATTGATGATCTTATGGATCCGATTATGCACTGTGTAAGAAATTCTGTAGACCATGGAATTGAATCTCCAGAAGAAAGAAAAAAGGCTGGAAAAGAAGAAACAGGAACTGTTCTGCTCAAGGCTTCTAACGAAGGCAACATGATTATTATTGATATTGTTGACGACGGTAGTGGAATTGATACAGAAAAAGTCCGCAAAAAGGCAGTTGAAAAAGGACTTATTCATCCAAATAAGGTTTTAACTGAACAGGAAGCTGCAAATCTTATCTTTATGCCAGGTTTTTCTACTGCAGATAAGATTACAAATATTTCTGGTCGTGGTGTAGGACTTGATGTCGTAAAGACAATGATTGATAAGTTGAATGGAACTGTTAACGTTACTTCTGAAAAAGGAAAAGGTTCAAAATTTTCAATCAGACTTCCGCTTACGCTTGCAATTATTCAGGGCCTGCTCGTACGTGTCGGAAAAGAAGTTTATTCAATTCCGATTGCATCTGTAATAGAAAGTCATCGTATAAAACGTGGAGAAATAAATACAATTGATAATTACGAAGTTTTAAACGTTCGTAACGAAGTTATTTCCGTTCTCCGCTTAAGCCGCTTGTTTAATATCCGTAACGACGATAACGGTGAATACTGCTTTGTTGTAATTGTTGGAACTCAAGATAAAAAAATTGGTATTATGGTAGACGCTCTTATTGGCGAAGAAGATGTTGTAATCAAACCTTTGCGCGATCAGTTTACACAGTCTCCTGGAATTGCCGGAGCGTCGATTCTTGGTGACGGCTCAGTTTCGTTGATTATTGATGTAAGTCAACTGCTTGAACTTGGAGTTCGTCAGGAAATAGAAGCCCGTTCTGAATATGGGGCTATAGGTTAAAAAGGAGACTTTCATGGCTAACGAAAATATTCAGAATCAGGAAACTGCAAACATAAATACTGCTCTTGCGAAAAATCTTGGGGCTTATGCAAGTATCGTTCCAAATGCAACCCAGGATTCTTCCGATAAAAAAGAAAAACTTGCACAGATTGATTTTAAAATGGTTACATTCTCTCTTGCTGGAAAGGATTATGCCATTGATATTATGAAAGTAAAGGAAATTGCAAAGGCTGGACGTTTTACATACGTTCCAAATACGCTTCCTTTTGTGCTTGGTGTTTACAATCTTCGTGGTGACATTATTCCAATCGTAGATTTAAGACTCTTTTTTAATATTGATGTAGAAGAAAGACCTGACGGTTATCTTGAAAATATGTTGATTTGTTCTATTGGAGAACAGACTTTTGGAATCGTTGTTGACGTAATCGATAAAGTTGTAGGAATTCAAAAAGCAACAATTCAACCGCCACATCCATTGTTTGGCGACATCAATATTAAATATATTCAGGGCGTTGTTGAGGTAAACAACAGACTCTATATTCTTCTTGATATTGAAAGAATTTTTGGTTCAAAAACAGAAGCTCAGGCTATGGAAGAAGAATCTGCCAGAATGAGTGTTGTTAGAGGTCCGAAAGTTCAAGCTAAGACGGTTGCACAGACTGACAGCGTTCAAAATGTTGCTGTTGAGGTTGCAGAAAATAAAGAACAGTCAGAAAAAAAATCTGATTCTTCTGGCGATGATTTTGGCTTTATTGCAGAATCTCTTGCTCAAATGCGCAAATTTACACTTTCTTTTGCTAATGAAAAATGGGCAAAAGAGCGTTTTGCTTCATGGCAGAATGAAAGAGGTGCTTCTAATACACAGCTTGCTTCGGCAGAAGATGCTGATGCTTTCTTAAAGCCTTTTTATTCTCCTTGCAGTGGCGGCTGGTGGACAAAAGAATACGCAGATTCAATCTTTAAGGTTCTGCCTGATAATGTTGCAAAACAGATAACTGTCTGGAATCCTGGTTGTGGCAAAGGAATGGAAACTTATTCTCTTGCCTGCCTGTTAAAAAAGCGTTACCCGGAAGCAAAGATAAGAATTTATGCTCACGACATTGATTTACTGAATGTTTCTAATGCACCTTTGCTCAGTGTTCCTGCTGATGTTGCTAATAACTGGTATGCTCCTTACGTTACGACTAAGGCAAATTCTGAGTTTACATTTACACCTGAAATAAAAAACAGCATAATGTTTGAATACCATGACTGTGCAAATACAAATTCTTTGCCAGTTTGTGATATTATTTTTGCCCGGGATTTGATTTCTTTTTTAAGTGCGAGTGCTCAAAAAACTCTTGCGGCTGATTTTGAAGAAAAATTAAAGGGCAATGGAATCGTCATTTTAGGTCAAAATGAGACTCTGGAGGGAATTGGCAAGTGGAATGTCCACACAGACGGATCAGTTGCCTATTTTACTAAATAAATTTTAAGTTGGGAGAAACTTATGAGAGTAGAATATATCAATCCATTTGTTGAAACTTCGTTTCAGATTTTAAAGGAAGTTCTTGGTGGAGCAGATGTAAAACGCGGTGATTTATATTTAAAATCTACTGCTATGCCTGTTATGGGAGTTGCAGCACTTGTAGGTCTCGCAGGGGATGTTGAGGGACGTGTTCTTTTTGATATGTCTTATGAGACTGCATTGAACATTGCTTCAAAAATGAATGGTGAAGTATTACCTGAATTTGATGATCTTGCAAAGGCTACAATCAGTGAACTTGCAAATTTGATTACAGCTCAGGCAGTAACAAAACTTCACGAATTGGGATTTAAATTTGATCTTACACCGCCAGCACTTTTTGCAGGCGAAAAAATGGAAATCGCAGCCCTAGGCGGACAGACAGACAGTGTAGAAGCACTTATCGTTCCACTTATTACAGAATGTGGAAAAGTTGAAATTAACGTCGCAATTCGCGAACGCATGTAGGGTTTGAGGAGGAAACAGAATGAAAACTAAACAGGATTTCCCATCGATCAACGAGCGTCCTCCAGAGGGCGTAAGACTTGACGGTACAAAAATCCGTGTACTTATCGTTGATGACTCAATCTTTGTTGCAAAACAGCTTGGACAGATTCTTACTTCTGAAGGATATGAAGTTATTGCAACTGCTGTTGATGGCAAGGACGGAGTTGATAAATATAAAGAACTTTGTCCAAATGTTGATCTGGTAACAATGGATATTACAATGCCACGCATGGATGGAATTACTGCTTTGGAACAGATTATGGCTTTTGATAAAAATGCAAAGGTTGTAATGGTTTCGGCACTTGGAAAAGAAGAACTTGTTAAAAAGTCTCTTTTGCTGGGTGCAAAAAATTACATTGTAAAACCACTTGACCGTAAGAAGGTTCTGGAGCGCATTGGTGCGGCCTTAAAATAGTTTTGCTTAAAAAAAGCAGAAATGTAGACGCGTAAACTGGAATTTTTGTTCAGTCTGCGCGTTTTTTTATGTCTTAAAAAAAATAGCCCGGATTGAAGGAGCGGCGAAGCCGTTGGCGCGCAGCGCCAATGGAGCGCGTAAGACGCGGAACTCCGGAAAGCCGGCCAGAACTGAAAATTGTTTTTTTATACAAAAAAACTGCGCCTGCGCAATAAACTGGGCAAATGTAATTTTGTCTGTGGCTCCATAAAAAAATTAAAAAGAGAGCATAATAGACTAGTTTTTTGAGATAACTTATAATATGCGGATATGAAAAAGATTTCGATTTTAGATTCAACTTTACGTGACGGCTCTCAAGGGGAAGGAATTAGTTATTCGGTTCAGGATAAGATAAATATTGTTCTTGCACTTGATGAACTTGGTGTGTCTTTTATAGAAGCTGGAAATCCTGGCAGCAATCCAAAGGATATGGAGTTTTTTGCAGAAGTTAAAAAACTTAAGTTACAGAATTCTAAAATTGTAGCCTTTGGTTCAACCAGAAGAAAAGATCTGGTTTGTGCTGAAGATTCAAATTTGCAGAGTCTTCTGGCTGCTGATACGGAATATGTCTGCATTTTTGGAAAAACCTGGGATTTTCAGGTAACGGATATAATTCATGCAAGTCTCGAAGAAAATCTTGAAATGATAAAAGATACTGTTTCGTATTTAACGGCAAAAAATAAAAAAGTAATTTTTGATGCTGAACATTTTTTTACCGGCTACAAGGCTAATCCAGAATATGCACTAAAGGCTCTGGAAGCTGCTGTTGAAGGCGGGGCTGTTTGTCTTTCTTTGTGCGAAACAAAGGGCGGGGCAATGCCTAGTGAATGTTCTAAAGCTGTTTCTGAAGTTTTTAAGAATTTTGGAAACAGGGTTGATGTTGGAATTCATACTCATAACGATTGCGGGCTTGCTGTTGCCAATTCTTTGATTGCCGTTGAAAACGGTGCAACTCATGTTCAGGGAGTTCTGCTTGGATTTGGTGAGCGGACTGGAAATGCAAATCTTTCTACAATTATTGCCGATTTGCAGTTAAAACTTGGGTATGAATGTATTCCTCAGGAAAATCTAAAACTTTTAACTCCAATTTGTAAGCGTGTCGCTGAAATTACAAATATTTCGCTTGAAGCTGGAATGCCTTATGTTGGAGCGAGTGCTTTTGCTCATAAAGCTGGAATGCATATTGATGCCGTAATAAAAAATCCGTTTGCGTATGAGCATATTGAACCGGAAACTGTCGGTAATGAAAGAATCTTTTTAATGAGTGAAGTTGCTGGTAAGAGCATGATTGTTGAAAAAGTTCAGAAATTTGACAGTTCTCTTACAAAGAGCAGTCCTTTGGTTGCTGAGATTGTAAAAAAAGTGAAGGATCTTGAACACCAGGGATACCAGTTTGAAGGCGCTGACGCTAGTTTTGAACTTCTTGTACGAAAAACAATGGGAAAATATCAGCCGTTCTTTAAATTGCACTATTATAAAACCAGTGGCGAATTTCCTAGAGTTCTGGATGATCAAAGTTCATTTGCTCAGGTTAAGCTTGATGTTGAAGGAAATGCTGTAATTACCGCTGGAGAAGGCGATGGTCCTGTAAATGCGATGGACGCCGCTTTAAGAAAGGCTTTAGTTCAGTTTTATCCGGTGCTTTCTAAAATTCACTTAACAGACTATAAAGTTCGCGTCCTTGATGGAAAAGAAGCAACTGCAAGCAGTGTCCGCGTTCTGATTGAATCAAGTGATGGTGAAAGTTTCTGGAGTACAATGGGAGTTGCAAGCGACGTAATCGAAGCGTCGTATATTGCTCTCGTAGATTCTTTTGAATATAAACTGATAAAGGATCTTGAAAAAAAATATTCAAAGATAATCTAAAAAGCTAAAAAAAGTTTTAACAAACGTAATTAAAAAATAAAAAAAGCGGAGTGTAAAAACTCCGCTTTTTTTATGCGCCCCAGAGCCGGTGAACTGCTTTGCAGAAAAACCAGCCGTTAAGCCAGGTAAAAACTATCTCTTTTTTAAATTTTTAAGGTTCTGGTACTGTAATCTTGTGTAAATTTCGCTAGACCAGATACTGAGTGTGTTTGCGTCTGATTCATCAATGTTTGATGGAAGCTTTATTTTTACAGCTTTATTGTAGTTTTCTGCGGCAGTTTCGTAATCTTTTGATTTAAGGGCAATTTCTGCCTTTGTAAGGTAAGCTGCCACTTTCTGAACTGTCGGATTATTTGAAAGTTTTGCTTTATCCTTGCTTTCGGTTGTTGTTTGTTCTGTTGATTGAGATGAACTTTTTCCGGTTGCTCTTTCTTCAACTCCTTTTATAAAGTTTTTCCAGCTTTGAGCAAAAGCGCCAGAGGCAGTAATCATAAGCAAAATTAAGGCAATTTTTGTTTTGTTTGATTTCATAGTAACTCCTAAAAAAATATCAAAATATCTTATAAACTACAAAGATTATACTTCATTTTTGATAAAAAAACGGATAAATAACTGTAATTTGTGTGAAGGTTTTACAAATACTTAAGTCCTTTAATAAAAATTAAGAATATTTTGTTTGATTATTAACACAGGAGAATTTAAGTTGTATAATCTATAAAATCTAGCCCGGATTGTAGTGGCGCGAAGCGTTGTTTTGTGCGGAGATTGCGCCTGTCGAAATCGTAGCACAAAACAATGAAGCGAATAGCGGAACCACGAAAAGCCGGAAATAGCTCCAGAATCGAATTTTTTTTATTAAGAGGTAAACGAATGTCTGCTGTTACTAAAAAATCTGACAATGCATGCAAAGGTACTGCGCGTGCTCCACATCGCTCGCTTTTTTATGCTTCAGGCTATACTGACGAAGAATTGAATCAGCCGCTTGTTGGAATTATCTGTGCTAAAAATGAACTTATTCCTGGTCATATTGAACTTGACCGCATTAGTGAGGCTGTAAAAGCTGGTGTCCGCATGGCTGGCGGAACTCCGGTTGAATTTCCTGCAATTGGTGTTTGCGACGGTATTGCAATGGGCCACGAAGGAATGAAATATTCTCTTGTTACCCGCGAACTTATTGCTGACAGTGTTGAATGTGTTGCAAAGGCTCATCAGTTTGATGCACTTGTTATGATTCCAAACTGCGACAAAATTGTTCCTGGTATGCTTATGGCTGCTGCCCGTCTTGATCTTCCTACTGTTTTTGTTTCTGGTGGTCCAATGATGCCTGGTCACCTGCCTGGACACGATTCTTCTAATCCTTATTCTGGAAAAAATCTTTCGCTTACAGATATGTTCGAAGCTGTCGGTGGTCTTGCTGTTGGAAAAATCAACGAAGCTCAGCTTGCAGAAATGGAACACTATGCCTGCCCTGGTTGCGGTGCATGCTCTGGAATGTTCACTGCAAATTCAATGAACTGTCTTACTGAAGTTTTGGGGCTTGGACTTCCTGGAAACGGAACGATTCCTGCTGTTACCGGTCGTCGTATTGCTCTTGCAAAACATGCCGGAATGCAGGTTATGGAAATGTACAAAAAAGGAATTACTGCCCGTCAGATGATGACTGCAGAAAACTTCCGCAATGCTCTTACTGCTGATATGGCGCTTGGCTGTTCTAGTAATACAATGCTCCATGTTCCGGCAATTGCTCACGAAGCTGGCATTACAATTGACCTGCACGAAGTTAATAAAATCTCTGAACGCACTCCAAACCTTTGCCACTTAGCTCCTGCCGGTCATACTTTTATGTGTGAACTTGACGATGCTGGCGGAGTTCAGGCTGTTCTTGCAGAACTTGCAAAAAAGAATCTTATTAACACAAGTTTAATGACAGTAACTGGAAAAACAATTGCAGAAAATATTAAAGGCGTAAAGAACCGCAATCCTGAAATTTTGCGTCCAATCGAAAATCCTTTCAGCGACAACGGTGGAATTGCAATCCTGTTTGGAAACCTTGCTCCTGATGGAACTGTTGTAAAACGCTCTGCCTGTGCAAAAGAACTTATGCTTCATACAGGTCCAGCTCGTGTATTCGACGGCGAAGAAGAAGCAATGGCTGCTGTTCAAAAGGCTGAAATTCATCCTGGAGATGTTGTAGTAATCCGTTACGAAGGTCCAAAGGGTGGTCCTGGAATGAGAGAAATGCTTGCTGTAACTGCGGCTCTTGCAGGTCAGGGACTTGATAAAGAAGTTGCCCTTATTACAGACGGAAGATTCAGCGGAGCTACTCGTGGCGCAAGTCTTGGTCACTGTTCACCAGAAGCTGCTGTCGGAGGTCCAATCGCTCTTGTAAAAGAAGGCGACAAGATTACCCTCGACATCAACAATTATAAAATTCATCTTGATGTAAGCGATGAAGAACTTGCAAAGCGTCGTGCAGAATGGAAAGCTCCAGAGCCAAAAGTTAAGAGCGGATACCTTGCCCGTTATGCAAAACTTGTAAGTTCTGCGGACAAAGGCGCAATCTTACAGTAAAAAAGTGAGCAAATGAATAAAAAAAAGCAGTCAGTTTTCTGGCTGCTTTTTTTATGTAAATAATTTTTTTGTTTTAGTTAAAACTAAAATTCTGCTGACATTTTTTGTTTTGAAAGATCGTCAAAAATTGCCTTAAGCTGATAAACAAAAGAATACAAATCATTGAAAAGCATTTCGTTTTTAGACGCACATTCTGCAAAGAGTTTTACGCTTTCTTCGTTGTTTTCTTCTGTTTTTGCAATGCTTTGTAAGACGCTGTCAATCTGCGTTGTATTTGATTCAACAAGTTTGTGTACGTGCCCTAAGTTTTCGGCATTTAGATTTTTAATGTCTTCAAAACGTTGGAGAGTATTTGCTGTGTCTTTAGAAAGTTTTTCAAAACTGTTTGAATTTTCTTCGGACAATTCTTCAAGATTTTTTATAGAAGAAGTAATGCTGTCCATGTTGTGTTTTATTTCTTCCGAAGTTTTGCTTGTGTCATTCGAAAGTTTTTTTACTTCGTTTGCAATTACGCGGAACCCTTTTCCTGCAACTCCAGCACGGGCCGCTTCGATTGAAGCATTGAACGACAAAAGATTTGTCTGCTGCGAAATATTTTGAATATCGTTAATCTGATTAGAAATTATTTTTGTCTGAGCAATCAGACTGTTGAATTTTTCTTCGTAGATTTTCTGTTCAGAACTGATTTTATCTACATTGTCCTGAAGTTTTTTGATTGCAATAACAATTTCGTCAAGGTTATGTACGTTCTGGCTTGCAGTTTCCCTTGTTTTTTCGCTCATAGCAGTTGTTTCGTTCTTTAAAAGAGCGAGAGATTCTTCCTGATCTTTTACTGCCTGTTCCTGGCGACGGCGGTTTTCTACGTATCCACGCAGGAATTCTCCGCCTATAGCGTCTTTTGCCAGATATTTTATGAGTGTTTCTACAAGATCATTTCCGCAGTTTATTAAATTGATTTCTTTCATAGTCTTCTCCGTTTAGTCTCCGATTGCAAGAACTACAAGAGTTTCGCTGCAGTGTCCTTTTCCAAGCTGTTCGCCGTAGCATGAAAATCCGCAGAATGTAGGGAACGCATTCTTGTATTTTGAGATGACTTTGCTGCTGTATCCATGCTGTTCAAAGTAGATTGTGCGGAGAATGCAGTTCATCATAAGTACGAATTTTGGTCTTCTTACGCTTTCTACAATTGCCTGGCAGGTTTCGTCGCATTTTTTTTCAATGTCGCCAATGTGCATTATTTCCAGAGTAGAATTTGGAACGATTCTCGCATATGTCGAAATCGACTTGTCATTTCCGAATCCCGCGATTGCAGCAATGTGGATTGCGCCGTTTATGTAGCGTCCGAACGCATTTTCTATTGCAAGTTCTGGTGCCTTGTATTCACTTACGCCAAGTTCTTCTGCATAAACCTGAGAAGCCGGTTTTCCGTTGAGTTCGTAAATTGTTCTTTTTACAGTATCTGACTTTGTTACGTAAACAACTTTTCCTGTCGTGTTAAACATATCTTCCTGGCGGATGTCGAAGTGGCAAGGTGTGTTTACAAAAAGCATTACTGCTCCGTCTGTGGTTACCTGTCCGTTTCGGCTTATAAATGACTTTGGCGCATTTCCTGTGTATCCGGCTGTTCCGCCTGCAAGCATGAATCTGTCATTTTTTATGATTGAATAGAAATTCGAAAGAATTGTTTCTTCTGTATTGTGGATTGCGTTTATAAAGGTCAGGGCAAATGCGTGCAGATGAGAGTTTGGATCGTTTGTGTTGATTCTGCAGTCATGTAATGCCTGCTCAATGTCTTCTTTATATGCGATTGGATATTTGCTTCCTTCTTCAATTAAAACTGAACTTACTTTTGTTGAAGGATCCCGCATTGTCGTAAGAATTATTGAACCTGTTTTAAATCCGTGTGCATCGATTTCTCCGGCTGTTGTTGTTCCGATAACTTCGCTGTTAGGAAATTTTTCCTTAAGAACGGCAGAAAGTTTTTCAAAATCGTAGGTGATTGCCGCCATAAAAATGACTGCATTGTAAGATGTCAAAGGATTTCTTAACTGTCTGCACAAATCATCGGCAGCGCTCTGCGCGTCAGGAAGACGCGTGGAAACTATTTCTTGTTCCATAAAAACTCCCAAAGCCTCGTCTGGCTAAAAAATTGTAGAGTGGCAATATTCACTAAAAACGTGAAAGTTAATTCTACAATGCAATAAAAAAAGTTTCAAAAAAATATAGTTATTTGAAGAATTGAACTTTTTAATAAAAAAAAGACTTTGTTATACATTTGCAATAAAACAGACTGTAAAATCTGTTGATGCAATCTTTATATAACAAAGTCTTTGGTTTTGTTTGGTGGAATCTTTTTAGCTTAGTTTCCACCTTTGCGAGTGTAAGCTGCAAGTCCGCCTGCCATCAATATGTCGGCAGAACGTTTCGCAATGTCGTTTACACATTCAATTTCTGTTTTTCCGTTAATGAGAACCTTAAATGGTTTTCCGTTTTTAAGTGAATCGTCCAGGTCTACAAGTTCGAGAGTGTCGCCCTGTGTAATTTTGTCGTAGTCTTCACTTTTTGCAAAAGTCATTGGAATAATTCCATAGTTAATCAGGTTTGCCTTGTGAATGCGTGCAAAAGATTTTGTAATTACGGCTCTTACTCCAAGATACATTGGTCCAAGTGCTGCGTGTTCACGGCTTGAACCCTGTCCGTAGTTTTCGCCACCTACAACACAACAGTCTGCAAACTTTGCTTCTTCGCTACGTGTATAGAATGTTTCGTCTAAGCGTGTAAGTGTGAATTTTGAAATTTCCGGAATATTTGAGCGTAACGGTAAAACTTTTGCTCCAGCTGGCATAATGTCATCTGTAGAAACATTGTCCTTTGCCTTTAATCTTACCGGGAGAGAAAGGTTAGATTTGTATTCTCTGCAAGGAGGACAAGGCTTAATGTTTGGACCACGCAGAATTTCTACTTTTTCAGATTCTTCTTCGCTCAATGGAGGAATAATCATTCCACGGTTTGTTGCACAACTTAAAATCATTGGAGAAGAAAGACGTTCATCTTTTCCGTCGAGCATAGAAACTCTTATTCCTGTTTTGTATGCCGGATCGTCATAAGTTAAATTTTCTGCTTCTGTAAATACTCCGGAAATTGCTGCTGCAGCCGCTGTTTCTGGCGAAACAAGATAAACATTTGCATCTGCTGTTCCTGAGCGGCCTTTAAAGTTTCTGTTGAATGTACGCAAGGTAACGCCCTGAGAATTTGGTGCAAATCCCTGGCCAATACAAGGACCGCAAGCGCTTTCAAGAATACGGAATCCTGCTTCTATGAGTGTTTCAAGAATTCCTGATTTTGAAGCCATTAAAAGAGTTGTTCTGCTTCCTGGTGCAATTCCTGCTTCTACGCCTTGAGCAATGTGGTGGCCTTTTACGATTGCTGCAACGCTTTCAAGGTCATCGAGTGAAGAATTTGTACAGGAACCGATTACAACCTGTGTTACTTTTTTGCCTGCAAGATTTTTTACAGTATCAATAACGTCTGGATTGTGAGGGCAGGCTGCAAGTGCGTGCAAATCGTCGAGATTTATTTCAATAAGTTTATCGTAAACTGCACCTTCGTCGGCTTTTTGTTCGCTCCAGTCCTGAGCACGCCCCATTGATTCAAGAAATTTTTTTGTTTTTTCATCAGACGGGAAGATTGAACACGTTGCTCCGAGTTCAGCGCCCATATTTGTAATTGTTGCTCTCTGAGGAACTGTTAAAGTTTCTACACCGTCGCCAAAATATTCGTAAATGGCTCCAGTTCCCCCCTTTACTGTTTCTCTTCTTAAAACTTCAAGGATAATGTCTTTTGCACCAACTCCTTTTTTTAGTTTTCCAGTCAGTTTTACACCGAAAATCTTTGGCATTGGTGTGTGGAAAGCTCCTCCACCCATTGCAACTGCAACGTCGAGACCGCCGGCACCAATTGCAATCATTCCAATTCCACCGCCAGTTGGTGTGTGGCTGTCTGAACCAAGAAGTGTTTTTCCCGGTTTTCCAAAACATTCAAGATGAACCTGGTGACAGATTCCATTTCCAGGACGGGAAAAATAAAGACCATATTTTGCTGCAACTGACTGCAAATATCTGTGGTCGTCCATATTCTTAAAATCTGTCTGGAGAGTGTTGTGGTCAATGTAAGAAACCGAAAGATCTGTTTTTACGCGCGGAATTCCGATTGTTTCAAACTGAAGGTAGGCCATTGTGCCTGTTGCGTCCTGTGTTAAAGTCTGGTCAATGTGAATGGCAATATCTTCGCCTCGAGGAATTGCAGTTCCCTTTTTAAAATCAATATTTGGACAGGCTTCTGGAACAATGTGCTCCTGAAGAATCTTTTCTGCTAGTGTAAGTGCCATTTCGTACCTCTAAAATAAAAAAACTTGTTCAAAATTATATTGTTTTAACTGTGTGTTTTCAAGGCTGAACAAATTTGCTTTTATTATCCATTTCTTTATGCTAGAATGAATTACAAATGAAAAAAGTCCTTTGGTTTGCCTGTTTTATTTATATTCTTTGCATTCTTTTTTCCTGCTCAGATTCTTCAGAGCTTCAGCTTACAGAAACTTCTGCTTCTTTAAAAACTCTTGCCGAACAGAATTTTAAACAGATAAACTGGACTCAAACTTTAGAAGGTGAACGCCTTACTGCTAATATTTCTTCTGTTGATACGATTGAAAAACGAATTCAACTTTCGCCTTCTGTTGTTCTAAATTCTTCCTACGCGTCTTCTCTTCCGCCAGTTTTTCCTTATCTTGAAGGTTTTTCTTCTCTTGATGTTTCAAAATTTAATTCTACTGTAAAAACGCTGGTTCAAAAATTTGCTTTGTCGTTGTGCAGTGGAACAATTGATGTTTCTCTTTTTGAAAAAGACAATATTTTTGAAGCTGCACTTTTTGAAAATGATTTAAAAAAGTTATGGAAAATTGAATTTTTGCAGAATTTTCCAGAAAATAAAAAGGTGCAGGATTCAAAAGAAGAAGAAAAAGAAAATTTTATTCTTTTTGATGAATATTTATTTGGCGAACCTTTTGAAATGAATAGTCTTTACGAAGTTCCAGTTCGTTTTATCCGCAAAAAAACTGGAACTGTTGATGTAATGGTTTATTTTTTTAAAGATGAATTAAAATCCTGGAAGATTGATCAGTTAAAAATCATAAAGATGACAAAAAACGGGTAGGGCTATGGCAAACGAATTAACTGGAATTGAAAGAAAACTTGTTCTTCAATATCTTATGGATGCAAATGTTCCTGTAACTTTAACCGAAGAAAATCAGGAAGAAAAAGACAATAGAACAGAAAATCAGGAAACTAAAAAAAATCCAGAAATTCGCAGTGTTGCAAGTGGAATTTTTCCTGTTGCACTTCCTGGCGAGCAAATGACAGTTCTTGATCAGGGAATAATTCTTCTTCAAAATCCGCCGGAAAGCATTAAGGCTTTTGATGGAAAAAAAGTTCGCGTTCAGTTTTATTTTAACAGGCTCGGACTTTATTTTATTACAGATGTAAAAAGCGTAAAATCCGGTCTTGCACTTGTTATTCCTTCGACCATAAACAAAATTGAAGAAAAAGAAAAAAAACAATCTCCCACTTTTACGGCTCTCTTGTATTATTCACCGGAAGAATCGGGCGCATTAAAATGTTCTTTTTTGCAGGATTATCCGGTTTTTGTTTCTCCAAAATGGAGCGATGTTCCTGAAGAAAATCAGCTAAAAGCAAAATCTTATCTTGAAAAATTTGTAATGGAATGTCGTTCAGATGGAAAATCAATTGGAAACGGCCTTTTTTTAATTTCTGTTGTCCGTTATCTTGCTTCAAATATTCAAAAAACAAATCAGTCAATTGAAGGAAGAAAAGAAAATCCTTTTATAATTTATCTTGACGAACAGCGGATTGTTTTTGCCGGAAATGCTGACGATATAATAATTCAAACTGGATGCGAGTATTCAATTGTGCTTGGTTTTCCAATTTTTAGCGGTCCAATAAAAGAACGCACGATTTATTCAAACTTTAGGGCAGAAAATGTTTTTTTTGATGAAGAAAATAAAAAATACTGTGCAATCTGTTCGTTTACAAATATAAAAGAAGAAGATGCACGCTACATTGAAGATAAAAAACTGTAAAATTCTCCCTTTTGCTGTTGAATTTTGAAATTCAAAAAAAAGTGCCAGAGTACATTTTTGTATACTTTGGCACGTTTTCGTATCATAAAGTTTTAACTATTTTTTTGAAGCATGATAAACAGGATCTTTTATAGTCTTTTTGGGTCCAATTTTATCAAATCCACAGAATGGAACGAGTGCCGGTGGAACTGTGATAGAACCGTCTTCGTTCTGGTAGTTTTCCATAATGGCAAGCATTGCTCTTCCTACGGCAATTGCTGTTCCGTTGAGCATGTGAACGTATTTATTTTTTCCGTCATCGTCGTGGTATTTTACGTTTAAGCGGCGTGACTGAAAGTCTGTACAGTTAGAAGTTGAAGTAACTTCACCGTAATCGCCTTCTGGTTTTTCTTCTGTTGCGCGGCTTGGCATCCATGCTTCAAGATCCCATTTTCTGTAGGCTGGAGCTCCAAGATCGCCGGTGCAGGTGTCTACAACGTGGAATGGAATTCCCAAACCTTCAAAAATTTCTTCTTCGATTAAGCGGAGTTTTTCATGAAGTTTATCTGAATCTTCCGGCAGACAGTAAACAAACATTTCTACTTTATCAAACTGATGTACGCGGTAAAGACCTTTAGAGAACTGTCCTGCAGCACCAGCTTCGCGGCGGAAACAGTGAGAAAGTCCACAATAGAAAAGCGGAAGGGCTGATTTGTCTAAGATTTCTCCAGAATGGTAGCCACCGAGTGTAATTTCTGCAGTTGCAACCAGGCAGGTTCCTTCTTCTTCGATAGCATAAACGTTTGATTCGTTTCCGCGCGGGTTAAAGCCAATTCCTCTTAAAACTTCTTCTTTTGCAACATCAGGAGTAATAAATGTTGTAAATCCGTGTTTGCGCAAAATGTTGAGGGCATACATAATCAAAGCTTCTTCAAGGAATACTGCTTCGTTTTTAAGATAGTAGAATTTTGGACCAGAAACCTTTGTTCCGCGTTCAAAATCAATAAGATCAAGTTCTTCGCCAAGTTCAACATGACTTTTTGGCTTAAATGTAAATTTGCGTGGAGTTCCAATTTTTTTTACTTCAAGGTTTTCTGTATCGAGTTTTCCGATTGGTGTGTCTGGATGGCACATGTTTGGCAACTGTCTTGCAGCTTCTTCAAGTTTTGCTTCAACTTCTGCCTGTTCTTTTTCTGCCTGTGCAACGTCTTCCTTTATTTTTTTGCCTTCTTCAATGAATTTTGCACGGGTTTCCGGATCAAGTTTCTGCTTCATATTTGCAGCGTTTTCGTTTCTTTTCTGCTGTAAAGCCTGAAGTTTTGTTGTAAGGGCAGTGCGTTCATCGTAGAGTTTTACTACAAGGTCAGCATCTGCAACCATGTTTCTGTTTTTTATGTTTTCCTTTACTTCTGCAAGATGTTCTTTTACAAATTTTAAATCAAGCATTTTATTCTCCCATATATGGCTTTTAAAAATTGAATTTTATTAAAGCTCTTTTATTCTATTCTTTTAACATTTTTAAGGCAATTCGTATCAGTATTTCTACTTAATTTCGTAGACTGCATCTACAGTAAAGCTTATTGTTGTTTTTCCGCCAGAAATTGGTGTTGAAACTGACGCCGCTTCTGGAATTGCATCTGCTTCAATTGAATTTGCACGCATCGCACTTATTTTGTACATTCCAAAGTTGTTTGACTGTTCGTTAATGCTCAAAACTTTTCCTAAAAAAGCTCCGCTTGTTGTTGCAAGTAAGTTCGCAGCATCGTGAGCATTCTGAACTGCAAGTGTTCTGGCTTGTTTTACGAAAGATTCCTTGTTCGTAATTCCGTACTGAAACGAAGAAAGCTGATTTGCTCCGTTTTTGAGTGCTGAATCAATAACTGTTCCTGTAAGATTTAAGTCTTTTACAAAAATCTTTATTCTGTTTGTTGCAACATAATCTCCGTAAATAACTCTGCCGTTTGAATAACTTGTTTCCTGTTCAATTGTGTAATGCTCTGTAGAAATGTCATCTTTTAGAATTCCTGCAGCAATAACAGCTTCCTGAACTTTTGTCATTTTTTCTGCATTTTCGCGGGAAGCATTTCCTGCATCTTTTGCCCTTGTAATTACGGAAAGTGTTACAGTTGCGTTGTCTGCTTCAACTTCTACGGAACCAGTTCCACTTACGCTTACTGTTCTTCGGTTTATTTGTGTTGTTTTTATTGTGCACGAAGCAAAAAGAAGAACTGTAAGGCAAACAAGTGCTGAATTTAATTTTTTCATTTATTCCTCCAGAATTAGTAAATGTTTATATAGTAACGATTTAAGTAGATTTTCCGTTTATTTGCATCCTGCCAGAATTTGCTTGAAGGGTAGTGTTTTATAAGCGAATCATAAGAATCAATTGCGCTTTTTATATTCCGCACGCTGCTGTCTGCTTCTAAAATCTGTCCCTGAACATAGAGCGCTTCGTCAATTTTTATGTTTTGCGTATCAAGATATTCCTGAATTTCGTCGAGAGCATTTTCGTAGTCTTTATTTTTTAAAGATTCCTTAGCCTGCTCTAAAAGTGAATTTTGTGAATTTCTTTTTTTTGCTGACTTTTGTTTTTTTGTATTTTCTAATTCATTTTGTTGCTGAATATTATTTTCCAGCTGAATTGAATTCTGTCCGTTGTTTTTGCTTTCTGTTGAATTATCCGAAACGCTTTGTGCCGTTAAATCCTGTAAATTTTCAGTTGAATTTTCTTGCGATTTATCTTTGGTTTCTTCGTTTGCTAGAGTTGCCAGATTTTTTTGTTCTGCATTTGTATTTATTTTTTTTGGAACAACTTCCGCGTAAGAAGGCGCCGTTATTCTTTCGTTTGCAAAAGCGCCTTCTTCCGTTACTAGAATTTCAAGGTAGTCGTCGATGTAACTGCCTGTTAAAACGTCGTTTTTGTAAAAATGAAGAAGAGTTTTTCCGTTTTTAATTGAACGCACTGTAAATGTTGTGTTTTCACTTCCAAGTTTTCGTCCAAAATAACGGAAAAGCGGGCTGTCATTTTCTCCTTCTTCGCCAATGTAAATCCAGCCACGTCCAGGGTAAACAACGTCAACATACTGGTTGTTTTTTACAGTCATTGTTCTGCTCGGAACAATAGAATCTGTTTGAGAAGATTCAACTTCATCTTCCGCCTGAATACTTGTGTTTTCTTCGTTCGTCTCTTCTGTAAGATTTTCTTCGTTTTCTAGAGAAGAATTTAAAAGCGAATCAGTTTGTTGTGCATTCTGTGTGTTTACAGTTGTTGTGGAACTTTCTTTGCCTAAGTTTTGTTCCTCATGATTTTCTGTAATAGTCTGTTCGGCTGTTGCAGAGTTTTCTGTTTCGGCATTTGGAAGAACTGTCGTTTGAGTTTCTGAAAGTTCTAAATCTTCATTTGTCTGTTCTACTTTTTCTGGAAAAATATTTTCTGTTTCTTGTGTATTTTCTTGAGTTTGTGGAATTTTGGTTTCTTCTGTAGATTCTTCAATTACTGCATCTAAAACTTCTGGCTCTGTAAAATCTGCCGAAGTATTTTTTGAATCAGTTTCTGTATTTAAAAGTTCGTCATCATCAACTTTTTCTATCTGAACAGAATTTTCTTCTTCGTTTGTATTTTGAGAATTGTCATTAATTGAATTTGAATCTGTAGTTTCTTCTTCTGCCTTTGTCTCTTCTTCTGCGCTTTGCTGGATTTCTGGAACCTTGGGCGTAGAACCGCAGGAATTCAATGCAAAAAGTGAATAAATTGTAATAATTAAAACAGGCAGTTTTTTAGCCAAAGTTTTCATTAAGGAGCTGCTCCTAAAATTTCATCAATAATTTTATTATTTGTGTCATTCAGTTCTTTTATCAGAATTGAATCGTTCTCCAGCAAATATTCTTTTAATTCTTCTTCGCTCCAGGCTTCTTTTGTTTTTCGCGACATATAATAGTCTTTTTCAATGTCTGGACCAGAAGGCGCGATCGGTTTTTCTATGGAAGTATAAACTTCTTTTTTATATTTTTTTTGAGCAGGCTTTGACGATTGAATAAAAATTACAATCAAAGCCAGCACAAAAAAAACAATTATCAGTGCCGTAATCCTGAAAACAAGAGGTTTTTCGTGAATAAAACCTGAAAGTTTTTCTTTAAGTTCATCAAAATCAAGCATTGCTAACCTGCTTTATTTTTAAGATTCCTTTTTATCAGAATCTTTTTTTGTTTTTTCCTCTTCACCAGCTGCCTTTTCTGCAAGTTCCTTAGCTTTTGCTTCTTCCTTTGCTTTTTTTGCAGCTTCTTTTGCTTCTGCACGGAATTTTTCAATTTCCGGGTCAGTTATAGTTCCGTCTGGATTATGAATTCTCTTTGCCGGGCGCGGAGGAATATAAACATTTTCTTCTGGGGCAACATCTTCTTCGACAAAGTCTTTTTCAGCAGTATCATCGTCCCTTGAAATTTCTTTAACCAGGCTCATTGTCATAATCTTAGAAACTCCAGATTCCTGCATAGTTACACCAAGCATTGAACTTGCACCCATTACAGTCTTTTTATTGTGCGTAATTACAATGTACTGAGAAAGTTTTGCAAATGAACGCAGTGCAGTTACAAAACTTGTAACGTTTTTGTCGTCGAGGGCAGCATCAATTTCGTCCAGCAGACAGAATGGACTCGGACGAACCTGATACGTTGCAAAGAGAAGGGCAACGGCCGTCATTGTTTTTTCTCCACCAGAAAGAAGGGCAATGTTCTGCAGTTTTTTTCCAGGCGGTTCTGCATAAATGTCAATTCCAGAAGTAAGAACATTCTGCGGATCTACTAAGCGAAGTTCTCCTCTTCCACCGCCAAAAAGCCGGCGGAACATATTATGAAAATTCTTTTTAATCTTGTTGTATGTATCAAGGAACATTTCTGTAGATTTAGTGCGGATTTCTTCAGAAACGCGGATAAGATTTTCGAGAGATTTATTTGTGTCGTCAAAACTTGCCTGCAGTTTTTCGTAGCGTTCTTTTTGTTCTCCAAATTCTTCTGGAGCCATAAGGTTTACGCTTCCAAGATTTTTTAAATCTTCGCGTGCCTTTGAAAGTTTTTCACGTAAAGAAACTGAAGATTCTGTAATTTTGTACATTCTTTCTTCAAATTCCATAAGGTCGCGGCTGTGTGTGTCAATAAAATTCTGCTTAATGTTTCTAATATCGTTGTCGCTTGTAACTAAGTCCATTGCCAGTTTTTCGTACTGTCCCTGAACTTTTCTCTGTTCTTCAAGTTTTTTGTCGAGTTTACTTTGAGTTCCACTTACAGAAGAATTGCAACGCACAATTTCGTTATTGATTGCAGCCATTTCATCGGCGCATTTTTGTCCACGATGTTCAATCGAAGCCAGTTCACTTTGAATGTCTACAATCTGCTCGTTTAATTCTTCCTGGCGGCGCTGTTCTTCTTCAAATTCTTCCTGATTTTGTCTGTAATTATTCTGTTCGCTAACGAGGGAACGGCGCAAAAGTTCAACATTCTGCTTAACGCCAAAAATTGCCTGTGCCATCGAAGCTTCCGTTACGCGCAACTGGTTTAACGTGTCCCGATATTCGTTGATTTTTTTTGCAAGAGTAGAATTTTGTGATTTGTAAGAAGCAATTCTCTCGTTAATCTGGTCAATCTGCGCATTCAATTCCTGAATTTTAGAATCAATTCCACGCTTTTTCGTAATAATTCCTTCTGGAGAAGTAAATTCTTCAATAAAGTCTGGCATTGCTTTTTCGTAAACTTCAAGGCTCTGTTCAATATTTTTGGCAATTGAATTTATTTCTTCAAAAGCCTTAATTGCTTCCTGAACAATTCTTTCATTTTCTTCTTCGCTGTGGCCTGTTAAAGAAGCAAAGTCGCTTAAAATATTTTTTCGTCCTTCTGCAAAAATTTTGAGTTTTGCGAGAGCATTTTCAACTTCTTCTTTTGCATTTTTTGCAGCTGTGCTCGAAAATCCGGATTCCTTGAGTTTTGAATCAAGTTCTTTAACAATGTCTTCGGTTATTTCGCCAAGTTGATTCTGCAGCTTAACAATCTGTTCATTTAATTCTTCAATTTCGTCAGCGCCTTTTGCGGCGAGAGTGTCATTTTCCGTAATTTTTGAATTAGCTGATGTTATATTCTGCGTAAAACTGTCAATATTTTGTTTTATTGTATCGAGCTGTTTGTTTTTTGAATGAAGATCAGCTTCTCTTTCATCAATTTCTTCGTTAAAAGTGTCAATTTTTTCCTGGATTGAATTTTGTTTTACTTCAAGAATTCCAAGTTTTTCGCGAATCTTGTTTGCCTGAAGATTATATTCCTGCGCTCTCTGAAGTTTGTTCGTTTTTTCAGTCTGCACAGTCGCAAGTTCAACCTGCAGAGAATTCATTTTTGTCTGCAGATCTTTAATTTTGTCGTTATTTTCAAACAGTGTTGCCTGAATTGCTTCAATTTCTTTTTGAACTAAGCCTCGTTTTTCTTCCAGCTCTTTTTTCTGAGATTCCTGACGGGCCTTGTCCTGTGTAAATTCCTTTAATCTTAAAAGCTGAATGTCGAGTTCATAATTAAAAATGTCTTCTTTAAATTGACGATATTTTATTGTTTTTTCGCTCTGAACTTTTAACGTTTCGTAGTTGCGTTTATTTTCTACGAGTGCAATTTCAATTTGAGCAAGGTTTTGTCTTGTGCGTTCAAGTTCACGCTCAGCTTCGGCACATTCTGCCTTTGAACGGCTGATACCCGCAGCTTCTTCAAAAAGATAACGACGATCTTCTGGTTTTGAAGAAAGAATCTGGTCAATTTTTCCCTGTTCCATTACAGAATAGGCTGCCTTTCCAACTCCAGTATCCATAAAAAGTCTGCGGATTTCTGTTGGACCGACCTGACGATTGTTCAAATAGTATTCACTTTCTCCAGAACGGTAAAGACGACGCTTTATGGCAATTTCGCTGTCATCGAGAGGCAAAAGACCGTTTTCGTTTGCGATTGTAAGGGTTACTTCTGCAATGTTGAGTGGCGGGCGTGTTTCTGTTCCGTTAAAAATTACGGATTCCATTGTGTCAGCACGGAGATTTTTAGCCTTGTTTTCTGCCAGAACCCATTTTATTGCATCGACAACATTACTTTTTCCACAACCGTTCGGACCAAGTAAGGCTGTAATTCCGTCTGCAAATTCAATATGAGTTCTGTCGGCAAAAGATTTAAAGCCGAAAATGTCCAAACTTTTAAGAAACACTTTTTAAGCTCCACTAAAACTTTATTTTTTGTAACGCTGATTATATCAATTCTGGAGCTTTGTATCAATTAAGGCTGTTTTTTCAAAAATATCCGGGGCGTTCCCTGCCTTGTGGCAGGTCGGGTGTTTCGCAGTTCCGCGTCTTGCGCGCTTCATTGGCACATTCGTGCCAACGCCTCCGGCGCTGCTACACCCCCTAAGCCTTAGTTCATTTCTTCAATTTTTTCTGGAGCCGTTAAATGTCCTTTGTATAAAATTTTAGGATAAACGGTCAGCCCAAGTTTTTTTTCAAGATGAGCATATTTATTCATCTCGTATTCATCGCCAATTACAATATTTATGCCGTTTTTGCCTGCGCGTGCTGTTCGACCAGCACGGTGAATAAAAAAATCTTCGTTAGAAGGCAAATCCATTTGAATTACATGGCTTATTTCTGGAATATCAAGTCCGCGGCTTGTTAAATCGCTTGTAACTAAAATCTGTATTTTTCCGCTTTTAAAACGTGCAATTGTCGCTTTTCGTTCAACTTTGTCTGTTTTTGCGTGCAAACCTGTACATTCAATTCCTTTGTAATTTAATTTGGAAACAATATTTTCTACCTGATCGAGTTTGCTCGTAAAAATAAGACATTTTGAAGGTTTTTCTGCCAGTAAAATTTTCCGCAAAGTTTCAATTTTATCTCTTCGTTCTGCAAAAACTGCCATATGCGTAATTCTTTTTCGTAAAACATCTTCCGGGGGCAGAAAAAGAGTTTCAACTTTTTGTTCAATGCTTCCATCCGAGCGTATTTTTGAGTCTGCAAGCAGTTTTTGAGTTTGGTTTGTAATCGTTGCGCTTGCAGCAATCATCTGAACATGTTTTTTAGGTGCCTTTAACAGTGTCATTGTAAAATCTCGGAGTTCAGGAGAAATAAGTCTGTCAACTTCATCTAAAACAAGGGCATTTAAGCCTTCAAGTTTAATCTTTTTTAAATTGAATAATTCTACAAGTCGAGCTGGAGTTCCAATAATTACTTCCGGCTTTTCTTTTAAATTTTCAATCTGGCGTTTTACTGGAGCGCCACCGATAAGCAAAACTGTTTTTATATCAGAAACCTGCTGAACCTGAGCTTTTATCTGGCTTGCAAGTTCAAATGTCGGGGCAACAATTAAAAGTTTTATTTCTTTTTTTAAATTTTCTTCAGATTCAATTTTTGTCAAAAGTGGAAGAAGATAGGCATAGGTTTTTCCAGTTCCTGTTTCACTTTGAAAAAGTAAAGATTTCCCTTCTTCAATTACAGGAATCGCCTGAGCTTGTACTGCTGTAGGTTTTGTTATTTTATTTTCTTCAAGTTTTTTTATTAAGTTTTCTGAAATTTTCAAGTCTGTAAATGATGTTTTTTCTGTCATAGGCACAACTATAGCACGTAGAAAAAATGTTTGCTATAATTTGTAAATTATGAAAATCGGAATTGACAGTTTTGGTTGTGGACACGGTAAATCAGGAATCGGCTCTTATTTAGTTTCTTTAACAGCACAACTAAAAAATACAGAAGACTGCGAGTTTGAACTTTTTGGTTCAGAAATTGACCGTTATACTTTTGGTGCAGAAAACGGACTTTCATATTCTTCCGTAAATCTTCCAGAAAATCCGGTTTTTGAACATGCCTGGCATTATACAAGTGCAAATATGTTTGCAAAAAAACATAAATACAATGCTGTTTTGTATGCGGCTGGTGCACGTTACCTGCCTTTGTTTTATACAGTTCCTGGAGTTGCCGTTGTTTACGATGTTCTTTCTGAACTTTATGAATCAAAATTACTCGAAAGCAAAACTACAAGAATCCTTGTTGGCTTAAAAAATGCTTCAAAAATAATTGCTGCAAGCCATTTTATTCGCAAGGATTTAATAAAACTCGGAGTTCCAGAAGAAAAAATTACCGTCATTTACAATGGAATCAACCATTCAGAGTTTTATCCACGCGAACTTTTTTCGCAGAATCTTCTTGATATAAAACCATTCGCAATAAAACGTCCTTATTTTATTTATCCTTCGCAAATATCTTCTTCAACAAAAAAACATGTTGAACTTATAAAAGCTTTTTCTATGTTTAAGGAAAAAACTCATCTTGAACATCGCCTTGTTCTTACTGGTACAGAAGGCGAGGCAATAGAAGATGTTAAAAAAGCAATAATTGAATCAAAGTATCATCAGAATATTCTGATTACGGGATATTTTCCTCATGAAAGTTTTCCGCTTTTATATACATGCAGCGAAGGCTGTATTTTTCCTTCAATAAACGAAGGAGTAGGGCTTCCTGTTCTTGAAGCTCTTGCCTCTGGAGTTCCTGTTGCCTGTTCAAATGCTGGCTCTCTTCCAGAAGTTGCAGGTGAAAATGCGATTTATTTTAATAGCGAGTACACAGAAAGCATTGCCTGGGCAATTGAAAAACTTGCGTTAGATACACAACTGCGTCAAAAACTTAAAAACGGCGGAATTGAATGGACAAAACGTTTTAGCTGGGAAAAAACTGCCGAAAAAACTGTAGAAGTTTTAAAAGAAGTTTCAAAATAAAAAAAAGCAGTCTGTAAAGTCATTCAACTTTTAGACTGCTTTTTTTATTTTATATTTTATTATTATTCGTCTATTGCAACACCGTGATGTTTTTTCTGGAAACGCTTGAGCATTGCAACTCCGTTGCGTTTTCCGTTATAAACATATCCACCGTCCCAATATTCAAGGGCAGCAAAAAGGGCGTTACCACCGTCCTGATCGTCAGATTTTTTTGTACGGAATGAAACATAATTTGCAAGTTCTTCAAAATTATGGCTCTGTAAACATTCAATACGTTTTTTATTGAATTCATTCCATTTTTCGAGATCCTTAAAACCTTCACCTTCATCTTTTACTATGATGTGAGCATGTGAAGGACTGAAAGAATACCAGACACGAACTTTTTTATTTATATCACAGTTATTTCCGTGTTTTACAGCATTCTTTATTACTTCCGAAATCTGCTGTTCAAGAAGGTTAATCTCTTTAATTTCCAGCGGAGCTGACTGTACGATCAAAAGCGTAAAGTAGCGGATCTGACGAAAGTCAGAAGGAAATTCTTTGTAAAGCATATTAGTTGTGTCAAATAACGGATCGTTGTCATCTGAGCGCAATTGTTTGTACTGTTCGTCCATATAATTTACTCCGTTCGGATTCTTTTTTAATTATTATTCGTTTACCATTAAAAGGGCTTCTTCAATGCTGTTTGCAATCGGGAAGTAACCCATCAATTTTGTAAGTTCAATAACCTTTTTTACTGAACCGTGAATGTTTGCAATAGCAAGTTTAAGGCTCATCTTTTTAATTGTAGAACAGATGTAAATAAGTGCACCAATTCCAGACGAGTCAATGTAGTCAACCTGTTCAAGATTGATAATGAAACTCTTTACATTCTTTTCTAGCATTTTCATGACAAGTTCTTTTAATTTATAAGAATTGTAAAGATCCATTTCTCCATTGACATCAATGATATAAACTTCGCCATTTTTACGAATCTTCAGTTCCATAAGAAAAACTCCTTTTATCTACTGAATTTTAACAACTAGCAGTGTCTGGTCATCGTGCAGCGTTTCCGAACCGACAAACTGCTTCATATCTGCCTTCACCGCGTCTGCAATCTGCTTTCCCGATGATTTGCTGTTTGTTTTTATAACATTTGCAAGACGGTTTAATGAATATTGTTTTCCGCCAGCATCCAGGGCTTCTACAAGACCGTCAGTATAACTAATTATAATATCACCTTTCGAAACTGTAA
Source organism: Parabacteroides distasonis (assembly GCA_963659855.1). GTDB lineage: Bacteria > Spirochaetota > Spirochaetia > Treponematales > Treponemataceae > Treponema_D. The sequence goes on along the minus strand of CAVKVK010000008.1, from coordinate 22,174 downwards.
ACTGAATATCTTTATACGAAATTGTTTTTTCAACTCCAAGTGGTTCAGATGCAAAAGATTTTCGTTCTACAGTCTGTTTTTCTGCGTTGAAAACTAAAAGAGGCGTTCGACCAGCGCAAGAAAACTGAATCTGCTGTTTTACAGGATTGTAATTTATTAATGTTACAGAAGCAAAATGTTCAAAATTGATTTCGCCACAAATTTCGCGGTTTGTCAGACTCAAAATTGTTCCTGCCGGTTGCGGTGTGTTTACAAGAAGTCGTATCATTGAACGGAGCATAGACATTACCAGGAATGAATTAGTTCCTTTTCCTGCAACATCCATCAAAATAAAAGATGTTCTGTCCTGTCTTACCGGAATAACATCAAAAACATCGGAACAAACGCCTTCTGTGTGCTGTGTAAAAGAGCCGAAAGAAATTCCTGCAAGTGGAGGTAATTTTTTTGGAAGCAGAATATTCTGCATATTTTCTGCAATTTTACTTTCTTTTGAAAGTTCATTTTTTTCAGTTGATTCTTGAAAGCTAATCGTTGATTTTAACGCAGATTCAGCAAATCCAGAAAGTGTAAGTGCATTTTCGTATTCAGCCTGGGTAAATTCTTTTCCTGGATTTTTTGAAAGTGCCAGAAGCCCAATAATAATTCCTTTTCCGCGTAACTGAATCGGAATAAAAATAAAACTTCCCAATTTTAAGAAATCTTCCGGGCCATTTTCTGTAATGCGAGGATCTTCTTTTGGAGAATTTATCAATTCCGGTTTTCCTGAAGAAGCAACTTCTCCAAAGATATTGTCGCGCAGTGCAAATGTTGCAAATTTAAAACTTGTCGAAACACGTAATTCCTTGTGTGGAAGATCTGCAGAAAGTGGATATGGCGGAGGAAATACTCCCATAAATGACTTTACATTGATGGAATCTTCAAAATCGTCAACCATAAGAATTATTCCGCCATCAGCGTTGGTAACCTTCATCGTTGTTTTATTGATTGTGTCTAAAAGATTTTGAAATCCTTCTTTACTTCCAAATGAATCTGAAGCCAGCAGATCAAATGAACGTCCTGCTTCAATTAAATTGATTTCTTCCGGTTTTAATTCTTCTACAATTACCTGCGGAGTTTTTGTTTCTTCTGTTTTTGTTTCTTTTTTTTCTTCAACTTTTGGTTTTCCAAAAGCGAGCATTATAAGATAAGGAATCAAAATTGCTGCCGCAAGAAGAAGCAAAAGGACAAAATGTGTAATTCCTGGTTTTAATGCTGTGTAAATGCTAGCTGTTATTACAATTAACAGTGCTAGAAGTGAAAGATAACTGACCTTTGCTGTTTTTCTGCTTTTTATAATTACAAGAAAAACAAAAAGAATTGCTGCTAAAACAGCTGTTCCGAAAAGCGGAATCCATGCAATTGCATCTGAGTTGAACAATTTGGGCTCTCCAGGTTAACTTATTTTAATAACTATTTATTTTAGTGCCGGTGTTTTTTAACGTCAAGATAAAAGATTTTTTATTTATCTTTAATTTTCCGACTTTTCTGTTTTTTCAATTTTTCGTTTTAGAACAATTTTTTTGAATTTGTTGATAAGGCGTTTTCCAAAACTTACTCCAAATTTGCTGGAATATGCAGCCGCTGCTTCATCAATACTAAAGTCGTTTCCAAATTTATTTTTGATTTCGTCCCAGTATTTGATTATGTAAACATACATGTCGCTTTTGGTTCTTCCCTTAAAATTCTTCATTATGTGATGATGATCGATTGCGTGTATTACAGGAAGATAAACTGTTTTGAACCAGGAAAGAATCGCCTTGTCCATGCTTATTTCTTCTGTCTGGTTCATGTTGATGTAATATTTGTGCGTCAAAATGTGATTATAAATAACGTCGTATTGTCCAGGAACTGAAAAATCCAGACTCCAGTAATCTGTTATATCTCCAAAGGCTGTTTCGCTGTAAAAAACTCTTTTTTCGTAATTGATAACCTGCTTTGTCATTTTTTGCAGAGAATCTTTTGGATTTAAATGAATTTCACTTTGAAGGCTTACAACTTCTGCATCGATAAATTCTACATTTTTTGCTTTTGCAACAGAAACTCTGTGGTTTCCGTCGCGTACAAAATAAAGTCCGCCAAGTTCATAGAGCGTAATTGGAGGAAGGTTTATGTCCTGAATGTGCGCCATATCTATATGTTCCCAGCGGGTTTTTAAGTGCATTTTTTTTGGAAAAAATCTGTTGTCAAAATCCTGGTATCTGGATTCACTTCCGACGATAAGTTTTACAGGAACCGTTTTCATTCCAAGATAGGTTTCGTTTCCTGGTTTGAGCATTTTTTTTATGTCAGAAAAAGAAATTAAAGTTGTTTCGTCAGGATTCAGGAAATGTTGAATTTCATTAAAAAGAGCCTTGTTTCTTGCTTTTGAAAAATCTTCGCTGGTTTCTGATGAAAGAAGTGTTTCAGACATTCGACTCTCCTATAGCTTCTTCTATTGGTGAAAAAAGATTTAAAATTATATGGCTGAATGCATTTATTACGAGTGTTTCTGAATTTGAATTATTTTTGACAGCCGTAATTCTCTGGTCATTTGCGTCATAAAGATGAATGTGTCCATGGATTAAATACGATGGACTGAATTTTTTTATAAACCAGTTAAAGCTTTCAAAGCCCTGGTGGCATGGATCTTCTTTATCGTGAATATGCCGCGGAGAAGCATGTGTTAAAAAAATATCAACATACTTTCCGTAACGAATCTTATTCCATAAAAGACCGGGAACCATTTTTAATAATGCAACCTTCATCTGAAAGTCTGTATATTGATTCAATCCGTTGTTGTATCGCTTTGAACCGGACACTCCAGAAATTAAAAGCGGACGTTTTTTCTTTGTCTGGGGATCTTCAATAATAAGATGAGAATCTCTTACGTTTTTAAATCCTGCGTAAGTTGCGCCAAAACTTCCTTTCATGTCAAAAACGCTTATTTCATGCTGGCGGGTTGGGTGAGCGCCTTTGTGAGATTTTTTTTGTTTGTGATAGTAACCAAATTCCGTAAGGTTGTGGTTTCCAAATATAAAAAATGCAGGTTTATTCAGTGTTGAAACTATAAAATCAATATAATCTGACGGCAAATCGCCTGCACATAGAATTGCATCAACACAACTAAAACGCTCTTTTGCGAGCGTACTGTAAACTAAAGGATCAATCTGGTCAGAAACGCAAAGTATTTTCATAGAACCTGTACTGCCTTAAATTCCTGCTTTTGTCAAAATCTGTTCAAGTTTTTCTTTGCCGACTAGTTCAACTGGTCTGTTTTCTGCAAATCCTGTAGAAGAACTTGTAAATCCTGCTGAAGCACAGATAATTGCTTTTGAACAGTTTGAAGATTTTGCCTGGTCAAGAAACTGTCTTACTGCAGAATCTTCCATTGCGTTTGTATCTCTGCTGAATACAACCAGAAACAGTTGTTTGCGGACGTTCATCCAGTCGTCTGACTTTTGCTCTGTGCATGTCATTATGACGCCCCATTTTTTTGATTCAACTTTCTGTGCTGCCATAGAAAAGGCTGAAAGGGCTGCTTTTTTACAAATTTCAATAAATTCATCCTGCGAACTTGTAAGATATTCTTTCATGGAATCGTTTGCCTGCAAGTCTTTGTATTCCGAAAGTTTTGCAGAAACATCTCTGAATGCGTGGTTTTGCTGATAGATTATCTGCCATTGTTCAATTGCTTTGTCGATATTTCTGTTTCTCTCGTAGCATGAAGCAAGAAAATATCTTGCATAGAGTGTTTCCTGTGATTTTTCGTCTTTAGAAGCTTTTACAGCGCGTTCAAATTCTACCATTGCGTTATCAATTGAATTTGCCAGCATATAGCATGAACCGCGTTCAAGAAGTGCTCTCTGACGATATTCCGGGTCGCGGACTGCTTTTTCAAATGCGTTTACGGCTCCTGGATAATCTTTATTTTCCTTTAGAATTTTTCCAAGGTAGTAATAAGAAGAATATGTTTCCGGGCTCATACTGATTGCAAGGTCAATTTCTTTTTTTGCTTCCTTGTATTGTTTTGAGCGGAATAAAAGAAGTCCCATTGCAGCATGTGCTTTTACGTGGCGACGGTTGAACTGTAATGTTTTCTGGTAAAAACCAATTGCCATATCTGTCCGGCCTTTTTGTTCGTAAATTTTACCGCAATTAAAGTAGTTTTCTGCATTTGAAGGATCAAGTTTTGTTAACAGAAGAAATTCTTTAAGAGCTTCATCTGGTTGATTGAATTTTAAATAAAGCTGAGAAAGCTGTTTACGAAATTCTTTTTCTGGAATTTTTGAATCAAAGACAGCGTTCTGGTTTACGTATTTGTATTCTACGAGAGCAAGTTCATTTTTTTTGTCAGCAATGTATGCGCGCCCAAGAAGATAATGAGTTAAATAGTCACGAGGATCTTTTAACAGAATCTGTTTTGCAACTTTTTCAGCTGCACTGTATTTTCCTGCTTTAATGAGTTTTACGATAGTATCTTTTCTTTTTGGTTTTACAAGAGATTTTAGTACGATAAAACTAAGAAAGATAACGCCAGCAAGAAGAATTGCGATTACGATAAGTTGAACTGGATTGTCCATTTTTTGATGCTCCGAATAAAAAAGCTTTGATTTTATCTCTAAAATTTTGTCTTACAATTTTAAGAACATTCCGGTATTTCTTCTGTAAAGAATAAACTTTTAAAATAGATGTGTCAAACTTCTAAAAGCGAAGTGAAGCATGAGGATTGGGGTCAGGTTCCATGCGAAAGGCTGTTTGAATTTTCATATTAAAATTTGATTATTTAATGACTAACCGAATGTAGATTTTTTAAGAAAAATGTCAAATAGCCGTAGCCGGGGTTCCGACCACAAACTCATTCTGAACGAAGTGAAGCATGAGGATTGGGGGCGGGTTCTCGGCGAGAGGCGATGTGAAATTTCAGATTAAAATTTGATTTTTAATAAATAAGTGAATGTAGATTTTGTAAGAAAAATGTCAAATAGCCGTAGCATGGGTTCTGACACAAACGCATTCTGAGCATAGCGAAGCATGTGGCTTGCTGGCAGGTTCCATGCGAAAGACTATTTGAATTTATGTTTTTAACAATTTTTTCAACTTTTACAGTGAATAAAAACGACCGATATTTATAATATGAAAAAAATTGCAATTTTATTGTTGTTTTTTGCAGGAACTTCAATTTGTTCTGCCCAGGCAAAGAAAAATCTTACGGCAAAAAAAAGTTCCATTGTTAAAAATGCACAGACAAAAGAAGATTCAAAAAAAGAAGAAGTTGTTTATGTTTACAACGAAGACTTTGCAAAAGGCGAAGAACTTTTTGGTTTGAATAAACCTGCAGAAGCAATTCCTTATTTTGAAAAATGTATTGAAGAAAAAGACATAAATCCTGATGTGTGGATTCACCTTGGAGTTGCATACTATCAGACTGGAGATTACACACGTTCGCTTGCCTGCTGTGCAAAAGGACTGACAAAAGAAAACACAAATCACAAAATTCTTGCTTATAATGCAGGAAATTCAGCTTATGCGCTTACAAATTATTCCCGTGCAGAAGCGTGTTATGCAATTGCAATCCGCGAAGACGAAACTTTTGCTCCGGCTTTTTTAAATCGTGCAAATGCGCAGTTAAAACAGGATCATTTACAGGACGCAAGAGAAAATTATTCAAAATATCTTGAATTAGAAAAAGAAAGTCCTCAGCGGCCAGAAATTGAAAAACTTATAGAACTTCTGGACGAAGAAATTGCGCGTCGTGCAAAAGAAAAGCCGGAAGTTGTGGAACTTGATTTTGCTAACGTAAAAAATGATGACAATATAACTGAAGATCAAAAAGAAAAAGTTTTGTTTGAGCTTCCTTCTTCAGCAACAGAAAAAGATGTTCCGTCGGTTGAAGCCGTTGATTCTTCTATTTCTGATGCTCCCGAACTTCCTGTCGAACAAAAAGAAAATATTGAATTAAGCAAGGTTGCTCCAGAAAACATTGCAGAAGAAAAAGAAGAAGACAAAACAGAAGAAAAAACTGAATTAAGTCGTGTAACAGTTGATTCAGATTTAGAAACTCAAAATGAAACTGACGAAAAAGAAGATGATGAAGTTGAATTGAGTCACGTTCCAATGGATTCTGCTTTGAGTGAAGAAACAAAGGAAACAAAAAAGCCAGAAGAAAAAACTGAACTGAGCCCTGTAATTCCAGACGCAATTCCGGAAGAAAAAAAGGAAGAAGATTATTCAGAAATTGTTTCCGAAGATGCAGCAACAGCTCCGGAACTTTCTGGAAATCTTCAATCTGATTAGTCAAGTTAGCGGGTTCTGCGTACGCGTTCAAAAAGCTGTTCTTTTGTTAACGTTGTCCAGACGGGCCGCCCGTGCGGGCAGTGCGGGTCAGAAAGATTTAATGCTTCTTCTGCCAGAGCTTTTGCGGCTCCTCGGTCTAAAATGTATCCGTCTTTTACGGCTGCCTTGCAGGCTGTCATTGCCAGAACTGAATAAATTATATCTTTTGGTTCCAGCATTTTGTCGAGGATTGCGCTTCGAAGGTCTGATTGTGTGCCTTTCCATCTGGCTGGAACTGTTGAAAATTCAAAAATTCCCTGAGTAGTAATTGTTCCTTCAAAACCTGCATTTTTTAGATACGGCAGAGCATTTTTAAGATAGTTTTCTTCACTTTCGTCCTGAGTTTTTATTACGTAAGGAATTAAAAGATTCTGCGTTTCTGTCTTTTTTTGAAGTAATTTGTCAAAAATTATTCTTTCGTGGGCTGCATGCTGGTCAATAAAATAAATTGTTTCGTTTTTCTGGGCAACCAAAAAACAGTTAAGAACAGTTCCAATGTAACAAAATCCATTGTTGTCAGTTTGTGTAAACTGTGGCTCTTCATCTTTTGAAAGAATTTGGCTTCCCGTAAATTTTACAGGTTTTTCTTCAATCGTAAGATTTTTCTTAAAGCTTTGAGAATCATAATTAAAAAAGCGTGAACGAATATCTTTAGAACTTTGCTTTTCTGTATTTGTATTGTCGTTAAGAGCAAGTTCTGCAAGTGTAGAAACTGAAAAAGATGAATCAGCTTGAACTGAAGAATCTGCTTTTTCTGCGTTGCCCAAATCTTTGCCAAAATCAAAACCTGGAATTTCATCTTTTTGAATTTCTTTTGATTCGTAGCCTTGAGAAGATTTTATTCCATAAGATCTAAAATATTCTTTTACAGTTGAACTTACTCCGTGGTGCAAGGCTGAACTGTCTCTGAAACGAACTTCGCGCTTTGCCGGATGAATATTAAAATCAACTGTGGAAGGATCAACTTCTGCAAAAAGGGCAGCAACAGGATGAGTTCCATTTGGAAAAAATCCCTGGCAGCCGTATTCAATTGCCTGCAAAAGTGAATATTCCTGAACGCGTCTTCCATTTACATAAATAAAAATAAGTTTGCGGTCGCTGCGATAAACTGTCGGTTCTCCAATAACGAGCTTAAAACTCCATTCACTTCCGCCAGAAGCTTTTAATTCTGCAAATTGATCTGTTTTTTCGTTTAATTCAAGAGCTTTTACAAAACGCTGGGTAAGAGTAACGTCTTTTGGAAGATCGAGACGCAGTTGTCTGTCGATCGTCAATCTGAATGCAATGTCTGGACGCGGAAGACTTTTTTCTACGAAAGTTTCGCGGCACATTAAGTTTTCTGAAGCAGGGCGTTTTAAAAACCGTCTGCGTGCAGGGTAGTTTTCAAAAAGTCCTTCGCTTAAAACAATTGTTCCTTCGCCATTTTGAACCAGTGGAATCTGCTCAAGTACATGATCTTCTGTTATGCTTGCGCGCATTTTCCAGTTTCCGCTGGAAATTGAAAGCCTTGAAACTGCCGCAATTGACGCAAGAGCTTCGCCTCTAAAACCAAGAGTGCTTAAGTTGTTAAGATCTTGAGTTGTAGAAATTTTGCTTGTTGCGTGTGGTCTTGCGCATGAACTTAAATCTTCTTTTGTCATGCCGGAGCCGTTGTCAGAAATTCTTATGCTGTCAATTCCGCCACCACAGAGTTCTACGCTGATTGAAGAAGCATTACTGTCTACCGCATTGTCTAAAAGTTCGCGTACGATTGCATTTGGACGGTCAATTACTTCTCCTGCGGCAATTTTTCTTGCTACATCGGCACTTAACTGTCTTACGGGGCGTCTTTCCTTATTTTGATTTTGCATTTTTACTGTCTGAGTCCAGAAACAGGAGCTCCTGAAGAACCGCTTTCAGAATCTGCCGCTGTAAAAAGATCCATTTGTGGCGGAATTTCTGTTCCTGCTGGGCTTTTTTCTGCTGTTACAGGCTGGTTTGTAAGAATCTGGATTTTGCCTTCAATTTTGTCGAGATCGTTTTCCAATGATTTTGCAAGTTTTATTCCTTCTTCAAAATCCTTTAAAGCTTCTTCTAAGGAAATGTCTGTGCGTTTTATGTCGTTTGTGAGTGATTCAAGTTTTGCAAGATTTTCTTCAAATGTCATTTTGGTCTCCAGTTTGTTTATTTTTTATTGAAAAAGTGAATTTTAATTTACAGTTGCCAGGATTTTTCCTTCTGCCGGGAAAATTTCAATTTTTTCTCCGGAAGTTACGTCGTTTTGACTGCGCAGAATTTTTCCATTTTCCGTGCGAACCATGGAATATCCGCGCGACAGAATTGTTTTTGGGCTTGCTCCCTCTAAAATGTGTGTGCTTTCTCTTAAAAACTGACGCAAATCTTTTATTTTTTCGTCTAAATTCTGTTTTAATGACTGTTTTGCAGAATCTAAACGTACAAGATACGGCTGTTCTATTGTCCTGAAGCGAATTTCAAGAGATTCTGGATTAAAGGACTTTATCATAAGTTTTAGTTTTTCAACTTTTGAAGTTATAAGATTCTGCATTTCGTTTTTATAACCGTTGAGTTCATTTTTTATGTCAGAAAGTTGAGGAACTGCAATTTCTGCCGCTGCCGATGGGGTCGGTGCCCTTAAATCTGCTGCGTAGTCGCAAAGTGCCCAGTCAATTTCGTGTCCAACAGCGCTTATAACTGGAATGTGGCTTTGAGCAACTGAGCGAACGACGCTTTCTTCACTAAACGGAAGTAAATCTTCTATCGAACCGCCACCACGACCAACAATCAGAGTGTCAACAAGATTAAAATCGTTCGCTGCTTGAATCTGGCGCACAATGCTTGCTGCAGCTTCTGCTCCCTGAACGATTGCCGGAAAAACAATTACTTCAACTGCCGGGTTTCGTCTTTTTGTAATCTGCAAAATGTCGCGGAGTGCGGCTCCTGTGCTGCTTGTTACAACTCCAAGTCTTCGTGGAAAAAAAGGAATCTGCTTTTTGTGTTTCTGGTCAAAAAGTCCTTCGGCTGCAAGTTTTCTTTTTCGTTCTTCAAGAATCTGCAGAATATTGCCTTCGCCGGCAACTTCCATTTTAGAAATTATAATCTGATAGTTTCCGCGTGGAGCATAAACAGAAATTGTTCCTGTACAGCGGACTTTCATTCCGTCTTTTGGTGCAAAAGTTAAGCCCATGGCCTTTCCACGGAACATTACTGCGCTTATTTGAGCATTTTCGTCTTTTAGAGTAAAATACAGATGACCGCTTGAATTTGGCCTGTAACTTGAAATTTCGCCTTCAAGGGTAATATTGATGAATGCATTTTCGAGCAGTTCTTTAATTACAGCAGTTAAATTGGTTACTGAAAAAATTGTATCTGGTGGAAAAAGTTTCTGTGTCATAACTTTCTTCAATTTTATAAAATCAATTTATCTTGTTCAACTTGAAACTTTAGGAATTTAAAAATGAAAAAAATCGTTGTTCTTTATGCTTCCTTTAATTCTGGCTATCAGTTTGAAAAATCATTTGATTCAAAAAGTGCTTTTGAACTTTGCCTTGACTGGGCGCGCGAAATAAAAGATTCCTTAAAAACTGTAATTCTTTGCAATAATGAATCTTACGACACAATAAAAGAATTGCTGGACAAAAGCGAAAATTCATCGGAACTTAATATTTCTTTAGTTCAAGACGAAAACTGGACAAATGCTCTTGCTGCAAAAAAGGTTTACGAAGAATGTAAAACTTATAATGCAGATTTTGCCGTTTTTGCCTGTGCAGACACTCCGTTTTTAAATAAAAATTTAACTTTAGAACTTATAAAATCTCACGAAGAATATCGTGCCGAATATACTTTTGCCGACGGTTTTGCTGACGGCCTTGCTCCACAGATTGTTGACAGAGGAGCTTCTTCAATTATTGCAGGTTTAGGCGAAGATGTTCAAAAAACAGCTGGACAAAAGCCTTTTAGCCGCAACGGATTTTTTGAAATAATGAGCGGAGACATCAATTCTTTTGAAATTGAAACTGTGCTTGCAGACAAAGATTACAGAATGCTCAGATTCAATTTTGAATGTTCTTCAAAGGCGGGCTTTACTTCCTGTGTTCGCCTTTTTAACGAAGCTCAAAAAAACAAAATAGAATTAACTGGCGGAAATTACGATATTTACAAACTTTCTGATTTAGCAGAATCTCTTGTCTGCCTGCAGCAAAGTCTTCCGTCTTTTTACAATATTCAAATTTCAAATTCCTATAATACAAAAAGTCTTTATTGTCCTTACGAAAAACTTTTTAACGACAAAAAACTTCCCTGTATGGACATAAATGATTTTAAAATTCTTGTAAAAAAGATTGTAGATTTTTCAGAAGATGCGGTTGTTTCGCTTTCTTTATTTGGCGAGCCGACATTAAATTCTGATTTTACGGATTTTGCTTTAGAAGTTTTAAAATATCCGTCTTTAAAACTTTTTATAGAAACTGACGGCCTGAATTTTTTGCCGGAAATAGCACAGAAAATTGCAGATTCTGCCCAAAATAAAGAGCGGATAGATATTGTTGTTCAGCTTGATTCAACCGACGAAAATATGTACGAAAAAATAAACGGAATTGCTGGCGCAAATTTTAATAAAGCATTTGAAAACATTTGTATGCTTTCAAAAATTTTTCCACAGCATGTTTATCCGCAGTTTACAAGAATGAATGCAAACGAAAGTCAGCTTGAAGCTTTTTACCGTTTCTGGAATGAAAAAACAAATCCTTCTGGCGGACAGCTTGTAATTACAAAATATGACAGTTTTGCAGGCCTTTTGAATGATGAAAAAGTTGCAGACCTTTCTCCTTTAGAACGCAATTCATGCTGGCATTTAAGACGCGATTTTAATATTTTGAGCGACGGAAGTGTTCCTTTGTGCAGAACTCGTGCTGCAGAAATTGCCGGAAATGCTTTTAGCGATGATTTTGAAGAAATCTGGAAAAAAATATCAGTTGAAGTGCAGAATCATATGAATAAAAACTATTGCGACAGGTGTCTTACTTGTGATGAATACTATACCTTTAATTTTTAATGAACGGCAGATAAACAGAACTGTCCTCGGCGGAAAAGAAACAAAAACTGACGTAAAATTAAAGCTCGGCGTAATTTTATTGAACAGTCGTGGAGGACATTTCAGGGAACCTGTTCTTTTTAATCTTTCTAAAATGGGTTTTGAACAGATTGTTTCCATAGAAAAAAGCCGCGAAAATTACAATATTGACGACTTTGCCCGTAGATATTCGTCAATAAAATTTATAGTTCCATTGGAAAAGGCAACCGAAGGAGAACTTATAAATCTTGGAATGTCAGCGCTTTCAACAGATTTTGTGCTTGTCCTTCGCGATTCATTTAAAATCGACAAAGATATTATTTCTCAGCGTATTTTGGAGAGGATTTTCAGTTTAAAAAATCTGTGCACGGCTCCCCGGCTTACAAACGGAACTATAACAAACCTTCCGGTTATTTTTTCGCCTTCTGTGAATGGTTCTGTTTTTACAATTTCTTCTTCAAGTTTACTTTTTGACGGAATTCCTTCGCTTTATGCTTTTGACAATGCAGGAATTTATGATCGCAAAAAATTTATTCAACTTGGCGGCTTTGATTACACAATTACAAATCCGCACTGGCAGACTGCCGATTTTTTTATGCGTGGCTGGCTTTGGGGCTGCAAAACTCAAATTTCAACGCTTTACACACTTGATTATGAAGAAGATTTTCCAATAGAAGATATTACTGCTGATTTTTCTTATTCACGTTTTTTTATGAAAAATCTTCTTCCGCGTTTTGACGAAGATCATGGAGTTATTCCAAAATCTTCGTTTTTTGTATATCTTTTAAGGTCTGGATGCGGACTGATTGAATCTTTCAGACAATTTGCAAATGTCCGCTCCTGGGTTTTTAAGAATAAATACAGATTCAAACTTGATGCAAAATATCTTGTAGAAAACTGGGGAAAAATAAAATGACAATTCTTGTAGTTCAGTGCCGGCTTTCGTCGACACGGCTTCCTGGTAAGGCTCTTCTTCCGCTCGGCTCAAAAACAGTTCTTGACTGGACTCTTTCTGCCATGAAGCAGGTTAAGGCTGATGATTATTATCTTGCGACAGATTCTCAGAGTGCCGGAAAACTTTCTCCTGTTGCTTTACGTAATGGTTTTAAGGTTTTTGAAGGACCTCTTGAAGATGTTCTTGAACGCTTTTGCCAGTTGATTACTCAGACAAATGCAGATGTCGTTATTCGTGCAACTGCCGACAATCCTTTTTTATTTTATGACAGTGCAAATTCCCTTATTGAACAGTTTAACCGCCGCAGTCAAACAAGCACCTGCGACTACATAACTTATACCGGTCTTCCTCATGGCAGTGGTGTAGAAATGTTTAATGCTCATTCTCTTTTAAAAGCGAGAGATTTAACTAATTCTCCATACGATCATGAACATGTGGGACCTGCCCTTTATAAACATCCTGAAAATTTTACAAGTGTAATGCTTCCAGCTCCTGCAAAATGGAACAGACAGGAACTCAGGACAACAATTGACACTCCTGTTGACTATCGCCGTGCGAGTGCGATTGTTCGTGCTTTAGGCGGAGAAGGTCCATATTCAAGTGAACAGATTATATCTGCTTTTGAAGCTGATTCAATTAAATACCCGGTTTTGTGTGTTCCGTGCGTAAAAAAGGGAAAGGGAACCGGACACTTAAGACGTTGTCTTTCTATTGCTACGAGTATTGGTGCAAATGTTTACATTCCAGAAAATGCAGATTTAGAAGAAAAAGATGAAGTAATCGAAGCGGCTGTACAGGACGGATTTGATAAAAGCCAGATTGTCAGCATTCTGCCGGAAAAAGACGAATATGCATTGATCGTTACGGATGCCTTTGTTTTAGACCGTGACTTTGCATTAAAACTTTCTGATTCTGCGCCACTTGTTTCAATTGATGAAGGTTCTTTAAACACAGATCTTTGTGACTATCTTTTAGACATTATTCCGTCGTATGGATTGCAGCGTCCTGCAAATGTAAGTGAACCGTCTTATGTTACACTTCCTAAAAACCGTCGTGAACACAAACTTACTTCAACTCAGGATATAAAAAATATTCTTGTTACTGTAGGCGGTGAAGATCCTGCCGATTTAGTTGTTCCTGCGGCAATTGCTTATGCAAATCTTGGTTACAGCGTAACTGCAATTGTTCAGGAAGTTCAGGCATCTGCAGAACGTGTTCCTGCGGAAGTTCTAAATAGAATTACGTTTATAAAACCAGTTCATAATCTTCGTGAACAGCTTTTTAACTATGATGTCGTTGTAACTCATTATGGTTTTACAGCTTTTGAAGCCGTTGCTGCCGGTTGTGGAGTTGTTCTTCTTGGAACAACACCACTGCATGTAAATCTTGCTAAAAAATACGGATTTAAATGTCTTTCCGTGCAGAATATTAACGAGCCTGGAGCAGAATATTCTCTTTCTAAGGTTGAAGAACTTTATCCTGACAGTCCTTTTGCAAAAACAAGAGAATCTAAAAATGATTTAGGAAAATATATCCGCCAGCTTTCTAAAGGACACAGACTTTGTTGCCCTGTTTGTACGGATTCTCACAAAACTTTTGAAGATCAGATTGTTTCCAGAACTAAAGAAAGAACGTTCCGTCGTTGCAATACCTGTGGAATGCTTTATATGTCGTTTACATCTGACAGTTCAAATACTTCTTATAACGAACAATATTTTTTTGACAGTTATAAAAAACAATACGGCAAAACTTATCTAGAAGATTTTCAGTCAATAAAAAGTCAGTGTATAAGACGAACTACTTTAATTGACTTTATTTTTAGAAATTCTCACAAACTTATTACTCCTGCAGTTCTCGATATTGGCTGTGCCTTTGGTCCTTTTATGGATGCGGCAAACGACGCAGGCTGGCAGGTTTTTGGAACTGACATTTCTAAAGAAGCCGTATCTTATGTTCAGGAAAAACTTCATTATCCTGCAAGTTGCGCAGCCTTTCCTGCTTTTGATCCTGTTTCTGAGTTTGGCGTAAGCGAATTTGATGCAGTTACAATGTGGTATGTAATAGAACATTTCCAGAATCTGGACGTTGTATTAAAGTCTGTTTCTAAACTCTTAAAAACCGGCGGTGTTTTTGCATTCAGCACTCCGTCGGCAAGTGGTGTTTCTGGCCGTTTTAATACTCAATCCTTCTTTCAGAATTCTCCGGCGGATCATTATTCTTTGTGGGAACCTGCAAGAGCTGCTTCAATCTTAAAAAAATATGGATTTAAAATTGAAAAAATCGTCAGCACAGGTCATCATCCTGAACGCTTTCCAAATCTTTCCGGGGCAAAACCGAACAGCTTAAAGTGGGCATTCTATGCAGCAGCGAGCCGTTTTTTTGGTCTTGGAGACACTTTCGAAGTTTATTGTAAAAAAGAACGCGACATCTAAAGGAAAACTCAAAATATGAATAAAAAGTCTGTAATGATTCTTGGAGCAGGACTTATGCAGGGGCCTGCAATTAAGGCTGCAAAAGAACTTGGATACAAGGCAGTTGTTGTTGATGCAAACGAAAACGCAGTCTGCGTAAAAGATGCCGATCTTTTTGAAAAAGTTGATTTAAAAGACAGAGACGGTCTTTTAAGTTTTGCAAAAAAAATAAACGATTCACAAAGTCCTCTTGCCGCAGTTTTTACTGCCGGAACTGATTTTTCTGCAAATGCAGCCTATGTTGCACAGTCTCTTTCTCTTTTTTCACATTCTTACGAAGCCTGCCTTAATGCGTCTGATAAGGTTCGCATGCGTTCGTGCTTTACAAAAGAAGGTGTGCCTAGCCCAAAGTTTGAAGAAGTTGATCTAAAAAGATTGTCTGAACTTTTAGAAATGGCAGATCGTGGAGAATTAAGTTTTCCAAAAGTAATAAAACCGGTTGACAATATGGGCGGACGAGGTTGCCGTCTTGTACGTAGTAAAGAAGAACTTGAACATGCCGTTACAACTGCAATAAAAAACAGCCGTACTTCAAGGGCAATTTTTGAAGATTACATGGAAGGCCCGGAATTCAGTATTGACGCAATTGTCTACAACGGAACTCTTACAATAACAGGTTTTGCAGATCGTCATATTTATTATCCTCCGTATTTTATCGAAACGGGACACACAATGCCGTCGTTAAAAGACGAAAAAATCAAAAACGAACTGATTGCAACTTTTGCGCTTGGAATAAAAGCTCTCGGTTTAACGTTGGGTGTTGCAAAGGCCGACATAAAATATACAAAAAATGGACCAATGATTGGAGAAATTGCCGCACGATTATCCGGTGGCTATATGAGCGGCTGGACTTTTCCTTATTCTTCTGATTGTTTTTTAACAAAAGAAGCGTTAAAGGTCGCATTGGGCGAGAAACCGGATTTTATAATTCAAAACCGTACAAAAGTTGAATGGACTCCTCATCCGTCGGTTGCAGAAAAAAAACAGCCTTTTGAACTTTTTGAACTGAAGTCTAAAAAGGTTAGTGCTGAACGGGCCTGGATCAGCATTCCTGGAAAAATAAAACGGATTGAAGGTTTAGAAGAAGCTTCAACTGTTAATTTTGTAAAAAATGTTCTTCCGCGAAACAAGGCAGGAGACGAAGTTTCTTTTCCCCGGAACAATGTGGAAAAATGTGGAAACGTTATTACACAGGCCGAAAATCATGAAAAAGCTGTTGAAGCTGCTTTCAGTGCATTAAATAAAATCACATTGATTCTTGAACTGAACAATAAAGCAACTGAAGAGTTTTTGCAGAAAACTGAACAATCTGACGAAAAAGGTTTTCCTCCTTCAGCTTTTAATATAAAAGTTGATTGGACAAAAGTTCTGGACATTCCTCAAGGTCGCAAGGCAGCAGAATTTATTCCTCAGGAAATAAAAAACGTGCAGGATGAATGCAGAGACTGGAATCATTGTACATTTAGACAGGTTATTGAACGCTTTGATTCAATTTGCCTGGAACATTCTCTTTTGTCTGGAAAAGAATTCTGGCAGTCGGCTCTTCGTGGTTCAATCCAGGGAATGCTTTATTTTGCAAAAAAACAATAAAAAGGCTGAGTTCTGCTGTGAATAAGAAAATCAAACTGTTTGTAATTTTTTTGTCTCTTTTGTGCGCAAATCTTTTTGCAGAAGGTAAGGTTTTAAATCTTTTTGAAGAAAGTTCAAAATCAGGAATTACAATTTACTGGGATTCGCTTGCAGGTTCTGGCGTGCTCGAAAAAAACGGACATCAGGTTTCATTTAAAACCGGCGACAATTTTATTCTCGAAGATTATTCAAAACTTGTCTTAACTGATATTCCAGAATTAAAAAACGGTGAAGTTTTAGTTACAGAGAATTTTATAAACGAAGTAAAAAATCTTTTTGCTACTGAAAATTCTCAAAACGGATTAAAAATCGGAGCAATTTTAATTGATCCCGGTCACGGTGGAAAAGATCCTGGCGCTCAGTATACACATACTGTAAATGGAAAAAAAATTACTGTCACGGAAAAAGACATAAACCTTTCAGTAGGAAAAATGCTTTATTCAAGACTAAAAAGTGCTTATCCAGATAAAAATATTCAATTAACGCGTTCTACAGATATTTTTCTTTCACTTTCGCAGCGCACAGAAATTGCAAATGCAATAAAACTTAAGGACAACGAAGCAATTCTGTATGTTTCTGTTCACGTAAATTCTTCACTTGATAAAAAAGCTTCCGGTTTTGAAGTCTGGTATCTTTCTCCAGGTTACAGACGTAATGTTCTTGATAAAGGCAGCATTGAAGACAAAGAACTTTACACGGTAATGAATTCAATGATGGAAGAAGAATACACTACAGAAAGTATTCTCATTGCAAAATTTATAATGGACGGAATGCAGGCTCAGGTTGGAAATCAGTCTTTAGCTCGTGGAATTAAGGCAGAAGAATGGTTTGTCGTAAGAAATTCAAACATGCCGGCAGTTTTAATTGAATTAGGTTTTCTTTCAAATCAAAAGGAAGGGCTTTTATTAAAAGATGATTCTTACTTGCAGAAGCTTTCCCTTGGAATATATAATGGCTTGTCAGCTTTTGTTATTCATTTTGAGCGCTCTCGTGGCTTTACAGGATCTAAATAATGAACTTTTTTACGCTCTTAAAAAAAAATCATAAGTTTTTAATGATTTTTATTCTGCTGCTTATTTTTGTAATTTCAGCTTGTTTTTATGCATTCCATTTTAAGGGTTCGAGATATTCATTTGAATATTATGTTTCTGGAACAAAGAATGTTGTTTTTGAAACCAGGTCTGTTGCCTCAATAAAAGGTGTTTCAAAAGTAACGTCTTATGTTGACGAATATCTTTTAGGACCAACTGTTCAGCGTGCCCGTCCTGTTTTTCCATTGGAAAGCCGGGTTCTTTTTTGTTTTGAGCGTCAGGGAATTCTTTTTTTGAATCTTTCTGAGGATGCAATTCTTGATTTATCGCCTGATGTAAATTTATTTGAAAATTATAAACTTCTGGAAAAAAATGTAATCTCTAACTTTCCGCATATTAAGAAAATAGAACTCTTTATTGACGGAAAAAGCGTATTTTCGGACGCTGAAAATCAACCTAAATATAATTGACAAAAGAAAACCATTATAGAATAATTGTAGAATAACAAGGCTACATCAATCGAATATAAGGAGCTTCGAATGAAGAAAACTTTCGTTTTATCCGTTGCAGGAATGATGCTTTTGGGTGCATCTGTATTTGCAAAGGAATCAACACTTATCGATTTCACAACACTGGATGCTGATATTACTATCAAGGCTCAGGACAGTGATGTTGAAATCCCTGAAAACAGCCGTACAATCATGGATTATGGCGTTGCAGCTGGTGCGTCATTTGACCAGGATCAGAAAGATCTTATGAAAACATCTCTGTACCTCGGTGACTGGGAAGTATTACTCAACAGTTCTGCACAGACTGTTGGTGCTCTTGCAAACTCTCAGGTAGTACCTGCACCTGTTCGCGACAGTGCAAAAGTTCCATTTGCTGGAAAAAATGTAATGGGCGTACGTATTGTATTCCCTTCTGGAGCATATAATGCAAATGCAAAAATTGTTCCACCATTCGAAATTCCTGCTTATGAACCACTTTCTACAGCAGATGAAAACGGAAACCGCCAGCCACAGACTGACGAAGAAAAAGCATCTGGCCGTACATTGTTCGAAGCAGACAGCGATGATACTCCTGCTTACGGTGTTGTAAAAAATGTCGGAACAATAAAATCAATCGCAGTTACAACAATGGGTATGAATTTCCCACACGGTCTTTATGTTCTTCTTGGAGACACAGACGGTGTAACTCGCCGTTATTTCATGGGTTACCTTGGATTTGACGGTTGGAAAACTCTTACCTGGAACAACCCGGATTATATTTCAGAAGTACGTACCCGCGAAATTCGCGTATACCCAATCTATCCACGTGGACTTCCATTTGTTAAGTTTGCTGGATTCCAGATTACTCGTGATGCTTCACACGTTGGAAACGACTTTATCGGTTATTTCAAAGACGTAAAAATCATCTACGACAAAGCTGAACTTACATCAGAACGCGACATTGCTGACGAAGACCTTTGGGGAATCGTAACAAAGAAAGAATCTGCTCGTCAGAATCTTGAAATGAGCCGCTTTGGTAACAAGCAGGTTAACCGCTACCTCGAAAAGTCTAAGATGGCTACAGAAGAATCATTCTCATCTTCTCTTGATGAAAACTCTTCTTCTAATGCTCAGTCTAATGGTGGTCAGGCAGCTGATGCAAAATAAGTTTTCTTATTAAGGAAACTTCTGGAAACCGTCCGAAAACTTCGGACGGTTTTTTTTATGTCCCTTTCTTCTTTCTAAAAGAAAAACTTTGTTATCGTTAAAAATAAAGTTTGTGATTTTGTGTTTTGATGATAAAATTTTATTATGAGCAAAATTACTATTTCAATTCCACATAAAGACGAAATCAGAAAAATTTATGAATCTTATAATCCTGTTCTGCTGGAAATAATGCAGAAAATTGAAGAAAAGTTAAAAAAAACTATAAAACTTGCTTCAACTCCAACTTATAAATCAAGAATAAAATCCTTTAATTCATATTATCGAAAAATTCTGCGTTTAAAAGCTGAAGAATTTTCTATGCGTGGAAAACTCGTAGACCTTACAGATATGATGGGAATCAGAATTGTCTGCGCTTTTATTGAAGATCTTCATAATGTTGAACAGCAGATTCGCAAAAATTTTACGGTAAAAGAAGTTGAATACAAGGGCAGTGGCGACAATTTTAGGGAATTTGGTTATGAATCAATTCATGTTTTAATTTCAATTCCTCATGAATGTCTTCCAGAAAAAAGTGAAATAGAAATTCCTAAAGGTCTTGTTTGTGAAATTCAAATAAGAACAATTCTGCAGGATGCCTGGGCGGAAGTAGAACACGAATTAATTTATAAAACAGAATTTTCTCCTTTTGATATGCCCTTGCGCCGTAAACTGGCTTCAATCAATGCCAGTCTTAGTCTTGCAGATACAATTTTTCAGGAAATCCGCGATTATCAGAAAAAACTTCAGCAGGAAACTTCTGAACGGCGTGAGTCTTTTTACGAAAAAGTTGACGAAACTACATCAGAATTTACGGAAGAAGAAAAGTCAAAATTTAAATCTGACACTTTGGAAATTGGCAAGGCAAATAATTTTATTCACGGAACAATAGATGATCTTTTGCTCGAAGCAATTCATGCTCATAATAGTGGCGAAATTCAAAAGGCAATAACGATTTACACTCAGATTCTTGAATCAAAGCCTGTGCCGGCAGATATGGTTCTTTCTGTAGTTTTTAAGCACAGAGGAATGGCTTATTTTGCTTCAAATTCTTACGAAAATGCATTAAAAGATTTTCAGTCTAGTGTTAATTATGATCCAAATGGATTTCGTTCTTTGTATTACATTGGAATTGTTTATACGGTTTTGCATCAATACGAAAAGGCAGTTGAAGCATTTTCGGATTCTCTCGAAATTAATGAATTTCAGTCTCATGCAAGGTATAGACGTGCCGTTGCTTATTCTAAAATGGGTGAAGACGGAAAAGCCCTTGAAGATTTGTCGGCAGCCGAAGCAATGGGACTGGATTTAGTAGATGAAAAACTCTTAAAAGAAAAACTTTTGAAAAAACTTGATATTGGAATGTAAAAAAAATAAAAAAAATCAATTTTTTTAAGAAATTTTGAATTTAGGTGTTGACCAAGTTTTTACTATTTGTTAATATATCAAAGTCAGCTGACGAACAGCTGGTATGTCTCCTTCGTCTAGTGGTTAGGACATCGGGTTTTCATCCCGACAACAGCAGTTCAATTCTGCTAGGAGATGTAAAAACCTTGTAACGTAAAGTTGCAAGGTTTTTTTTTGCCCTTCTTAAAATTCATGGCTTAATTTGATATAGTTTGCTCGGAGATTTTTGTGGAAATTAACAGACGCTTTTCGGAAAATGCCAGACGGGAAATGAGGGAACAGATAAAAAATGCTGGCGGAAATGAAGTTTTTTTTGCAGGCACGATAAACGAAAGTGGAGTGGTTGTTTCCGTAGTTGCTGCGGCCAGAGGTTCTGTAAATACTGTTCCTGTTAATTATTCACAGGCCCGAAAATCAAATGTCTTAATTCATAATCATCCTTCCGGAAACCTTTCTCCTTCAGACGCTGATTTGTCAGTTGCTTCAGATTGTTCAGAAAATGCCCAGGGATTTTACATTATAAATAATTCTGTTTCTGAAGTTTATGTTGTAATGGAGCCGATTCTTCCGAGAGTTATAAAAAAATTTAAGGAAGAAGAAATTTCTTTTTATCTTTCAAAAGACGGTCCGTTTGCAAAATCTTCACAAAATTACGAAGAAAGATTAGTTCAGCTTGAACTTGTAAAAAAAATTACCAGAGTTTTTAATCAAAATAAAATCGGTGTTTTTGAAGCAGGAACCGGAGTTGGAAAATCGTTTTCGTATTTAATTCCTTCAATGTTCTGGGCGCTGGAAAATAAAGAACGCGTAATTGTTTCTACCGGAACTATAAATTTGCAGCAGCAATTGATTGAAAAAGATATTCCTCTTGCAGAAAAAATCATAAATAAAAAAGTAAAAGCTGTTTTGGTAAAGGGGCGCCAGAACTTCCTTTGTTTGCGCCGCCTTGAAGAAACTGGAAAAGAGCGCGATTTATTTAACGAAGAACAGGAAACATTTGATAAAATTTTTGAATGGTCAAAAACAAGTCCTACAGGCAGCCGCAGTGACCTTTCTTTTATGCCACCGGAAAACATCTGGCAGAAAGTAAATTCAGAAGCCGACGCCTGCATGGGAATGAAGTGTCCGCATCGTGAAAAATGTTTTGTAATGAAAGTAAGAAAAGAATCCGCCGATGCAAATATTCTTGTTGTAAACCATCATCTTTTGTTTGCGGATATAGAATCCAGGCTCGAAGGTGCAGGTTTTGAAGACGCAGCAGTTCTTCCGCCTTATAAACGTATAATTTTTGACGAAGCACACGGAATAGAAGACGCTGCAACTTCTTTTTTCAGCAGCCAGATTAACAGATTTAAAATTCAAAAACAGCTTAATCTTTTATACAGAACCCGCCGTGGCAGCATTGCAGGTTTTTTATTTACGCTTTTGTCGCTCGCCATGGCAGAAGAAAATTCAAATGATTTAATCGAAAATGTAAATCAGATAAAACTTGCCTTAGAAAATCTTGAAGATGCAGGAATGCATTTACTTGAAAATGAATATACTCTCCGTCTTTATAAGGCTTCGCACAC
>CAVKVK010000007.1:44396-49420 GCA_963659855.1 Parabacteroides distasonis | reverse complement strand
GTGGCTTTATTCATTTTTTAAGAAAAACGGTTTAGGTCTTGATAGCGAAGCGGCTGCTTCCATTTTGGAAATGGTAGAAAATAATACCCAGGCTTTGCGCGATGAATGCAGTCGGTTTTTCTTTTGTTTTGAGCCAGGTCATGTTGTTTCGGCAGATGATGTTGAAAAAGTTCTTGCACACAACCGTGAAGAATCTGCTTTTACGCTTTTTGGGGCGATGGTTGAAAATTCAACAAATGTAAAAAGGTTCGAAAATTGTCTTGCAATTTTGCAGAAAATCAGGCTTTCGAAAAAAGACAGCGAAGCGATCGTAATTATTGCGGGGCTTTTGTATTGTTTTCGAAAACTTGCATTATGGCAGAATCTTAATTCAAAAAATCAGGCAACTGAAGCAGACTTAAAAAAGAACGGATTTACTTCAAAAACTGCGCGTACTCAATATTCGGCAGCGGCAAGAATCTGGAGCGCAGGACAGGTTACGGCAATTATTGCCTTGCTTTGCAAAACTGATATTGACATTCGCTCGTTGGGAACAGCTTTTCAGGATACGCAACTGCAGTTAATGCTTTACGAAATAATAATAAAGAACGGAGCATACTGTTCAGAATACGAAAATTAAAAATGCCTGGCAAAAATAAAAGTGACCTGCCAGTTTGGTTGACTGCGCACTAAAAAAAGCTGAATTTTAACCGGCGCAGTGCATATTTTAGTTTATTTCGATTTTGTTCAGAAGATTTTTTAATTCAATAAGTTCTTCTGTTGTGAGTGTAAGGCCTTTGCCCATTTTTTCGTGCTGAGGTGCCCATGGACGCAGATCGTATTTTGCAGGTTTTTTGTTCCAGCTTACTTTGTTGAGTTCAGTTGTCCAGCCTGCTTTTGAAGTTGAAATAATTCCGAGCGATTCTGTAATGTCAAACGAAAAGTCTTCTGCCATAAATTCCACCTTAAAACTTAGAGATTTTACAGAAATTATAATAGCAAATATCCAGTTTTGCAGTAAAAAAATATTTTGCTTTATTCAATGTTGTAACATGCCGATTTCTTAATTATAATTCACTTATAAATTCTTATTATGTAAAAAATTATGGGAGGAATAATGAAAAAAGTAATTCTGACACTTTCTTGTGTCTTAACAGTTCTTTTTGCTGTTTCCTGTGGTTCAACTCCAGTTGCAGAACCAGAGGTTAAGGATGTTGTTGAAGATACAAAAGAAGAAATAAAGGAAGAAGTAAAAGAGGAAGTTGTTCAGGCGGTTGATTATTCAACAGCAAATAAAACTCTTCTGGCATTAACAGACGCTGCTCGCGAAAACGCAATTGCCAGTGGCGCTGAAAAGTATTTTTCTTCAAATTTTGCTGCAACAGAAGAAAAATACACAGTTGTAAAAAACAACGTAGAAACAGATTCTTCTAAAGATTATTCAGCAGAAATAAAAGATCTGACAGAACGTTATCAGTCACTTGCTGCTGCCAGCCAGGCTAAGGCGTTAAAAGAAAAGGCTGATGAACTTTCACTTGCCGACGAAAACAAATCTTCTTACGAAGCAGGACAGAAAGCTCTTGAAGAATATTCTGCTCTTCCGTCAGAAACAAGCGGCGCCGATCTTCTTGCAAAGGCAAACGAAGCTTTAAATGCTTATAGCGATGTTGTAAATAAAGGCTTAAAAGCAAATGCAGCCCGCGAACGTCAGGGCGCTCTCGAAGCTAAAAAGAATGCTGACAGCGTAAAAGCAGGCGTTGCAAAAAAAGAACAGTACACAAAGGCTTCTGAAACTTTTAAAAAGGCAGATTCTTCTTATGTAACTACAAACATTGAAGGCGCATTTAAAGGCTACAAGGAAGCGAAAGAAGCATTTAATTCACTTTATGAAGAAATAAAAGAAAAACGTGCTGCAGCCCAGGCTTTAATTGATGCTGCAAAACAGAAAGTTGCTGATTCAGAAAATTATGCAGTTGAAGCAGATTCAATTGCTCCACTTGAAGGCGAAGTTGCCGGAATTGAAGCAGAAGACGCAGTTCTCCTTGAAGAAGACAGCCTTGCAAATCCAGACGAAGCTGTTATTGATGTTGAATCTGGAGTTACAGCAAAAACAGCAGAAAAAGTTGCAGAAACAGCAATCGCTGCAGAAGATGCAGTTAATTCTGTTGTTCAGGAAGCTGCAAATGCTGTTGAATCAGCTGACAGCGCAGAATCGGCAAACGCTGCAAATGATACGGAGGCTCAGTAATGAAAAAGTTGGTTACACTTGCACTGACAGTTCTTTCTGCATCTTTTATTTTTGCAGTAAGTTATAAAAACAATACATATCAGAAACTTGCAAACGAATATACAAAAAAAGCTCAGAATGCGCTTGATTGTGGTGACTATGTTCTTGCAGAAGACTATGCAAAAAAGGCAGAAGAAAATGCAGCCTTGTCTCAGGCTTATATCCAGAAAATGCTTGCAAAGTCAGAAGCGGATTCTGCAATGAAGAATGCTTCAAAACGACTTGATTATGCAAAATCAATCAGTGCGGACAGAAACTTTCCTATGGCTTATTCTGCTGCGCAAAAAGCTTATGCAAGTGCAGACGATGCTTACAAGGCAGAAGATTACACAACAGCCGTTGCCTATGCAAAGCAGGTAGTTGAATCTCTTGCAGATATTAAAGAAATTACGCCACTTCCACAGTATTATGTTGTTCGTCCGTGGGCAGAAACAAAAGACTGTTACTGGAATATTTCTGGTCGTCCGTATGTTTACAATAATCCTTTGCTTTGGGAAAATCTTTACCAGGCAAATAAATCAAATATGCCAAAACCAAACGATCCAAACCTGATTATGCCAGGAATGAAAATGGAAATTCCGAGCATTACAGGTGAATATCGCGAAGGAGTTTATTCTCCTGCAAAAAAATATGACGGTTATTCTGCAAATAACTAAGCAGACAATTGCTAATCTAATAAGCTAAAAATATGGCGCTGGTTGAATTTGTCGAAATAAAGCGGCAGGTTCAACCAGCCATTTTTTTTTAATTTTGCTAAAAAATTCCTTCATCTTTTGCCTGCCGGAACATCATTAAGGCACAGCACATTAAAGCATGCGGAAACTCGCCTGTTCCCATTTTTTTATAAACTTCTGATTGAGATAATTCAAAATAATTTAAATATTCGTCATCGTCGAGCGTCTGAACATTTGTTTCTGTTAAATCGAAGGCTGCAAAAACGTGAAAATGATTTGTCATAAATGCAGGATTTGGATTTACTTTGCCAAGATAAAGCATTTTACCTGCGATGCAGCCGGTTTCTTCTTTTAATTCGCGGACTGCGCCTTCCAGCGGAGATTCGCCGGCGTCAATTACTCCACCAGGAAATTCTATGCTTAAATTATTTTCGCCGTGGCGCCACTGTTTTACCATTATAAAATTTTCGCCTTTTACAGGAATTACTGCAACCCAGTCTCTTGAGTCAATTGAAATAAAATTCTGCTGTCTGCCGTCGCATGCAGTAGAAGCTGTCTGGCATATTGTTGCAATTGGTGTTTTTAATAGAACTTCTTTGTTACCAGACTTCCATTCAAGTTGAGAATCGTTGAATTTTTGTTTCATTTTGTTGTTCCCTGCCTGACTTTTTGTTTTAAGATTGAATTTTTTTTAGTAAGCGCGGAGTGTTTCTTTGACTTGCCGTTGATTTATTTATATTATATAGAAAGGAAAGAAAATTGAAATATTTTTGAGGGGGACGATATGGCAATCGTAACTTTTTCAAGGCAGTTAGCATCTTTTGGGGACGACGTTAGTTCGCTTGTGGCACAAAAACTTGGCTACAATTATGTTAGTCGTCAGATTCTTGAAGAAAAAATTGTTGCCCTTGGCTTTCCTAAAGAAAAATTACATAAATATGACGAAAAAATGCCTGGATTTTTTGCTTCGCTTGCAAAAGACCGCGATGAATATCTTGATTACTTGCAGACTGCCGTTTTAGAAGCTGCCAGCCAGAATAATTGTGTAATTGTTGGTCGTGGTTCTTCGATTATTTTGAATGATGTAAAAAATCACTTTGGTTTTAGAATTATTGCCAACGAATTAGATAGAATTTGTCGTTTAAAAGAACGTCTTGGAATTGATGACAAAACTGCAATCAAAAAAATCAATCTTGCAGACAAACAAAAGAAAGGATTTTTAAAAAGCTTTTTTAATTGCCAGGTTGACGATCCGACAATTACTCATGCGGTTATAAATACAAGTTTAATTGATGTTGAAGTTGCTGCAGAAATGATTGCAACAATTGTACGCGAAAGTATTTCTTCTAAAAAAGAAGAAATTGGTATGGCTCGCGTTGAAGAATTGCTTGTTTGCCAGCGAATTGTAAATATGCTTATTCTTGAATACGGTCTTAACATAAACTTTTTGCATGCAAGTGCCCGCGACGGAAAAGTTATTTTGCATGGAGTTGCAGATTCGTCGGCAATTGTTGAACGTGCGCTTACAATTACTCGTGCTGAACTTCCTGAATATAAAGTTGAATCTGCAATAAACACGGTTCAGGATTTTAAGGCTTATCCTCAATGAGTTTTTCTGGTTCTCTTTGTTTTGCAGTTTTTAGTCTGTGTGCAGGCGGAATTTTTGGCAACCTGCTTTGCATTATTTCTGGAATTGCATTCAAAAAAAAATATTTAAAACAACGGATAACTGTAGTTTTTCTTTTTTTTAGTCTTGCGATTGCTTTTTTTGCATATGCGTTTATAAAAGACATTTTTTCGCAGTTTTTGTTTTTTAAAAGCGGATGGCTGTTTTTTTGCGGTGTTTTTGCTGCAGCTTTTTTGAGTTCGGTTTTTTGGAAAATTGTTTTGCCTCTTTGTTTTGCATTTTATGTTTTTATTTGTGCCTGGACAGGAATTATTCTTTACGGACGGTTTGGTTCATTGCCAGAAAACACAAGTGTTACGCTGAATAAGGAATCTGTAATAATTGGCGAAAATTCTTTTTATGTTGAAGAAATAAATAATAAAAAAATCGTAATTGAAGTTTATGTGTTGCCGGAAAA
>CAVKVK010000007.1:0-44386 GCA_963659855.1 Parabacteroides distasonis | reverse complement strand
CTTATTCTTCCGTTGCCAAGAGTCTGGTATTGCGTTGCCGGAATTACAGATGCAGACTTTTTGGTTGCGCAAGACGAAAAAAATGTTTTAAAAGCAGTAAAAAATTCTTCTGGCTTTGTTGGAAATTTTCAAACTGATAAAAATGAAAATCAGCCTGCAAATACAAAGCTAGAAAAATTGAATTCTGATTATTTTTCGTGGGTTTTAAGCAAACAAAAAGTTTTGTATGTTCCTCTTCCGCAAAATGAAATTTTGCCTTCTGTCTATACTCTTAATTTTAAAACTAAATCCGAAAATCTTACCTGCCGTCTCGAAAAAAATCTGTAAATCTTTTTTATTCCCGTTGCTAAAAACGCATGTAGGACGTTTTAATGTGGCGAAATTTTTTTGCTAAAAAAAATGCTGGCTAAGATTTTAAATGTTGACTATATTATTGGCGCATGTTAGTTTTTTTATAACACGGAGGAATTGATTATGTGTAGAACTTCGATTTATGAGGCGAGAAATAATCTTTCGGGTTTTGTAAAAATTGCAGAAAGCGGGGAAGCTGTTGAACTTACACGCTACGATAAACCTGTTGCCGTGATTGTAAGCTATGAAGAATACGAAAAAATGGAAGAAAAACCGTCTTTAATTGAAAGGCTTGCAAAGTTAAAGGCTGAATACTGTGATGTTATAAATGATGAAAGAATTCCTTTGAGAGAAAAAGAATGTCCTGAAGCAGACAGAGTTATTTTTAAAGACTAAAAATCTGGAAGAAAAATGAAAAAAGTTTATTTGCTCGATACAAACATTGTTTCGGAATTTTCTCGTAAAAACCCAGATTCAAAAGTAATTGAAACATACGAACGAAGAAAAGAATTGTGTGCAATTTCTGCAATAACGTGGCAGGAACTTATTTTTGGTGTTACAAAAATACCGGAAGGAAAAAGAAAAGATTATATAAAAAAATGCCTTGAAGAATTCAGGGAAGCGTTTGAAATTATTCCGTATGATGGTTTTGCTGCTGAAATTTGCGGTCAGCTTTGTGCTAGAAGTGAACAGGACGGAAAAACTTTGCCTTATATTGATTCGCAGATTGCAGCAACGGCAATTGCAAATGGAATGGTTTTAGTAACTCACAATGTGACAGATTTTAAAGAAGCGTCTGAGCGTTCATTTTTGAAGGTTGAAGACTGGTTTAGTGTAGCGTAAGCGCGTTAGGGATTGCAGCAGCCGCGAAGCGGTTCCGTAGCGTAAGCGGAGGAATGGAGCGCGCAAGTCGCGGAACTGCGAAAAGCCCGGCCTGCCGGACGGCAGGTAACGCCCAAAAAATTATCTTCCGCCAGGAGTTGTGCCTGAACCTGGTTTTGTTGTTCCTGAGCCTGAACTGCTTACTTTTATGGAAACATAGTCTGAAGAGCTTGTTGAAATGCCGCTTAAAGTTGTAGTTCCGCCGGAAACTGAAGGAAGGTCGACAAAGAGATTGTTAAAAGTGGTTCCGCCTGAGGCTGTTACGTTTTTTACGGCTTTGTAAGTTGTGCCGGTTTTTATGTCTGGAGAAGAGAAAATCATTACGTAAGAAGAACTGGCTGTTGTGCCAAAAATTGAAGGCAAGGTAAATGCAAAGACTGGCTTTGAGTCTGCGTCCTCGAGTGCAAATGTTGTTGAACCTGCGCCAAAATAATTGCCAGAAAGAACAACTGTGCTTTGTGTGCAGGAATCTGAAGTTGGTTTTGAATAATTGCCTGTTCCCACGCCGACTAAAAGTCCGCCGGTAACTGCAAATGTGTTTTCGTCGCAGTCAAATGCGCATTCTGGGGTGGTTGAAGTTAAGGCAACGATTACACCGCCCGAAATTGTGAGTGTGCCGTTTGAGTCGATTGCGTCGTTGCCAGAAGAATATGCGTAAATGTTTCCGCCGGAAATAAAAATCTGTCCTTCGTAGTTTGAGTCGCTGCGGCTTGCGTTTATGCAGTCGTCGGTGCAGTTTAAGTTTATAATTCCACCGGAAATAAAGACTGCCTGTTTGCCTTCGATTCCTTCCGGGCTTAGTTTTATTGTTTCTGTTGTGCTTACGCCGTTAGCGTCTGTAAATGTTGTTGTTGACGATGTTTCTTCGATTGGTGTGCCTGTTGTTGTTATGCTGATGCTACCACCTGTTATTAAAATGTAAGGATAAGGATCGTCGGTTGTTTCGTCTGTTTCTGCGTCGTCTTCGTAATCCCATTTTGCAGACATTCCCTTGCCGACTGTGGTTGAAGTAATTGTTCCGCCGTTTATTACGATAAATCCTTCGCCAGCGTAATCTTCGTCTTCTGCGCCTTCAACAATGATTCCGCGGCTCTGATTGTTTGTGTTTGTGCCAGTTCCGCTGATTGTAATTGTGCCGTCGTCCATTACAAAGCCGTTTACACTCTGGAGCGCATTGCGGCCGCTTGTGTTTACGGTTAAAGTTCCTTCAAAGATGCGGATGTAGTCTTTTGAATAAATTCCGTGTTTATAGCCTTCTGTTACTGTCAGGGAGCCGCTTCCTCCGATTAGGAGTGCGCCTTTTGTGTACAGTGTGCCTTTTGTGTCAGCGCCTTTTGCCCATTTTGCAGTGAGTTCTGCGTCGTCTTCTTGTGTGCCGGTAAATGAACTTGTGTAATACTCGGTGCCTTCTTCTTCGCTGTAGCCGATTCCGTAAGTGCGACCGTCTGTAAGAGAGTTTGTGCCTTCTAATTGCAGGTAAACTGTGGATTTTGCGTCTACGTTAATGCAAGGGTAGTTTCCGCTGGAAGTAATTACTGCGTCGTGCAGGTAGAGTGCGATTGTGCCTTTTTTGTAAGAACTTATGTTGAGCGCCCCTGTTGCTGCTGTGCCTGTAATGTCGAATTTTAAGTTTGATTTGTAGTCTGAAGAATCTATGTAAAGAACGTTGTCTGCAATGTTTGCTGATATTGTTTTTTCGCCGAGAGTTAAGGTTGTTGTGTCAGTTTCGCCGTTGTTTGTAAGGCTTGTCCAGGTTGAATTGTCTATAGAAGCCTGAAGTGTGCTTAAGTTTATGTAAATTGTGCCGTCAAAACTTACGTTTTCGTAACTAGAAGCGTCTGAAATTATGTCGCGGCTGGAAGTATTTGGAGAATATGAATTTGACCAGGAAGAAATGTCCATTTCTGTTGAAGAATTATAATCTGTAATTTCTGTTGTTACGGTTGATGAAGTGGTGGTTGTTGAACTTTCTGATGAAGAATTAGTGGTTGAACTGTCGTCAAAATTGCAGCCTGAAAAAAGCAAAACTGTGCACGACAGTAAAGGTAAAATTTTTTGTAAAATTGAATTTTCTTTTTGCATAAAAATCTCCTGAGCAAAAAAGTTTATATTCAAGAAAATCTTTTAGTAGAAAATTAGTTACAGACAAAAAAGCCCGCCTGCAATTTTTGTTTTCTTGGGGGAAAACTTTTTTAATGCAGACGGGCTGGAATTTTTGTGGGGTTAGATGATAGTTATTAAATCAACTATTTACACATTTTATTTTGTTGTTGCCTTAATAGAGAAACCTGAAATACCGCAGTTTACTTTTTTAAGAGTTGCAGTTTTTGTCATAACCCAACTAAATTTAAGTGTGTATTCACCTGCGTCAAGTTCCGTAGAATCTGCTGTTACATCATTTGCAGATTTTGAGCCTGAACCAGTTTTTGTTACTTTTACAGTTTCTGAACTATCAAGGATTTCAATTTTTCCAGCAAGGGCTGAACTTTGCGTGTTAAATGCTTTTACACTAGCTTCTACCTCAGATTTTGCAGAGAGTGTGAACTTATAAGTTGCATATGCCATAACTGTGTCTGCTTCAAAATTTACTTTTGTCGTTCCGTCTTGTAGACTTGATACAATAAGTATACCCGAAGAAGTATTTTTATTGTTGTCATCTCCAGTATAAGTTTGAGAACCGTATTTTGGATATCCGTTGTCAAGAT
The DNA here is from genome assembly GCA_963659855.1 of Parabacteroides distasonis. Classification (GTDB taxonomy): domain Bacteria; phylum Spirochaetota; class Spirochaetia; order Treponematales; family Treponemataceae; genus Treponema_D. Next base: position 40,448 of record CAVKVK010000007.1, on the reverse strand, counting down.
TGTAGCCGTCTACAACTCCAGCGCCTGCAAGGTCTGGCTGTACACTTGCAAATACTCCAGTGTCACCACTTTCTGCAGGAACGTTTTCTTCTGCAGAGCCATCATAAGCAATTGTAGATGTTTTTGATGTCGTTGTTTCAGTTTCTGTACTGCCACTGCTGTCTCCACCAGAAGTGTCTGTTTCTCCAGAACCTGTGCTTCCGCTATCTGTGCTGTCTCCTCCAGAAGTGTCAGTGCTGTCTGCTGCTGTTACTGTAACTGCTGCGCTTGCACTTTCTTCACCAGCTGTAGCTGTAATTATTGCGCTTCCTGCTTTTACGCCTGTAACTGTACCGTCTTTTACTGTTGCTACAGATGTATCTGAGCTTGTCCAGCTTACAGTTTTATCTGTTGCATTATCTGGTGTAACTGTTGCTATTAAGGTTGCACTCTCGCCAACTTTTACATTTACTGTTGTTTTGTCAAGTGATACAGAAGTTACGGCTACTGTGTCGTCGCCGTCGTCATCATCGCTTTTGCAGGCAACAAAGTTTGCCATAGAAAGAATTGCAGCTATTGTTGCAATTACTTTAAACATTTTTTTCATAAAAATATCCTCCAGATTTTTTTTGTTATCTAAAGGATATAACACGTTTTATATAAAATGGGGGGGGTATTTGTACAATACCGTACTTTTTAAATTTGCCCTTTTGAGACAGTAATTTTATTCAGCGGATTGTACTTTTGACTGATGCAAAAAATCCTTAAGTTCTTCAATTATTTCGTCAGGATTTAAGCCGTGTACCATTGCTGCTTCTTCCAAAGTTTCCATTTGCGAAGCAAAACAGCTTATGCAGTGCATTCCGAGCATCATTAAAGGTTCTGTAAGTTCAGGATAAAAAGCAACCAGAGTGCTTACGAGCATATCTTTTTTTAATTCAGGTTTTTGTGTTTCCTGTGTTGAATTTTGAGTATTTTCTGTATTGAGTTCTTCCATTGGAATCTCCGTTTTTTTCTGGTGCGCTGGAATATAATTTTTTTTTCTGCTTTGCACCTAAGGATAGAATATAATAATTTTTTTCGCTTATGTGTGCAAATTCTGCTATAATACGCGCTAGGATTTTTATATGAATAATTTTGGTTTTTTGCGTGTTGCTGCTGTTTGTCCGCCGCTAGATCTTGGCGATGTTGAAGAAAATGTTAAAACAATCTGTGAATCATTAGTCGAATTAAAAAAACAAAAAATTCAATTAGTAGTTTTTCCTGAACTTTGTATTACAGGTTACACTTGCGGAGATCTTTTTGGGCAAAACATTCTGCTTGAAAGTGCAGAAAAAGCGATTGAAAAAATTCTTCCTTATACAAAAGGGCTTGTGGTTTTTGTTGGACTTCCTTTGCGTGGAAGTAACGGTGCTTTATACAACGTTGCTGCAATGCTCAATGATGCAAAAACAGTTTTAATTTATCCAAAGAGATTTATTCCAAATTACGGAGAATTCTACGAAAAACGCTGGTTCACTCCTTACGACGGCGAAGATAATCTTTTTAAATGGCCTGTTGGCGGTTGTGTAAAACTTTATTCTGGCGGAGTGTTTACAGGCGCCGTTGTTGGCTGCGAAATCTGCGAAGATGCCTGGGTTCCGCTTTCGCCTTCTACAGCTTTTGCACTGGAAGGAGCAAATGTAATTGTAAATCTTTCTGCTGGTAATGAAGTTATTGGAAAAAAAGAATACAGAAAAAATCTTGTAAAAATGACAAGCGCAAAAAATATTTGTGCCTATATTTATGCAAATGCCGGAACAATGGAATCCTCCCAGGATCTTGTTTTTTCCGGACATTCAATGATTGCAGAAAACGGAACAATTTTGGGCGAAATACAACCATTTAGCGATCCTGCTTTTTGTCATGCCGACATCGATATAGAAAAACTCAATCATGAACGCATGCACACCGAAACGTTTAGTCAAAAGAATGTAATTGGTGGTCGTAATTTTGGCTTAAAAGAAACAAGAGAAGCTTGTGTTGAACCATTGGATTTGTCAGATTTTAACCTTGTGCGCAAAGTTAACGGACATCCTTTTGTGCCGAGCGATACTGATTTTCTGGTAAATAATTGTTTAGATATTTCAAATATTCAAAGAGAAGGCCTTGCCAGAAGAATTCTTTCTATTGGTGTGGAAAAAGTTGTAATAGGAATTTCTGGAGGCCTGGATTCAACTTTGGCATTTATAGTTGCCTGCCGGACTTTTGATTATTTAAAATTAGACAGAAAAGGAATTATTGGTATTACAATGCCAGGATTTGGAACAACCGACCGCACTTACGAAAATGCAAAAGCACTGGTAATAAATTCCGGGGCAACTCTGGTTGAAATTCCAATAAAAGAAGCTGCAACCGTTCATTTAAAGGATTTGTCGCATCCGCTTGATCTTTACGATGTTACTTACGAAAACGCACAGGCCCGCGAACGTACTCAGGTTCTTTTTGATTATGCAAACATGCACAACGCAATTTTAATTGGAACCGGCGATCTGTCCGAACTTGCTCTTGGCTGGTGTACTTACAACGGCGATCAGATGAGCAATTATGGCGTAAATAATTCAATTCCAAAAACGCTCGTACGTTACTTAGTGCTGGTTTATGCATCCAGGGAAGACATTAGCAAAAAACTAAAAGATGTGCTTTTAGACATTCTTGACACTCCTGTAAGTCCTGAACTTTTGCCACCAGACAAAGACGGAAACATTGCTCAAAAAACAGAAAACACTGTTGGCTCGTATATTCTGCAGGATTTTTTCCTTTTTAATTGTGTGCGTAACGGATTCAGTCCAAAAAAGATTTATTTTTTAGCAAAGGTCGCAATAAAGCAGGAAAATCTTGAAGAATTTAGCGATGAAGCAATTAAAAACACACTTAAGATTTTTTATAAAAGATTTTTTAGTCAGCAGTTTAAGCGTTCGTGTATGCCGGACGGAGTAAAAGTTGGTACTGTAAGCCTTTCTCCACGCGGAGACTGGAGAATGCCAAGTGACGCTTATGCAGATTTATGGTTAAAACAAATTGAGGAATTATAAACAGAACTTATGTATTATTTTATCGTAAATGAACACGGCGGTTCGGGGCAGGCTGTAAATGTCTGGAATCGCGTACAAAAAATTTTAGATGAACGTGGAATAAAGTACGAAAAATTTGTTCCGCAGACAAAAGGTTATGCGGCCGTTTTGGCAGAACAGATCAGTGAAAAAGAAGAAGACGACATTCGCCTGATTGTTGTCGGTGGCGACGGAACAATAAACGAAGTGTTAAATGGAATCCGCAGTTTTGAGCGGATAAAGTTTATGGTAATTCCAACCGGATCTGGCAATGATTTTAGCCGTGGGCTTGGAATTCCGCTAAAAAATCCTGAACTTGTTGTTGAACAGATTTTAAATTCAACTGGAACAAAGACAATCGATTTAGGTTTAGTAGAATCTGGTGGAAGAAGAAGAATTTTTGGAATTTCTTCTGGCTACGGGCTTAATGCAATCGTTGGAACTGGAATCAACAAATCTAAAATAAAAGTCGTAATGAATAAATTGCATTTAAATTCCCTGAGTTATGCAATTATGACAATAAAAACTCTTTTTACAATGAAAACTTCAACTTTTAAGATTAGTTTTGACGGCGGACCTTTGCAGGAATTTGACAGAACAATTTTTTTGGCAGCAATGAATTTTCCGTGTGAAGGCGGAGGCGTTCCAATGGCACCAAAGGCAAGTGCCCACGACGGAAAACTTTCGTTTACTCTTGCGGCGCGCATTCCAAAGTGGAAGTGTTTTTTGGCTTTTCCTTTTTTGCTTGCAGCAAGGCAGAATTTAATAAAAGGCTTTTTTATGCGCGACGCAAAAACCGCCGATGTTTTTAATTCTGAAAATACAATCAGCCACACCGACGGCGAACTTTTTGGCAATATAAGCAAGGTTCATTATGAATGTCTCGCTTCTAAATTAAAAATTCTGCTTTAAGTTCAAAATTTTAATTTGCCTGTTCTGTGTTTTTGTCAGTTTCTGTCTGCGAAGATTCATTTTTTGTTATTAAATCTTCTGCAGTTACATCAAAAACAGAGCGCAGGCTTCCACTTGCAAGCAAAGTTTCTGAACTGTTGTCCAATTGAATAAAAGCATTTGCCGAACCGTTTGCATTTTTGCCGATTTTTATTGTGCGGACAGTTTTTCCGTTTTTTGTGGCTGTTACGTTGATTGTTGTAACGTCTGCAAAACCATAACGTTCAAGTTCACTTTGTGCATTTGAATGGCTTACGGTTGAAAGTTTTTTTATTGATTTTATTGCAGAAGCAAGTTCTTCTATCTTTTTGTCATCGCCGGCAGATTTTTGAATTCCATTTTCTGTTGCAACGTACCATAAACCGCCTTCCTGCGAGAGCAAAACTGTCTGACCGTTTGTTTCTATCGTAATTGAATCAATATTTTCTTTTAAATTAAATGTCTTTACTGGCGAACGATTTGTCAGCACAAGTTGAATTGCATAAATTACAGCAAGAACTGCAATTGCTGCACTTAAAATAAGTTTTCGTGTTTTCATTTTTGTTACATCTCCCGGCTGTCGTTTGGATTGTATTTTGCATGAATTGCCTTTTTGTGTGCACTGATTTTTAAGAGGGCAGCAAGACCCGCAACTGCAACAAGTGCAATAAGACCAAATTCATTAAAGTATTTTGCAATATTCACACTTACTCCGCTTTTTGCTTTTAGTGTATTTAAGCTCAAGCCTTTTGTCCGCATTGTGCAAAGGTCAGTTTCGCCGTTCATGTAATCAATTACATTACGGACAAACATTGCTACAGGCTGCTTTCCGCTGGAATCCATTACCTGACCGGTTGTAATTTTTGAACTTCCTGTTACAAAGATTTTTCCACTTTGAACGCTCTTTGCGTAATGATTTGTAAAGTTTACAGAACCGTCGTTTTCTTCCGCTGGATTTTTTTCAAATGCGCTTTCAAATTTTCCTTCAAGTAAAACTGCAAGGTTCTGGCTTGTTAAAGTGCTTTTGTCTACAGGCTTACGAATCATCTGCGGAATTGTCGAAAAGTTTTCTTTTACGAGCCAGCTGTTTTTTGAACTTTTTGCAAGAATCGTTGTTTTTACATCCTTGTTCTGCTGAGCTCCACTTACATCAATAGAACTGTTCTGCAGCATAATTACATAGCCAAGATTTTTTGTAATCGGGCTGTGCTTGTCTAAATTTGACTTTTGCAAAACCGGCGCAAAATAGAACGGCGTTGAACCCGAAGCCTTGTCCTGGTTTACATAGCACGCTTCGTCCATTACATAGTCTTTATTTACAACAATGCCATATTTATTAAGCAATAAATCCAATCCGTTTTCGATTGTTTTGTACTGTGGCATCTGATAAAACGCCATTTGTCCCTGAGCACGAACTTCTTCAATCTGGTCGTCAAAAATAATTAAGTTGCCGCCTTTTAATACAAACTGGTCGAGTTTATAAAGTTCGGCATCTTCAAACTTATCTTTTGCCCCGTTTATTACAATGCTTTTTATTCCAGAAGGAATTTCTTCTTCCTTTAAGTTCAAATCTTTAAATTCATATTTGTCGGAAATAAGCGAATTAAAAACTGCACTCGAAGTTTCTGTCTGAGTGTTTGTGTAGTCGTTTTCGCGGTGGCCTGTAACATAACCGATTACGTCAGGTTTAGAAACAAGAGTTTTTAAGTTTTCTGCAAGTTCATCTTCGAGACTGTCCGTGCCGGTAATGAGGTTTCCAAAAAAAGAGCGGGACATTTTTACATTCAGCAGGCGAAAGTTGTCGCCGTATTCCAGCACAAGCCCCAGCGCCCCACTTCCTTCGCCGTCCTGAGACTGCCAGTTTATGTTCTGGATTCCGTATTTTTCTGTCAGTTCTGGAATTTCTTCTGATGGAGGATCAACAACTTCAAAATCGATCCTGTTCATATTTTTTGCATTCATTTTTTCGTAAGCAGAACGAACGGAATTTTCAAGATTATTAAAACCGTTAATGTTAAATTCTCCCAGTTTTTGCGTCTTAAAGAGAGTAAGTTTTGCCCTTCCTTTTAAGCCTGCAAGAGCCGAAGTTGTGTTTATAAGTTTTGTCATTGTTGTCGTAAGCGTGTATTCAAGACCGTCGCTGGAATTCAAACCGTCAATAACTTCTGTGCTGTCCGCATAACTTACAGTCAAAGCCATCCAGACCTGCTTAAAACCAACTTCGTTATTTTTTAATTCCTGAATCTGAACCTGCGAAACTCCGTAACTGCGCGCAATTTTCTGATTTTCTTCTTTGTCCATATCAAAAAATTCAACGCTAAAATTCGAATTTGCCGCCCCTTTGTATTCAACCAGAAGATCGCGGATATACTGGTCAATCGTGTTGTAAGGCGAAGGCAGATTTTTTGTAAAAAAAACTTTAACCGAAAGCGGTTCTTCCAAAGTTTTTACGACTTCTTTGCTCGATTCAGAAAGGGAGTAAGAATCAGGTCCGGTTAAATCAATCCTGAAAAAAGCTTTTGAACAGACAAGGTTTAAAAGCAAAAGGGCAACGGCAAAAAGCAGAAAATCACTTTTCGGGCTCTTTAAATATTCAATAAATTTTTTCATTTTTTTTGTCTCCTGTTTTTTTTGTTCTGGAGCGCAGGCATTGCTCGCGTCGGGCTTTTCACCCTTCCGCTTGTCGCTCCATTGCGGCTGCGCCGCAACTTCGGGGTTCCAATCCCGGCTAGGATTTTTTGTAAAAAAAGTTCAGTTTTTCTTCGCGTCTTTTTATTCCTGGCCGTTTTTTATAGAACGAACTGTTAAAACTAAAAAAAGTGCCGTAACCGAAACAAAATAAACAATGTCGCGGCTGTCGATTATTCCACGGCAGATAGAGTCAAAATGATTCGTTGACGAAAGATAGCTTACAGGGCGCACTAAAACTGCCGGCAAAAAAACTGCAAAATTAGAAAGCAATGTAAGTACAATGCAAAGTGCAAAAGCAATAAAAAATGCAATTATCTGATTTTTTGTTGTGCTCGAAGCATACAGGCCAATAGCGCAAAAGCAGGCGATTAAAAATAAAGAACCAAGATATTCGCCAATCATTGGACCTGCATCCGGGCTGCCAAAAATAAAGCAGGTTATTAAATAAAATACAGAAGGCACTAAAAGAATTGCTCCAGAAACAAAGGCCGCCAGGAATTTGCCTGTTACAACATCAGTAACTGTAACCGGCAAGGTAAGCAGGGTTTCGAGAGAAGTTGATTTTTTTTCTTCTGCAAACATTCTCATTGTTAATGCAGGAATAAAAAAAGACAGTAAAACCGGCAGAAGTGAAAAAAACTGTCTTAATTCGGCACGGTTTGCCAGAAAGAATGTACTGAAAAATAAAATTCCGCTAGCAGCAACAAAAAGTCCAGTTACAATGTACGCAATCGGGCTGGAAAAATAAGATTTTAGTTCGCGGCTCATAATTACAAAAGCCGCTTTTTTTGTTTTTGGACATTTACAATCGTTCATTTTTTTTACAATTCTCCTGATTTAAGATTCTTCTGTAAGTGTATGGAAAATATCTTCTAAGCTGTTGCGTCTTAAAGAAAGTTCATACAGTTTAAAACCTGCATTTGTTATTGCCCGGGCAATCTGCGGGCGAACTTCTTTATTTTCTTTTATTTGAACAAGGACGCTCGCGCTTTTTTGTTCTGTTAAAAGCGGTTCGCCTTTTTCTTCTGTAACAGCGCCGGTAAAATCAATTTTTTGCAGTAATGCAGAAAGTTCTTCTGTTGTGCAGCCTCCAGCCTGAATGTAAACGCTTGCATTTGTTCCGTAGCGTTCTCGCAGTTCATTTGTCGGGCTGTCGGCAACGAGTTTTCCGCCGGAAATGATTATTACTCTGTCGCAGAGCATTTCAACTTCGCCTAAAATATGGGTCGAAATTATTACTGTTCTGGTTTTGCCGATTTCTTTTATTAAAGAACGGACTTCGCCAATCTGGTTTGGATCAAGGCCGGAAGTTGGTTCGTCTAAAATTAGGATTTCAGGATCGTTCATTAAGGCGTGGGCTAAACCTACGCGCTGGCGGTAACCGCGGCTAAGGTCAGAAATGTTTTTGTGCATAACTTCTTTTAAGCCACATTCCTGGCATAAAAGCGGAACTTTTGTGTCTGGATTCTGTCCCTGCATTTGTGCAACGTAGCGGAGATAATCGTCTACAATCATTTCGCCGTAGAGAGGGGCGCTTTCTGGCATGTAGCCGATTTTGCGTTTACAGTTAACGCTATCCTGTTCAATATTTTTTCCGTCAATTAAGATTGTGCCGGAATCCGGCTTTAAAAAGCCTGTAATCATTCGCATTGTTGTAGATTTGCCGGCACCGTTTGGACCTAAAAGGCCTACAATCTGCCCAGTTGGAATCGAAAAACTGATTCCGTCGACAGCCTTAAAAGTGCCAAAATGTTTAGAAAGGTTTGAAACTTCTATCATTTGTTTCCTCGTTTGTTTTTCCTTATTTGTTGTAATAAAAATAACACTTTTTTTAGTCTGTGGTTACTGTTGTAAAAAAGTGTATTTATAAAACTGTATGTTTTGTTTATTATTTATCTGAATGCGTTAAAAATAATCCTACGCCGGATGCGCAGGGCGACAGTTGGTGGCCTGCCACCAATGAGCGCTTAGCGAACCCGTAGCAGCCGGAAACTGTTTTTAGAATTTACGCACTGTAAAAACTGCTGATTTGTAAGGACTTTGCCGTCCAGAATCAAATAACGGAACTGAATATGCTTAAAATTTTACTGATTGTTTTTTTTATTTCGATGGTGCCTCTTGTTGAACTGCGCGGAGCAATTCCGGTTGGTGTGGCGCTTTTTTCCGGGGCTTTTTTACAAGGCGGTCAGGCTGTTCCTGCAAAATATGTTGTTTTGATAAATCTTGCTGCAATGCTTGGAAATATGATTCCTGTGCCTTTTATTTATCTTTTTGCACGAAAATTTCTTGAATGGGGAAAAGATAAAAAGTTTATTGGACGGATGTGTGAATTTTTTCTGATAAAAGGAAAGCACGGTGGCGAAAAACTTGAACAAAAGGCTGGGCGCGGACTTTTTGTGGCTCTTTTGCTTTTTATTGGAATTCCTTTGCCGGGAACTGGTGCCTGGACTGGAACTTTGGCTGCAAGTCTTTTGGATATGAATTTTAAAAAGACTGTTGCGGCTGTTATTGGCGGAGTTTTTGTTGCTGCCGTTATTATGACACTTGCTTCGTGCGGAGTGCTTGGAGCGGTCGGAGCTCTGTTTTGCAAATAAAAATAGTAAGAAAAAGAATCCGTTCGATACGATTGAATGTAAAGGCAGACGGAGAAGTTGTCTGTTCTGTTCCAATGTTTGCGGGTGAAGAAAAAATCTGGTCTTTTATTGAATCAAAAAAAGAATGGATAAAAAAAACTGTTGAAAAGGTTAGTAATGCAAGACAAAATTCACTTTTTATAAACAAAGACAGCCTTGCTTTTGCGGCGGGTTTTACGGCGGAAGACAGGCAAAAAAGCGGACGCAATTTTGTTTATTCTGCTCGGTGGAAAAAATATGCGTTCTGTGTTTTTGAACACACTGCAGCTAAAATGCTTGCCAATTTTAAGGTCGGAATGCTTCCGCAGTTTGAATTAAAAGGAAGGTCGATGCATTCAATGTGGGGCAACTGCAACACAAAAACAAAAATAATTACGCTTAACTGGGAACTTTTGAATTTTCCGCAGGAATGTGTGGATTACGTTGTGTTCCACGAAATGACACATTTTTTGTACATTTACCACGACAAAAATTTTTACGCCTACATTAATCGTTACATGACAGATTACAAAGAAGCTGTAAAAAAACTGAACTGCGGTGGTTAAACAGACCGTGGTGGTTGAGCCCGTCAAAAACACCAGCAAAAACTGTCTAAATTCATTTTCTAAAAAAATCAAATAGCCTCTCGCCGGGAACCTGACCAAAGCCGCATGCTGTCGCTATGCTCAGAATGCGTTTGTGTCAGAACCCCGGCTACGGCTATTTAACATTCAGCTATCCAACAAATTAACAAAATTATAGCGAAATGTAAAAAGTTCTGCATTTTTATGTCTTTATGAGTGACTATTTGAATTTTTTAAATTCAATATTCAACTGTTTAATTTAGCGTTATTCAACTAATTAAAAAATTTTAACTGCCGAAAATATGAAGAACGGAAGAATTGTTAAAAAAAACTGTTGTTAAGGCAAAAAGCACATTTATGGGGGATTAAAAATGGGATTTATGAACAATGCTTATACGGCGTACCAGAACACTGGAATAAAAACCGCAAGTCAGGGAAAACTCGTCGTTCTGCTTTACGAAGGAGCCGTAAAAAATCTTACTGCAGCGCGCGAATGTTTTAATGAAAATGATAAAGTTGAAGCTAAAAATATAGAAAAATTCGGCAATTATGTAATGAAGACGCAGGACATTATAAGCGAACTTCAGGCAAGCCTTAATATGCAGCAGGGCGGACAGATTGCAACAAATTTAATGTCACTTTACATATATTTTAATCAGGAACTGATGTCTGCAAACATCAGCAAGGACAAGAAAAAGCTTGATTTTGTACTCAATATGATGAAGCAGCTTTCTGAAGCCTGGAACCAGGCGGCAAACAGTCAGGCTAACGCCCCGGCAAACAATCATGTAGCCGGTGGATTGAACATTGAGGGGTAAATTATGCAGTTGACGCAGGAAGAAATTGCAGAGAGAGTTGCAATTTTAAAAAGATTCCGCACTCTTCTTGAACAGCAGAGAAACAAATTTCAGGAATATCTGCACGTGCTTGAATGTCAGCAGGGCAAAATTGAACTTGAAGACGGAGACGCACTCTTTGCTCATGCCGAACTTGAACAGCAGATTGTTGCAAATATTTCAAATCTGCAGAAAGTAATTGAACCAATGCAGACAATGTACAATGCAGTTGCTTCAGGCCCGGAAGTTTCTCCAATGGACAAAAAAAGCGTACAAAAAATGCAGACTGAACTTTCTGAGTTGCAGCAAAAAGTTCTTGCACAGAATGCAAAAAATCAGGATCTCTTAAAAATTCATCTTGAACAGGTAAAACAGCAGCTTGCATCAATCCGCAAGGCAAATCCTTATGTTGGAAAACGTTCTGTCTATGCCAAGGAATCTTCTGTAAAAAGTACATTTGCAATTGAAGCGTAATTTGTTTGTAAAAGAGCGCAAATTTTATTATATTTATACCACAATAGAACCTATCGACAATTTTTTTGAGGAATAAATGAGCGAACTCCAGACAAACGAACAGAATAAAAAAGATTCTCTTGAGCCAGAAACTCAGAATCAGGAAAATCAAAAAAAAGAAAATCCTGATAAATCTGACGAAAAAAAGAATTCAAAAGATTCAAAAGATAAAAAAAAGCAGGAATTGCAAAATCAGCAGGATTTTGATCCTTACAGTTTTTTTAAGCTTTCTATTGATGAGCCTTCCGGCGACAACGGAGACAAAAATGGAAAAAAGCCTTCCCGCTTTCCGTTTATAACAGCACTTACACTTACTCTCTTAGCTCTTGGTTTTATAAATCTTTTTATGATGCCAAAACCAGACAATACAATTCCTTTTTCGCAGTTTAGAAAACTTGTAGAAGACGGAGAAATTGTCCGTGTAGAAATGGGCGAAAGCACATTTACAGGTTACGGCCCGGAACTTTCAAAAACAGATTTAACCGGAACCCAGACTTCTGATTCAGACAAAAAAGAAAATCAATTTTTACAGAATATTCAGATTTTGCGTCAGCGTTCTCAAAAAGAAGTTACAAACAGAAATGTTTACAGAACAACCGGCGTTTTAATGCAGGATTTTATTTCGCTTTTAAATCAGAAAGGCGTTGAATACAAATTTGTCGTAAAGCAGAGCAACTGGTTTATTCAGCTTTTGTTGAATCTTGCTTTCCCAATGGCAATTCTTCTTTTAATGTATTTCCTTATTTTCCGCAAAATGGGCGGTGGCGTCGGCGGAATGGGTTCCATTTTTGGAGTTGGCGGAAGCCGTGCAAAGTCAGTTGAAGAAGGAAAAGTAAAAACCCGCTTTGCAGATGTTGCAGGTGTTGACGAAGCAAAAGAAGAACTTGTTGAAGTTGTAGATTTCTTAAAAGAACCGAAAAAATATACAGACATTGGTGGAAAAATTCCTAAGGGCGTTCTCCTTGTTGGACCTCCGGGAACTGGTAAAACTCTCCTTGCCCGTGCAGTTGCCGGCGAAGCAGGAGTTCCGTTCTTTAGTATTTCTGGTTCAGACTTTGTAGAAATGTTCGTTGGTGTAGGTGCAAGCCGTGTGCGTGATTTATTCCGTCAGGCCCGCGAAAAAGCACCTTGTATTATTTTTATTGACGAAATTGATGCCCTTGGTAAAAGCCGTATGAACGGTTACGGCGGTGGCAACGATGAACGCGAGCAGACATTAAACCAGCTTCTCGTAGAAATGGACGGTTTTGACAACGAAAAAGGTCTTATTATTCTTGCTGCAACAAACCGCGCAGATATTCTTGACCCGGCACTTTTACGTCCTGGCCGCTTTGATCGTCAGGTTCCTGTAGAAAAACCAGATGTAAAAGGTCGTGAAGCAATCTTAAAGATTCATGCTAAAAACGTAAAAATTGATGAAGATGTTGATTTTGTTTCTGTTGCCCATGGAACCACAGGTTTTGCCGGTGCAGATCTTGCAAATGTCGTAAACGAAGCTGCCCTTATGGCAGTACGCAATGGCCGCAAGAAAGTTACAATGGAAGACTTTAACGAAGCAATCGACAAAGTAAGCATTGGCTTAAAAAAGAAGAGTCGCAAAGACAATAAAAAAGAAATGCGCCTGGTTTCTGTTCACGAAACAGGACATGCTCTTGTTGCAGCCTTTACTCCGGACTTTGCGCCTGTAAATAAAATTACTGTTGTTCCTCGCAGCCACGGTGTTGGTGGTTTTACCCAGTATCGCGAAGAAGAAGAAAAGAATTTTATGACCCGCAAGGACATAATAAACGAAGTTGACAGTTGTCTTGGTGGCCGCGCAGCAGAACAGATTGTTCTTGGAGACATTTCTACTGGCGCTTCGAACGATATTGCCCGCGCAACTGAACTTATAAAACGCATGATAACCGATTATGGTATGTCTGATAAGTTTAAGAATATGACACTCGGAAAAGGCGTTTTAGGGCATCAGGGGGCAGACCCGAATATTTACCGTGAATTCTCCGAAGAAACTCAGCGTTATGTTGATGAAGAAATCGCAAGACTTATGGAAGACCGCTATGCTTACGTTGTTGAACTTTTAAGCAAGCATAAAGATCTTCTTGAATTTATTGCAAACCGTCTGCTGGAAATAGAAACAATGGACGGAAAAGAATTCTACGAAATCGTAAAAGGCGAAGCACATTGTCTTGAACTTGCAGAAAAAGCAAAGGATGCACAGTCTGCGCAGTCAACAGAACAGAATACAGACTCAAAAACTGAAGAACCTTCTGCAGAAAATGCGTCGGAAACAGAAAAGTCTGACAACGTTCAATAGTTGCATCTTAAAAATTTGCAGATTTTTAGAAAAATTACGGATTGAATACGGATTATGAAAAAAATATTAATTTTAACGGGGCTTCTTTTAGCTGGAATTTCTGCTTTTTCGCAGAGCATTTTAACGGCCGCAGCGTTTTTTCAGACAGTTTCTGAAAATTATGGAAAAATTGAAGACTACGAAGCTGACATGGTAATTAAGGCTTCTAAAAACGTAATGGAAGGGCACGTAAGCTTTAAACGTCCAGATCTTTTGCGCATTGATTTTTCAAAGCCGGCAGATCAGGTAATCTGTTTTAATGGCGACATGCTTACAATTTACCTTCCGGGTTCAGCTGCAATCTTAAATCAAAGTGTTGAATCCAGCGGAACTGGCAGTGCAGCAAATCTTGCAACTCCTCAGGGACTTGCACTCATGAGCCGCTATTATTCAGTTGCTTACGAAAGTGGGCAGGAACCTGTTGGATTAGAAGACGGAAGCACGGAACTTGTCGTTAAACTTGTTTTGAGCCGTCGCAATACTTCGGAAGCATTCCGTTTTATAAATGTTGCAATTCAACCAGATACAAAATTGATCCGTAGAATTGAAGCAATTACACCGCAGAACGAAAAATTTCAGTTTGATTTTTCAAATTATTCAATCAATAAAGGAATTTCAGATCAGCGCTTTATCTACGATCCACCGACTTCTGCAAATAACTACAACAATTTTTTGTTTACAGAACAATAATCATTTCGGAGAAGAACAATGGAAAGTTACGGCGAACTTTTAAAAAATAAACGCGAAGAAAAAAATCTGGACTTTGAAACAATTTCCAGAGAAACAACGATTACAACATATTATCTGAAAGCTCTCGAAGAAGAAGATTCTTCTGTTTTTCCAGGCGAACCTTATCTTGTCGGCTTTTTAAGAAATTATTCAGAATATCTGGGACTTGAGCCTGCTCGTTTACTTCAGCTTTACAGAGCAAAAACCTTGCAGGAATCTCCAGTTCCAGACGGACTTATTGTTCGTGGCAAACCAAAGTTTTTAATTCCACTGATTGTTTTTATTTGTGTTCTTGTTCTGGGCGCAGCAGTTTTTTTAACGATTTTTTTTATGAAAAAGAATGCAGAAAAAAGGGAACTGGCACAGATTCAGGAAAAGACAGTTGTTTCTAAAAAATATGAATTAAATGAAAAACCTCTTTCTGCAAGACTTTATAAGGGCGATCAGCTTATTTTAGGAACAAAAACAGGAGACATTGTCCTTACAGTTGCACAGACCGAAGGAACTCTTTCTCTCGAAACTCCAGCCGGCGTTCAGCATGTTGAACTTTCAGAAGAAGTTGAACTTGACGTAGACGGAGATTCAAATGCAGAAATTATCGTTTATGTTTCTGATGTTTCTGTAGAAGGCAGTGACCGTGGCGCAGAAGCAAAAATCATGCTTAAAAATGCAACAAATGCAGCAATCGGCGGACCAAAAACTTCAGAAATTCCTAGCATAGAAGAACTTCCTGCAAACCAGCAGAGAACTGTTATTCTTGAAGATACACGCGCTTATCAGTTTACTGTTCGTGCAGACTTCCGTGCGGGCTGTTTATTCAGATATAGAATTGACCGCAAAGACGCTGTAGAAGATTATCTTGCAAACGGCGACACCGTAAATATGACGGCAAGCAACGGAATTCGCATCTGGGCTTCTAACGGAAACACCGTAAAGTTGCAGGTAATTGCGGCTTCTAAAACTTATGACCTTGGAGTAACAAAATCCGGTCAGGTAATTGTTCAGGACATTCGCTGGATAAAAGATACTGACGGAAAATACAAACTGGTGGTAAACGAAATTGACTAAGTTTTTTATAGATCAGCACGGTTGTGCAAAAAATCAGGTTGATGGAGAAATTTTAATTTCTCACTTAATCGGAACAAACGACTGGCAGCAGACTTTTAACCCGGAAGAAGCAGATTTAATCATTGTTAATTCCTGCGGATTTATTGAATCTGCAAAAACAGAATGTCTTAATGCTGTTTTAAATGCCAGAAAAGATTATCCAGATGCAAAAATTCTCCTTGCTGGCTGTCTTGCAGAACGTTATGCAAAGGAATTAAACGAAAGTTTGCCGGAAGCAGACGGATTTTTTGGTAACGGCGATCTTGAAAAAATCGTAATTACAGCAAAAGAAGTAATGGAAAACAAACGACCGGTTCACAAATTTGCTCAAAAAGGTGTTTGTGGAGCAAACAGAAACCTTCTTTTGTCTTTTGCAGGAACAGCTTTTGTAAAAATTACAGAAGGCTGCAACAACCGCTGTACATTCTGTGCAATTCCTGTAATCCGCGGAGAACTTCGTTCAAGACCAGCTCAGGAAATTATTGACGAAATTAAACAACTTCTCGAAAAAGGTGTTTACGAAATAAACTTAATTGGTCAGGATCTGGCGGCTTACGGCACAGGAAGTCACGACAATGTTTTTGGAACCGGGCGCACTTATCTTCCGCTTGGAACTCCTGGCAGTGATCAGGAAATTGCAAGTGGCACAACCGGTGAATCGGGCCTTTGTTCTCTTCTTAAAAAAATTTCTCAGATCGAAGGAACTTTTAGACTTCGCCTATTGTATATTCACCCGGATCATTTTAATGCAGATATTCTGCCTGTAATAAAAAACGACGAAAGAATTCTCCCTTATTTTGATATTCCTTTCCAGAGCGGTGATGATGAAGTAATTCCACGAATGCACCGTACCGGAAATCACGAAAAATATAAGGCTGTAATCGAAAATATCAGAAAATTCTTTCCGGACGCTGCAATTAGAACAACTTTTCTTGCAGGTTTTCCTGGAGAAACAGACGAACAGGCGGAAAACACTCTTAATTTCTTAAAAGAAATCCGCACCGACTGGTCTGGCTGCTTTCCTTATTCAAGAGAAGATGACACTCCGGCTTACAGTTTTAAAAAACAGGTTCCTGCAAAAGTTGCAAAAAGCCGTGCAGAAAAACTTGTTGCACTTCAGGAAGAAATTACCTGCGAACGTTTAAAAAAGCGTTGTGGCAAAGATTATGACGTTTTGATTGAAGAAGTTCTTGCTGAAAATAAAGATTCACCAGAAGAAGGAATTGCAATCGGCCGTGCCTGGTTCCAGGCTCCGGAAGTTGACGGTTCCGTTGTTGTAAATTACGATCGCTCTTCTGAGGAAGAAAGAAAGGCTGTTGTTTCTGGCAGACTTGTGCGCGTTCATATAAACAGTGCAGGAAGCGTAGATTTAAACGGCGATTTTGTTTGCGACAGTCCTCTTAACTCAAAAATAAAACAGTCAAAACTCAAATTTGCCCAGGAAATTGAACACTAGGACTTAAGAATGGAAGAATTCTTAAAAATGCTCAATCCTCAGCAGCGTGCTGCAGTTGAACACGAAGGTTCACCACTTTTGATTCTTGCTGGGGCAGGCTCTGGAAAAACCCGCGTAATTACAACCAAAATTGCATATTTAATTGCAGAGCGCGGAGTTGACCCTTACCAGATTCTTGCAGTTACGTTTACAAAAAAAGCGGCAAACGAAATGCAGCAAAGGGCTGTTGCTCTCGAAGGGCGGGCAAGTTACTGTCAAATCCGCACTTTTCATTCTTTTGGTGCCTGGTTTTTAAGATTGAATGCATCTGCCGCTGGCGTTGATCCAAACTTTACTGTTTACGATGACGACGACATGGTTACTCTTCTTTCAAAAGCAAATCCT
This sequence comes from Parabacteroides distasonis, assembly GCA_963659855.1. Lineage (GTDB taxonomy): Bacteria > Spirochaetota > Spirochaetia > Treponematales > Treponemataceae > Treponema_D. The sequence goes on along the minus strand of CAVKVK010000007.1, from coordinate 23,182 downwards.
CATCTTCAACGTAAGCAGGCAACTCATTTTGCTCATTTAATAAGCCTTTGCAAAGATTATGGACTTTTAGCAGAAGACGAAGACAAAATCTATCAGTTGATGAATTCTCTTGGCGAAGCTTTAGACACTCAGGATAATTTTCCAGAAATTTATTCAAATTACACAAAACGCTTAAGAGAAACCGGCAACGTCGATTTTGGTGATTTAATTTTACTTCCAATGCTCGTTCTCGAAAAAAATGAACAGGTTCGCTCTTATATTCAAAATCGTTTTAAAATCATAATGGTTGATGAATATCAGGATTCTAACGTTGCTCAGTTCAGGCTGTTAAAAGCACTTACAGGCCCGCAAAACTACGTTTGTGTTGTTGGCGACGACGATCAGTCAATTTATAAATTTCGTGGGGCTGAAGTTCAGAATATTCTGCAGTTTAAAAATGTTTTTCAGGGAACAACGATTATCCGTCTCGAAAGCAATTACCGTTCAAAATCGCAGATTCTCGAAGTTGCAAATGACGTTATAAAAAATAATTCTGACAGACTTGGAAAAAGCCTGGTTGCCGAGCGTGGAGACGGAAAAAAGCCGGTTCTTGCTTTTATGCCGGATCAAAATGAAGAAACTCAGTTTTGTGCCGATCTTGTTGAACAGACTCACGAACGTGGCGTGCCTTACAGCGACTGGGCAATTCTTTACAGAACAAATGCTCAGTCAATGGGTTTTGAATCCGAATTCCTGCGGCGGAAAATTCCATATCGCGTAGTTGGTTCTTTAAAATTCTATGAACGCGAAGAAATTAAAGACATTCTTGCTTATCTTGCTCTTCTTGCAAATCCGCGGGACGAAATTGCATTCCGCAGAATTATAAATAAGCCGGCCCGGGGAATTGGAAATGCTTCTCAGGACAAACTTGTAGATTTTTATCGTCAGGAATATTTTGCCCAAAATCAGGATACACAGACAAAACCTGTAAACTATGTTGAATCCTGCCGTGCAAACGCAAATACTTTTTCTAAAAAAGCGCGCGAAGGAATAAATTCATTTGTGGAAATAATGGATTTATTTGCCCAAAAAATAAAAGAAAATATTTGTGCAAAAGACGAAAACGACAGAATTTCTTTGGAACAGGAAAATATAAAAAAACTTACAGAAAACAAATCAAAAGCAGTTCAGGCACTTTCTGAAGATTCAATTTTGCCGGAGATAAATGAAAACACCGGCAATGCAGAAAATTCAACAGAAAAAATTCAAAATGTTGAAAAACTTTCTGTTCTGATTGAATTTATTGCGGAAAAATCAGGCTTAAAAACTTATTATTCAGAAAAAGACGAAATTTCTGGAACTCAACGGGATTCTAATATTCAGGAACTTGCAAACTCGGCTGTTTTTTATGATTCAACCAGACAAGGTTTGCTCGATTTTTTGGATCATATTGAATTAGACAGAACTCTTGAACTTGCGGACGAAGACACAGAAGCAGACTGCGTTACGCTCATTACTTTGCATAATACAAAAGGACTTGAATTTAGCCGTGTTGTAATTACCGGCATGGAATATGGAATTTTTCCACGGCAAGACAAATATGGCAGTGAATTAGAAGAAGAACGCAGACTTTGTTACGTTGGAATTACGCGTGCAAAAGACGAACTTTACATGACGGCGTGTTCAAAGCGCATAATGTACGGAAGAATTGAATACATGGGACCAAGCCCGTTTTTGCAGGAAATTAACCCGGACAGACTAAAAATTCTCGGGCATCTGCCTTTTGGATTTAAGAAAAGTTCTTCGGCAAAAGCTGTTACTTCTCATAACGGTGATTTTGGTGAACTTGGATTAAGCCATCCCGACACACAGACCGACCCTATAAAGCGCAAATACTGTCGCGGAACAAAAATTTTTCATGATGATTACGGCTACGGAACTATTGTTTCTGCAACAACGACGCAGGATGATCAGTACGCAGTTACAATTCAATTTGAAAACGGCGGAATAAAAAGGTTTCTTCCAAAGTATCAGGAAAAAAGTTTACAGGTAATAAAAGAATAAAACAGCTGCCAGGTTTTCTCCCAAAACGCACATTGAACTTGTTCAACTGTGCAATTTTTGGAAGATTTTCTGGCAAAAAGCTGTTTTTTATTCTACTTTGCGAATTTCTTTTTAATAACAATCAAAGTTGCAAACAACAGGGCAATTCCTGTAACGAGCGAAATTGCAGAGCAGGCAACTATATTCATTCCTGAAGTAAAGCCTGCAACAATGTAAGTTACAAAAGAAACTGAAGCAACTGTGAGCGCATAAGGCAACTGAGTTGAAACATGATTTACGTGTTCACACTGAGCACCAGCACTTGCCATAATTGTTGTATCCGAAATTGGAGAGCAGTGGTCGCCGCAAACAGCACCAGCCATACAAGCAGAAATAGAAATAATTCTTAAAGAACCTTCCGGAAAAGCTGCAATACAGATTGGAATCAAAATACCAAAAGTTCCCCACGAAGTTCCAGTTGCGAATGCAAGAAAGAGAGCAATTATAAAGATGATTGCAGGAAGCAGCATCTGTAATTTGCCGGCAGAATTAGAAACAAGACCAGCAACAAATTCTTTTGCACCAAGACTATCTGTCATAGATTTTAATGTCCAGGCAAGACACAAAATTAAGATTGCAGGAACCATTGCCTTAAAACCGTCAGTAAGACAGGTCATTGCAGATTTAAAAGTAATTACTTTGCGGATAAGGTACCATGCAAGAGAAATACAAAGCCCGATCAAAGAACCAATTACAAGACCTACAGAAGCATCAGAATTTGCAAATGCGTCAACAAAGTTTAAGAAAGTGTCTCCCTGGCTAAAAAATCCGCCAGAATAAATCATTCCAAGAACACAGAAAACAATCAGAATTGCGATTGGAACAACAAGGTCGCTTACTGTACCTTTTTTAGTTCCATCATTTTCCTGAGCAGCAATTTCTTCTTCTGTTACATTGTCTTTTGCGTTCATAATTTCTTTTGCTTTTTCGTATCTTGACATTTCGCCGTATTCAAAACGCATTAAAACAATCGCAAAAAGCATAATGATTGTAAAAAGTGCATAAAAATTGAATGGAATTGCTTTGCAGAAAAGTGCAAGACCGTTTTCTCCTTCTGTAACAAAACCAGAAACGGCAGCAGCCCAGGAAGAAATCGGAGCAATAATGCAGACAGGAGCAGCAGTTGAATCGATCAAATAAGAAAGTTTTTCTTTACTAACGCCGTATTTGTCAGTTACAGGCTTCATTACAGAACCAACTGTAAGACAGTTAAAGTAGTCATCAATAAAAATCAAAATTCCAAGACAGATTGTAGCAATTTGAGCACCAATCTTTGACTTAATATGTTTTTTAGCCCAGTTACCAAAGGCAGCAGAACCACCGGCCTTGTTCATTAAGGCAACCATAGTTCCAAGCAGAACTAAAAATACAAGAATACCAACATTGTAACTGTCAGAAATACAGGAAATTAAACCATAACTGGCAGCGTCGTCACCTTCGCCAACAGTATTATTGAGCAAATGTGCAATAAAACCAGCAAAACCAGTTCCTGCACTGATTGCATAAAAAACGGCACCAATTACAATTCCAATAAAAAGTGAAGAATAAACTTCCTTAGTAATCAACGCCAGCACAATTGCCACGACGGGTGGAATCAGCGACCAGAAAGTACCAATCATATTCATTTTGCAAAAAACTCCTTAAAAAAGAAAAGTTAAAAAATTGAGCGTCAAAAAACGTTGTCGTTTATTTTGCCAGAGGCGAAAAGTCTGTTTCGAGCGGCCTTGTAATACCGTCGGCAGCGAGTTTTTCGAGAACTGCAATAGCGTAGTCGAGTTCATCAAGTGAACTTGCAGTAACGTAAGTTTTTACCTGTTTTAACGCGCAGATTGCTTTTTCGTTTGTCATAAAGAACCTCCAGAAAAATTATTGGCCTAAAAATCAATTTAAAAAGCCTTCATTATATTATCAGTACTAAAAACAGAAAAATATATAAGATTGCACAAAAAATCCTGAATTTTCCTTTTTTTCTTTCGGAGCCACAGACGTTGCGATGTGTTTTTTTGTCTCGGCCGGCTTTGCACGGTTCCGCTGTCCGCTCCATTGGCGCTGCGCGCCAACGCCTTCGGCGCCGTTCCAATCCGGGCTAAGTCTCGATTTTTATAAAACCGCATTTATTGCACGATTTTTTTAACTTTTTAATGTCTGTAAAATTTAAAAAATCAAAAAATTGTACTAGAAATTTTGGAGATTTCGTATTTATAACAGAGATTTTTATTATTATAACTATAACAATGTCTTAATAATCCAAAAAAAAGTATGCAACGTGTTGCGCGTTTTTATCAAACTTTATAACAGACTTTTTTATCTTGCATAAAAAGTCAAAATTCAAAAAGTGCTTTTTTATACAAAAAGTTAAGGGGAAAAAATGAAAAAGTATCTGTTAAAAACTGTCGTTTCGGCAGTTTTGGGCTTTTCGTTAATCTTTGCAGGCTGCTCTGCAGATGACGGAAGTTCAGGTGGGTCTTCTGCCGTTCTTTCGGCAGTTTCGCTAAAGGCTGCAGACAGCGTAACTTCAGTTTCTGCCAGTGGAACTGTAAAACTAACAGCAACCGTAACCGGCGAAAATCTGGACACTTCAGAAATCCGCTATGTATGGAATGTTGACGAATCAACTTATGCTTCGTTAGACGGAGAACTTACTTCTACAGCAAAATCGTTAACGGCAGAAAAAACTCTTACTGCAAACAATACAACAACAAGCGCACAAAAAGTAAAAGTTACAGTAAAGGCAGTTTTGGGTTCAGTCACAAAATTAGATTTTATTGAATTAGAAATTGCAGCAAAAGAAACATCTTCATCAGGTGAATCTTCAGGCGAAACAGGAAAAACAGAAGGAACTGACACAGGTTCAGAATCTTCTGGCAGTGGCACAACTGAAAGTGGTAGTTCATCTGAAAGCGGTTCATCTAGCACAGAATCTGGAGAAAGTTCTTCTGGTTCAGAAAGTGGCAGTTCATCAGAAAGTGGTTCATCTAGTGAAAGCGAAAGCTCTTCATCTGGAGAAAGTTCAGAAAGCACTTCTACCGAAACCGGAAGCGTTTCCGTAACAGTAGACGTTGACGGTTCTGTAAGCTGCGCAAAATGCGGAAAAACTTACGACCTTAAATCTCAGGCAGAAAACTGCGAGCACTACAAATGCGAAACCTGCGGAACTGTTTATTATTCTCAGGAAGCGCTCGACGCCTGCACTGCTCACGTAACTGTAATATTTAAAGATGCAGACAACGCTACAGACGCAAACGAAACTGTTACAACTGTAATAAAATCCGGCACAACTGTAATTGCTCCGGAATGGACAAAAGACGGCTTTGCGTTAGTCTGGTTAACAGAAAGCGGAAGCGAATACGACTTTGACGATCCGTTGAGCGTTGCAGATGGCGAAACAGAAAAAACAGTAACATTCACTGCAAAATGGGAAACAACATACACTGTAACATTTAAAGACGAAAGCAGTGCAAATGCAGACGAAACTGTAGAAGTATCTTCTGGCGAAACTGTAGAAGCTCCAGCATGGACAAGAGAACATTTTGCATTAAGCGGCTGGAATTCAAGTGTTGAAGGCGTAACAGTTGATTCTGAAATTAACGCTGATGTTACATTTACAGCAGTATGGACAGAAGACGCAAAATATACAGTAAAGTTTGTAGATTCTGAAGGAAACAATTCTGAAGAAACACAGACAGTTTACGAAGGCGAAAAGGCAGGCGTTCCGGAATGGACAAAAGAAAATTACGTTTTGAGCTGGTCTAGCAGTGTTGAAGGTGTAACAACAGATTCTGCAATTACAGCCGACGTTACATTTACAGCAAACTGGACAGAAAAGCCAAAGTGCTCAAACTGCGGAACATATTACGACACAAAAGAAACAGCAGAAAACTGTTCTAAGCAGGAAGGCTGCCCGAAATATGGAGTAAAAACTTTAGTAGCTCTTGTTGATTCAGATGGAAACGTAATTTCTGGTAATTCTTATGTTACTGTAACTGGTGACGTAAATAAAAAAGAGACTAATGGAGCTGTAACTATCGAATATGAAGGAGTTACTTATCAAACTGTAAAATTTGACTCAAAAGCATCTGCTGTAGTTACATCGACAGCTGGACAGAAAATAACAGTTGTTGGTTCGCTTCCAAGCGGAAAACAAAAGTGCTTTAACGTAGCTGATAGCTCTGGCAAGTCTACGACTTATAAACTTGATTCAAAGACAAGTGCCTTAACAACTTATACAATGTCGTTTACTTCGACAGGAAGTGATACGATTACAAGAGGTGACACTTGTTCAATTGCTTTGATTATCATTGAATAGTTAACGCGTTAGGGGGTGCAGGGGCGCCGCAAGGCGTTGTTTTGCTTGCAAAACAATGGAGCGCGTAAGTCGCGGAACCCCGAAACACCCGACCTGCCATACGGCAGGGAACGCCCGAAAAAAACAAAAAAGGAAAAATTATGAAAAGATTTTCTGGAATTATAAAAAAGATAGCGTCAATTGCGATGACGGCGCTGGTTGCGTTTGGAGCGGCAGGCTGCTCGGTTATTGGAGGCGATGAGTCTTCGGGCACTGGAACTGTTGTTCTTAATTTTGCCCGTTCTGCTGGCAGCGGATACACATACGAATATTCAGATATTTCGCTAAAATACAAGGCAGACGGCGGCACGGCAAAAACTGCTGGTTCATGGTCTACAAAAGATGAACTTGACAATGCAAAGATTTCGATTCCGGTGGGAACTTACACTTTTACGCTCGGAGCGACAATTGCAATAAGCTCTGGTGACGAGGTAGATACAGACACTTATTCTGGCGAAACTACAGGAACTGTTTCGGCTAATGAATCAACAGAACTTAGTTTTACATTAAAGAGAAGCAGCTCTAGCAGCAGTGATGAAAGTGAAGTAGTTACAAAGGGAACTTTGAATGAAGACGGCACATATACAATTATGAGCTGGGTTGCTGCTGATTATGCGTTTACTACAGAAACAAGTTCAACAGACATTTCGGGAACTTTTGGCGATGTTTCTGTAAGTAAAGGAAAAGCAAAAACTGGCAGTGACTACATTCAGCTTAGTAAAAGTGCTGGAACTTTAACTTTTAAAGCTCCAGCAAATACTTCAAAGATTGTAGTTAATGCAAAATGCGGTTCAAGCAGCGCAAGTTCTTGCAGTATTACAGTTGCTGGCTCTACTTATTCAAAAGAAGCAAGCGCAGGTTCTAGTTATGCTGATATTTCTTTTGAACCGGTTTTTGAATCAGAAAATGACAATGATGCAATTACCGTAACTGTTAAAAATACAGATGCTTCAAGTTCGCTCAACGTAAAGTCTGTAACTGTTATTGCACCGACAGAATGGACAACTACAACAAGCAGTTCATCTGCTTCTAAAACAGATTCTGCAAATGCTGAAAACTACGAAGAAACCGGCGACGTTACAGTTGATATGACTGCAACTACAGAAGGCACTGTATCTGGAGCTTCTGTAAATGTTAAAAAGGCAGAAGGCTGGCTTAATTCGGCTTATGTTATTTTTGACGACAATGCAGATTCTTACACAATCACCTGCGACGGAACTGCAGTTGACGATGAACTTTTGCGCCATTATTCAACTTACAAATTCAACGAAAACTCTTACAGCGACGGACAGACAACCTGGACAGAAAATTCTTATTCAAATGTTTGCCGTGTTGACGTTCTTGGTCTTGCTGCAGGCGAGCACACAATTTCTATTACTCCAAAAGACGGTACTGCAACAGAAATAAAAGTTACTGTTCTTAATCACGACCGCTCAGGTTACGCTTTTTCTGGAAGCGACACTCCAGGCGCATACAACAAAGACGGAACTTTAAAATCAAACGCAAAGGTTGTTTATGTTTCAGCAGATACAGCAAAAACTGTTTCTCTCGACATTACAAACTCAAAGGGCGTTACAACAACTTACACTGGTCTGCAGAACATTTTGAGAAACTCTACTCTTAAAACTTCCGCTTCTGACCTTAGCATTGATGTCCGTATAATCGGAAAGCTTTCTATAAGCGATCTGGATGCATACGATTCTTCTGCTGAAGGACTTTGTATAAAAAACAATGTGAACGCTTCAAAAAATCCTGTTCCAATTACAATTGAAGGCGTTGGACACGATGCTACAATCTGGGGATTTGGACTTTTTGCAAGAGATTCTTCTCATGTTGAAATCTCAAATATTGGAATTATGTGCTTCCTTGACGATGGAATTTCGCTTGATACAGGCAATGACTACACCTGGGTTCATAACACTGACATTTTCTATGGTTCAACTGGTGGAGACTCTGACCAGGCAAAGGGCGACGGTTCTCTTGACGTAAAAGGAAAATCTAACTGGCAGTCTTATTCTTATATGCACTTCTGGGATTCTGGAAAATCTTCTCTTTGCGGAATGAAAAGCGAAACTTCTGATTCCCGCTTAACTTATCATCACAACTGGTTTGACCATTCAGACAGCCGTCATCCAAGAATCAGAACTCAGACAGTTCATATCTACAACAACTATTTTGACGGAAATGCAAAATATGGTGTTGGCGTTACAATGGGAGCTTCGGCATTTGTTGAACAGAATATTTTCCGCAATCCTCACGATCCAATGATGTCTTCTAACCAGGGAACAGACGCAACTGGAGACGGAACATTCTCTGGCGAAACTGGCGGAATCATAAAGGCATACAATAATATGTTCTTCCAGCTTGGATACAACAATGTAAAATTCCAGTATGTTACAAACCTTGATACTTCTGGTAATGACATTGACGCTTACGTTGTTACAAACAGAACAGACACAGTTCCTTCAACAATTACAGCCGTTTCTGGTGGTTCAACATACAACAATTTTGACACGAGCGAAGATTTGCACCTTGCAGACGGCTCTCTTACAGAACCAAAAGAAGCTCTTACAAATGTTGTAAAATTTGCCGGCCGCCACAATCCTGACTTTGCATGGACTTTTGACAATGCAACAGAAGATGCAAATTACAGCTTGATAAAAGATTTAAAGACTGCTGTTGTTGCTTACACCAATACTGGACTTACAAAAATCGGACAGTAGCTTTTTAATAAGCTAAAACAAAATTGCCGCCCGCAAGGGCGGTTTTTTTGTCTAAAACAATGCAAATTCTCACAAATCCTTTCTCTTTTTTCCCATTCCATAAAAATGCGCTTTTTTGTAAAATAAAACTTATGAAAACCGTAGACGAAACAACTCTTTCTAATTTGCTTCAGCTCAGCCGTCTTTCTCCGGAAAGCACAGACATGGCAACGCTGAAAAAGCAGGTTGACGAAATTGTCGGATATTTTGACATTCTTTCCAAATATGACGACTCCGAAAATCCTTATGACGCTTATCCTTCGACCGAGGCAGAAAAACTCCGCGAAGACGAGATTGTTGCGGGGCTTGATATTCCTTCCCTCAAGCAGACAACAGACAAATTTATGGACGGATACTATCAGGTTCCAAAAGTGCTTGGAGAAGGCGCTTAATTTTTTTTGTTTGGGCGCTCCCTGCCGTATGGCAGGTCGGGCTTTTCGGGGTTCCGCGCTTTCGCGCTCCATTGTTTTGCAGGCAAAACAACGCCTTCGGCGCCCCTACAATCCCTAGTGCGCAGCGCTAGGTCGTGCGCTTTAGCGCACACGTAAAATATTCAGGAAAAAACTATGTACTATACAATAAACGAAACTGTAGAAGCTTTAAAATCCGGAAAAACAACTTCCGAAGATTTAGTTCGTTCTTCTATCGAAACTTTTGAAAAAGACAAAAATTCCGAAAAGCCTTTAAACGCTTTCCTTGAAATTTATGACGATGTTATTGCAAAGGCAAAAGAAACCGACGCAGAAATTGCAGATGCAAGAACAAACGGAACAATTGAACAGCTTTTTGAGCAGAAGCCTCTTTTAGGCGTTCCTTTTGCTGTAAAAGACAACATTTCTGTAAAAGGAAAAAATCTTACCTGTTCTTCAAAAATCTTAAAGGGCTACCGCGCTCCTTACAACGCAACCGTTATTGCCCGCCTTTTAAACGCCGGCGCAATTCCGCTTGGACGCTGTAACCAGGACGAATTTGCGATGGGCTCTTCAACTGAATATTCTGTTTACGGACCAACCCGCAATCCGATTAACCGCGACTATGTTTCTGGAGGCTCTTCGGGCGGTTCAACTGCCGCAGTTGCTGCAAACCAGGCTCTTTTTGGCCTTGGAACCGAAACCGGCGGCTCTGTCCGCCTGCCTGCTTCTTACTGCGGAGTTTACGGCTTAAAGCCTACTTACGGCGTTTTGAGCCGCTGGGGCGTTGTAGCTTACGGCTCTTCTCTCGATCAGGTTGGAATTATCGGACACACGCCGCAGGACATTGCGCTTCCGCTTTCTTTAATGTCTGGAGTTGATTTTTACGACGACACTTCCGCTGATCTTCCTTCTTCTAATGAACTTAAAAATTTAAAAGCAATTGATGTTTCAAAACTTAAGATTGCTGTTCCAAAACAGTTTGAAGAATCAAAAGGAATGGACGCAGACGTTGCAAAGGTTTTTGCAGACGTAAAAGAATGGTTTATTTCTAAGGGCGCAAAGATTGAAAGCGTTGATTTGCCGATTCTGGATGCTTCGATTGCTTCTTATTATGTAATTGCATTGAGCGAAGCCGCTTCTAACCTTAGCCGTTTTGACGGAATCCGCTACGGAAACCGCGTTGACAACGAAAAAGGCTACGATCAGCTTTACATTGATACCCGCTCAGACGGATTTGGCCCGGAAGTTAAGCGCAGAATCATAATCGGAAACTACGTTCTTTCTGAGCAGTTCTCTGGCGACACTTACAAAAAAGGAATGAGCGTGCGCGCTCGTATTCAAAGAGAAATTGCAAAACTTTTTGAAAGCTACGATTTGATTCTTTGCCCGACATGTCCGACAGCAAGCTTTAAACTTGGTTCAAAAGTTGACGATCCTCTCGAAATGTATTTGAGCGACCTGTTTACGACATTTGTAAACCTTGCGCGCATTCCTTCTGTGTCTGTTCCTGCTGGTTTTACTTCTAAAGAAAATAAAAACGCTTCGTGCATGCCAGTCGGAATCCAGTTCGCAGGAAAAATGTTTGATGAGTTAAAAATCCTGCAGACCGCGCAGGCGTGGGAAGAAGACCACAAAGATTGTGGAGTTCCAGTGCGCTAGGGATTTTGGCGTATCAGGCAGAGCCTGCTACGCTGCAAGTTTGCTGACGCAAACTTGTTATTTACGTGTGCGCTAAAAGCGCACGACCTAGCTACGCTAGGGATTGTAGGGGCGGCGGAGCCGTTGCGGAACGAAGTGAAGCAATGGAGCGCGAAGGCGCGGAACCCCGCAAAGCCCGACCCGAACGCTAGAGAGGGGAGCGCCCAAAAAACTTTTTGAGTAAATGGTGGAGAAAATATATGGCAGTTGAAAAATATGAAATCGTAATCGGATGCGAAATCCATACTCAGCTTTTGACTAAAACCAAGGCTTTTTGTGCCTGCGAAAATAAATACGGCGGAATGCCAAATACTCGTGTCTGCCCGGTTTGTCTGGGATTGCCGGGTGCTATGCCTCGCATTTCTAAAGGATATGTGGAGCTTGGTGCTGTTGCGGGAATGGCTTTGAACTGCAACATTGCGCGTTTTACAAAATTTGACCGCAAACATTATTTTTATCCGGATTTGACAAAAGGCTATCAGATTACTCAGTACGATATTCCTTTGTGTATTGACGGATACGTTGATCTTCCGCTTTCGCATTATTCTAAAGACGAGCAGGAAGGCGGAGCAAAGTTCAGACCGGACAATTTTAAGGGCGAAAACTGCATTGTAGAAAACGAGGGCAAAAGGTACCGCCGCGTTAGAATCGAGAGAATCCACCTTGAAGAGGACGTTGGTAAGTCGCTTCACCTGCCTGGAAAACATTCTTACATTGACTACAACCGTTCGGGCACTCCGCTTATTGAAATTGTAACAAAGCCTGATATGACTTCTCCGGAAGAAGCTGCGCTTTTTATGCAGACTGTTCAGGAAATTCTGCGCTATGTAAAAGTTACAAACGGAAACCTTGAAGAAGGAAATATGCGCTGTGACGCAAATATTAACCTTAATGTCTGGGAAGACGGAAAACTTTATCATACGCCGATTTCTGAAATTAAAAACCTTAACTCGTTCAAGTCAATCCGCGAGGCCTGCGCTTACGAGGCAAAAAGACAGCTCAAGGAATTTGAAGAAGACCGTCAGGAATTTAATCCTGGCTACAAAAACACAATGAACTGGGACGAGGACAAGGGCGTAACTCAGATTATGCGTACTAAAAACTCGTTTGTTGACTATCGCTTTGTTGTTGAGCCGGATATTAAGCCGTTCAAGGTTAACGAAGAATTGATCAGCCGTGCAGAAAGCCGCGTTGGAGAATTACCGGAAGCAAAGAGAATCCGCCTGCAGAAGCAGTTTGGGCTTTCTGATTTTGACGTAGAAACTTTGACTTCTACCCGCGAGCTTGCTCTCTGGTTTGAAGAAGCTGCAAAGGGCGCAAAGGATGTTAAAAAAGTTGCCAACTGGATTCTGGCTGAGCTTTTGGCTGTCCTTAATGAGCAGAGAAAAACAATTGACCAAGTGAACATTACTCCTGCCCACATAACCGAGCTTGTAAACGCGATTGCAGACAAGAAAATCTCGAACGCGCAGGGAAAAACTGTTTTTGCGAAGATGCTCGAAACTTCAAAAATGCCGGCTGAGATTATCAAAGAAGAAGGAATGGAAACAGTTTCCGACGCTGGCGCAATCGAGGCGATTGTTGACACAGTAATTTCTGAAAATCCGAAAGCGGTTGCAGATTTTAAGGCTGGAAAGACAAACGTTGTCGGCTGGCTTACAGGACAGGTAATGAAGGCCTCTAAAGGAAAGGCAAATCCTGGAGTTGCTTCAAAGCTTGTTAATGAAAAGCTTTCGAAGCTGTAGAATTCAGATATTCATTCTAAAAAAGCTCATCACAAAAAAGTGATGAGTTTTTTTTTTGAATTTGTTATAATTTTATTCAAATGACAAAAATTCAAAATCTTGCAAATAAAATAAAGAATCGTTACGGTACTATAAAAAGGGCGCGTGGTTCGTTTTTGTATACAGAAAAAAGAATTCGCCTGACAGACCTTTTTTTAGAAGGTGGCAGAGCCATTTTGGGCTGGGGAAGCGATTATTGTTCTGCGTGGACAATTTGTAAAAATGTTCTTAGTCGTGGGCTTACAGGAAGTTTTATAACGGACTTTAATGCAGTTTCTAAAGAAAGCGGAATGTCGCGATTGTCTCGTAGCATTAGTTCCCTGCTTGCTGGCGAAAGGTTTGCTGTCATTTATAATTCAAAAGAAGAAGCTTTAAAAGACGCTCTTTTTCTTAGTAGTTCTGGCACAAGCGTTTACAGACCATGGAATCCTGAAAAAACTGACTGGCGCTCTGTTGATTGTGTTTTGATTGCTCCTCCGCTTGCCTGGGCAGAAAATCTGTGGATTCTCGCAGTAAAACAGGAAGTTGTTCAAAAAAATCCGGAAATTCAATTTAAGTCTGTTTTTATTCCTGCCGCTGTGGAAGCAGCAATAACGCGTTCGGTTTATGATTTAATAAAAGCCTTGCAGGCGCGCCAAGAAAAAGACTGGTTTATTTTTGACAAAGTTGTAACAAAATACTGGACAAGAAAAGGGCCGTGGCTTTTTCCAAAAATGAGCGAAGAAAAATATTCAAACTTTGTTGAACACTGCCTTGAGTGTGAACTTGTTATAAGCCCGGTTTATAATGTTCCGTCTGTCGTTCCGTTTGGAGCTGATTTTGGAGTATTCAAAAAACTTTTACAATCTCCGTTTGAGTTTTAACAGGGAGTTAAGGCTGCAAAATGCAACAACCAGAAGTAATTTTTTACATCATAAAACTTGTGCTTGGAGGAATTATTGCTTTTCTGGCAATTCTTCTTTTGAGCAAAAATCGTGAGCCTGCGTGGTTGTGCCTGAGTTGTGCCTGCATAATTTCTTATGCGGGACTTGTTTATGAAATGCTTGTAAAAATCGGAATTGCAGGCGGTTTTTCTTTAACAATTGCAGGAATTCCTCTTTTTTTAATTCTTGCTGTAGCGGTTCCTTCTTTGTTTGTAATTATTGCTTTTATTTTGATGATAGCGCGTTCAGGAAGGTAAGTTAAAAATGACACCATTTGAATTTTGGAATGAATATTTAAAAAAAACTAATCAAAAAGCAGAAAACGCAGTTTACAATGGCGAATTGTGTTTTGAAGATTCAAGCTGGGCAGGGCAGTCTCAGCTTTCTCTTGTTTTGGCCGGCAAAAAAACTGCAATTTTTACACCTTTTCCTTCTTTTGACATTAATCGCGAAAGTGTTCCTTCTGGTGGTGAAGTTTATATTGTTGAAGATACAAAGGAAGAACCTTGCGCTGTAATTCGCGTAAAAGACGTAAAACTAATTCCATTTAATCAGATTGACTGGGAACTTGCCCGTCAGGACGGCGAAAATGAAAATCTCGAAGACTGGCAGGACAAAGAACGGGAATTTTTTGAAGACGAAGCTGACTTGTGCGGATTTGATTTTACAGAAGAAATGCTCGTAGTCTGCGAAATTTTTGAATTGATTTATAAAAAATAGAATTCAATTTTTCCTCTCAAAGTAATTTTTTTTGTGTTATAATTTAAGAATACTTTTTTGGAGGAATTTTATATGGCAAAAAAAAGTAGTCTGAATATTTTTTGGACAATTTTGAACATTGCAGTTGGTGCTATGCTTGCTGTTGGTGGAATCTGGGCTTTGCAGGGTGGTGGAGATTTTGCTGCTGATGCACTTCGTTCAATTTTTTCTGGAGATGCAAGAAAGATTGTAGTTCTTGTTTTTGGCGTTATTGAACTGCTTTCTGGTATTTTTATTATTCTGCAGCTTTTTATTGGCGACAGAATGGGAAAATTTGGTTCAATCTTAAAGCTGATTATTGTAATTATCTGGGCTATCGCAATTGTCCTTGCAGATTTCTTAAATGGTGGATTTTTACATCCGAACGCACTTGCCTGGATTTATTCACTTGCAATGCATTTAATTGTTCTTTGTGCACTTCTTGTAACAAGAGATTAGTTTTAAACTAAAAAAGACCGCAGAAGTTAATTTTGCGGTCTTTTTTTTTATGATTCCAACGCGATTTGAACGCGCGACCTTCCGCTTAGGAGGCGGATGCTCTATCCAGCTGAGCTACGGAATCAAACCTTTTTGAATACTATCAAAAAATGTGATTGTTTTCAAATGAAGTTAAAAATTATAGTAAACGCCACGTTTTGCAAAACCTGCAAAACCATCTTTTTCTGCTGAATAATTTTTGTAATTTTCACCGTAGTGGCACAAAATTATTTTAGATTTTAAGTTTTGTGGAAGAGTTTTTAATTCATTGTAAGATGCGTGAACTCCTCCGTCATAAAACTGGCAGTCATGAAAAATACATTCCAGTTTAAAATCAGAATCAAGTTCTTCGAGTAGCTGACGGTCAAACATTGTGTCGCCGCTAAAGAAAATTTTGTCATCAACGAGGACGCCAACTGAATAAAAAATCTGATCCCAATCTTTTGAAGGACATGGAACGTGGATTGTTCTAAAAAGTTTTAAATTGATTGAACCTAAATTTGCTTCGTAAACCGGGCGTGGGGAATTTTTTATTAGCACAGGACAAATCTGATCAAAATAATCATCAATGCCAAAAAAAGATCCGTTTTTGCCTGTTTCGGCGTAGGCACAGCCACCTTTTAAACTGTTTTCCCACAACTTTTTTTTGTATTCATCTGTTATGACCATTAGAGGCTTTCTGTTTGCAATGTAACGACCAGAAAAAGCCATTTCTTCAAGTCCACCAATATGGTCTGCATGCGAATGAGTTGGCAAAACTGCACGGATTTGCGAAAGAGATGAATTATATGTAGTCAGGGCAAACGGGCAAAGAGTTCCGCAGTCAATTAAAATATGATCCTGACCTTTTATTACAAGCAGATTGTTTTGAAAATCTGTCTTGTTAAAGGCACTTCCTGTACCAACAAAGAAAAACTTCAATGTTCCGTCGTTTGTTAAATTTATTGTATCTTTAAAATCTGTAATCTTCATAAAAATCAAGTAAATTATAACACAGAAAATTGAATTTTCAATGTCAAAGGATTCCTTTATAAGTTGAATAGAGAATTTGTTTTATAAAAAATTCAAAATCGTTCTGCCGGACTTTTATGCGTGATCCGCCTGTACTGCCGGTGTATAAACATGAGATTTTTTTACAAGGGCAAAGGCTGCTTCTTCGATTGAATCATAATAGCCGAGCGAAATTCTTGCCAGAATGTTGTCTCCTGCAAGTTCTGCATCTACACATTCAGTTACAACAAAAGGAATACAAAGAGTGTCGCATTTTATCTGTGTCCATTTTTCGTTTAAAGCCTGGCCGCCTGTAATTGTAATGCTCCGTGGAGATGGAAGAGATGCTTCTGTACTTGCCTTTTTTAGAATATTTAATCCTGCCCAAAGTTGATGCGTTACATCGTGGATTATTGCAAGCCCTTCTTTCTGCTGTTCTGGAGTTAAATTTTTTTCTTCAAGTTTGTCATAATCGGCAATCTGCATTACAAGGTTTTTGTGTGTAATTTTTTGTCCGAGAGAAGATTCAATTTTTTCTTTATATGCTGCAAAACGACTGCCTGTGTCTGGTATTAAAACGCTTGCATTCCACATTCCTGGAATAATCGAAGGCATTACGCGGATGTTTGGGGCATTGAGCGGAAACGGTGTGCAGAGATTCAATCCTTCGCTTGAACCAGAGCGGTCGCACATTGCTCCGTTGTCGAGTGTGTCAGTGCCAATAAGGGCTACGATAAAATCCGGCGCTCCACAAAAAACAAGAGTTCCTTCTAAAAGCCCGGTTTCTGCTGCTGCCTGTGCAGTAACTTTTCCTGCAAGTGAACCTGGTTTTACAAATGGAGGAAGTTTTTTTATTTCATCATCAGAAAATCCTTCTGCTTTTAACTGCTCATTTGTCCAGTAAATTTCCTGGTAGCGTTCTTCTGGCAGAATTGTTAGCGCATTGCCTGTAAGTTTATAAATTAAGTATTCAGGTGCGCCAAAAACATTTTTCGATTCGTACCAATGATGTGTGTGCAGTTTTCTGTAAGCGTCCAGGCGTGGAAGCCAGATTGATTTTTTGTCGGATACAGTAGTTCCTGCTTTTTCTGACCAGAGAAGTGTAAGTCCGTTGTCGCTTACTACAGTCGGGCCGTTTCCAGAAATGCAGATTGCTTCGATTCCTGTTTCTGGAGATTTTTGTTTTAATTCTTCAATTGCAGTTTTTAGGGAAGAAATCCATTCACGGGCAATTTTTGTATTATCTTTTTCTGTAAAATTTGCGCGTGCGTAGGCAATACTTTTTGGGGAATCCGGCATGTAAGCTGCCTTGAGGGAAGAAGTTCCAATATCAACACAAAGAATTGCATCTTTCATAAAATTGTCTCCATAAAAAACAGATCTGCGGTTTGTCCGCTTAGTAAAAAATTCAACTTTTAAGACAATTATTTTACAATATTTTGACTTTTTTTTGTGCTTAGTCTGGTTGTACAACAAGATTTTTATAAAAACCCATAAAAAAAGCCCGTTCAGTTAATGAACGGGCCATTTATTTTACTGTGCTTTTTCTTCTTCCGAATCGTCTGACTTTTTAATAAGTTTGTCGATTATTGTGCGGTTATCGAGAAGATCACTCAAACTCTGGTTATGGTGAATTCTTGTAATAACGTTTGCGAACAGACCAGAAACATTTGTGCTTATAAACCATTCCTTGTCTTTGAGTTCCGGATGGTAAACTGCGTTTGTTCCAATAATGCGGTAGAACTGACCGTTTTTGTATGCTTCGTCAAAAAGTTCAACTGCGTTTCCTGTAAAGAATGGAAGGGAAATTGCAGCAATAACCTTTGTTGCGCCCTGTTCCTGCAAGAACTGCATAGCCTTAAGAAGTGTTCCACCAGTTCCGAGCATATCATCTGCAAGGAATGCAACCTTGCCTTTTACATCTCCAAGAAGTTTTACGCTCTTAATGTTTGTCTGTTTTGCATTCTGTGTAACAACAGAGTAATCGCGTTCCTTATAAATCATTGCAAGAGGAACTTTTAATCCTGTTGCATAGAATTTATTACGGTCAATTGCACCAGTATCTGGACTTACAACAACCAGGTCTTCTTTTTCCGGGCCAGAAAGATTTACAACCTTTGTAAGTTCACGGATAACCTGATAAGAAGCGTGAAGATTTTCGAGATGCGTTGTGTTGAATGCATTTACAATTTCGCGTGAGTGAATGTCGAGAGTAATTACGCGGTCAACATCTTTCATTTCGTAGATGTGGCACAAAAGCGATGCTGTAAGACCTTCGCGGCCCTTCTTTTTGTGCTGGCGGCTGTAAGGAAAAGCCGGAAGAACCAGAGTAATTGATTTTGCACCAGCCTGCTGAACAGCATCAATCGTTACGAGCAATGTCATAACGTGGTCGTTTACAGAAAAAGTTACGAGATTTTTTCCGCCGTTCATTGCAATTGGAAGATGGTTTTCTGCATCCTGGAAAATATAAATATCTTTACCACGAACAGAATCAACAAGTTCTGCCTTTACTTCGCCATTAGCAAACCAGGTAAAAGATGTATTGATTTTAAAATCTGGAACACGATATTTGTCGATTGCTCCGCGAAGAATTAAGTCTGAAGTATCTAAATCGTTGCGGAAGTTGATGTCTTCAATCAGTCCGTCCTTATCCTTTCCATAGCGTTTTGAAATTACATCCGTTTTAAGAGAAAAACGATGTTTGTACATGTGCCTGAGATGATTTATAACTTCATCTGCAAATGCGGCACCACCAGGACAAGCTATTACACCAAGATTTGTCGGCTCTGAATAAGGCATTTTTTACTGCTCCCTAAACTTAATATTTTGTGTGCACTAATACTAGCATTTTAGCCGTTTTATCGTCAATATTTGCACAATCTGCGCTAGATATAGTGTATATCGGATAAACCCAAATAAATAACGTTATAAGTCATAAAATCAATTTTTTTATCATTGCCGCTTTTTTACAATTATTCAATTTTTATGCTTTTGACAGTCAATGCCGTATTGAACTAGAATTAAACGATTATGAAGCTGACGATTTTAGGTTCTGGAACAAGTTTTGGCGTGCCAGTCATTGCCTGCGATTGCAAAGTTTGTAAATCAGACAACCCGCTGGACAAACGTCTCAGAGCCAGCGCAATTCTTTGTGTTGATAAAAAAAACTTTTTGATTGATGTTGGCCCGGATTTTAGAACTCAGGCTCTCAGAGCAAACCTTCATCATCTCGATGCTGTTTTTTTAACTCATTCGCACGCAGACCACATTCACGGAATCGACGATTTAAGAATTTTCAGCCATAAAAATTCCGGCGCAATGAACAGCGACAAAGAAATTTCAGCACATTATCCGGAAACTGCCGGGGCAGGGCTTTCGATGTATATGAATTCAGAAAGCCTAGAACACGTAAAAAAGAATTTTCATTATATTTTTATGAATCACGAAAAAGGCGGCGGAACTCCCAAACTTAACCTTGTCAGCGTGGACGAATATTCTGCCCAAAATCCTTTGCAGCTGGAAAATTTGCAGATTGTGCCAGTTCCAATGGTTCATGGTTTTATGAATACAACAGGCTGGGTTTTTACTCAAACTTTACCCGAAAATTTGCAAAACCAGATTCAAACTAAAACACATTCAATTGCCTATTTAACCGACTGCAATTTTATAAGCGAAAATTCAATCGGACTTGTAAAAAAAGCAGTAAATGGCGGCGTTCTGGATCATCTTGTAATCGATGCCCTTCGTGTGCGTCCGCATTCAACTCATAATAGTTTTGATCAGGCACTTTTTTATGCAGATAAAATCGGCGCTGTTCACACCTGGTTTACACATATGTCGCATGATTTTTTTCATTCGCAAATACAGGAATATATAGATAAAAATCTTGAGAATTACAAAAATCTTAAAAAAATTGTCCTTTCCGGCGGAACTGTCAGCCCTGCTTTTGACGGACTTGAACTTTTTACTCAGAATTCTTAAATTTTTTTCGGGCGTTCCCTGCCTTGTGGCAGGTCGGGTCTTTCGTGGCTACGGCTTAAAGCCTCCGATATTTTTTGCTGTTTCAGGCAGGCTAAAACAGCAAAAAACATTGCGCCTGCGCGCACCACTACAGCCCCTAACGCAGAACTTTAATTTTCTGAAAATTCCTCAAAAATTCTAACAAAATTCCCTGTAAATTCAAAAAATTCCAAAAGATTAGAATTGACACATAATTTGATTTTTTTTACAATATTGAAACTCACGTTGAATTGATTTTGAGGTAGGTATATATTATGTCAAGAGTTTGTGATGTTTGCTTGAAAGGTTCAATGACAGGTAACAAAGTTTCTAAATCATACAACCACACACGTCGCACATGGAGACCAAATCTCCTTAAGGTAAAGACAGAAATTGGTGGAACAACACGCACAATTAACGTTTGCACACGTTGTCTTCGCAGTGGTTTTGTAACAAAGAAGATCAATGTTATTCCTGCTAACGCTGGTGCTCCAGTTGCAGCTAACTAATCATTGAAAGATTGTGTAAAGCCGGTTCAAACGAACCGGTTTTTTTATTTTAAACAAAATTAAACTTTTTTAATGCCGCCGTTTATTCAAAAAAGTTTATAACGGCAACCACTGCTATTTTTTCTTTCCGTAAGTATTTTCAATTTCTAAAATCTGGTCGCGGATTACGGCTGCCTGTTCATAATCCAGTCTGTCTGCACATTCAGACATTTCCTGCCTGAGCGCATCTAAAAGTTTTTTACGCTGTTTTGCGTCGAAAAGATTTGCATTTTTCTTGAGAACTTCCAGTTCAACCTTTTCGTTTTCTTCTGCATCTTTTTGCTGCCTTACTAAAATATCCTGAACTGCCTTACTTACCGTGTGAGGTGTAATTCCGTGTTCTTCGTTGTATTTCTGCTGGATTGTACGGCGGCGTTTTGTTTCTTCGACGGTTTCTTTGATTGCCGGAGTAATTGCATCAGCGTACATTACAACCATTCCGTTTTCGTTGCGGGCTGCTCGACCGACAATTTGAATCAGCGAAGTTGTTGAACGCAAAAATCCAATCTTGTCTGCATCAAGAATTGCAATAAAACTTACTTCCGGTAAGTCAATTCCTTCGCGCAAAAGGTTGATTCCAATTAAAACATCAATTTCGCCGAGTCTTAAGCTTTTTAAAATTTCTACACGTTCAAAAGTGTCTATTTCTGAATGAATGTATTTTACTTTTAAATTCAATCCAAGAAGATAATCGGTTAAATCTTCTGCCATTTTTTTTGTAAGCGTCAAAATTAAACTGCGTTCGTGTTTTTCGATTCTCTGTTTTACTTCTTTATAAATGTCTTCCATCTGACCTTCGCTTGGGCGAACATCAATAATCGGATCTAAGAGACCTGTCGGACGGATTATCTGCTCAACAACCTGGGTTGACTGCTTTAATTCTTCTTTACGAGGCGTTGCAGTAACGTAAATTACCTGATTCAGTTTTTTTTCAAATTCGTTGAATTTTAACGGGCGATTGTCGAGAGCGGACGGCAGACGGAATCCAAAATCAATTAAATTCTGTTTGCGGCTTCTGTCGCCTTCGTACATTGCGCCAATTTGAGGAACTGTTACGTGGGCTTCGTCAATCATGCACAAAAAATCGTCTGGAAAATAATGCAAAAGTGTTGCTGGCGGATCTCCGCGATTCCGGCCGGAAATCGGGCCCGAATAATTTTCGATTCCCGAGCAGTAGCCCATTTCTTTCATCATTTCGACGTCGTAGGTTGTGCGGGTTTTAATTCTTTCGGCTTCGAGAGGTTTTCCGGCGTTTTCAAAATATTTTACCTGCTCTGCCATTTCTGCAAGAATTTTTTCTGTGGCATTGCATAAAGCATCGTGTGGAACTACAAAGTGTTTTGAAGGATAAAACTGCATTTCGTCGAGTTCTTCTTCAACTTCGCGTGTTAAAACATTGAATCTTTTTATTGAAGCAATTTCATCAAAATCAAGTTCGATTCTGTAAGCAGTGTCAGTTTCCATGTATGGCGGATAAACTTCAATTACATCGCCTCGAACGCGGAAATTTCCTCTGTCTAAAACCATGTCGTTGCGCTGATATTGAATATTTGTCATTTGGCGTTCAAATTTGCGGGTGTCAAAAAATTCTCCTTTTTCTATATGAACGCGCATTTCTTTGTAAAGATCTGGCATGCCAAGACCATAAATGCAGCTGACGGTTGCAACAACAATTACGTCGCGTCTTTCCATTAAGGAATATGTTGCTTTTAAGCGTAACTGGTCAATTTCTTTATTTACGGCAGCATCTTTTTCTATATAAAGGTCTCTTGCAGGAACGTAGGCTTCCGGCTGGTAGTAGTCGTAATAAGAAACAAAGTATTCAACCGCGTTATTTGGAAAAAATGATTTAAACTCGCGGTAAAGCTGGGCAGAGAGTGTTTTGTTGTGCGAAATTATAAGGACAGGGCGCTGAACTTTTTCGATTATTTTTGCCATTGTAAAGGTTTTTCCGGAACCGGTTACGCCTTTTAATGTCTGGTAACGGTCGCCACGTAAAAAGCCTTCACTTAATTTTTCTATTGCCTGTCCCTGATCGCCACTTGGCTCGTAGGGAGAAACTACTTTGAATTTTCTCATAAAAGCGATTATATCGAAAAAAGTAAAAATTAAATATATTGGGCTGATGCGTGAACTGATAACGAATATTCTTATTAAAAATTAAAAATTTGCTTTTTGAACTTGTTGAATAAAAAAAATTCTTTAGTTAAAATAAATAATTGATTTGGACTATATCTGTTGGAGGATATTTTAATGAATTTTTTCAAGAATAAATACAACATTATTTCTGTTGTTTTGCTGCTTCTCGTTGTTATTTCTCAGTTAATTCCTTTTACATCATCAACAAAGATTTACTCTGAAGTTGAAGATCAGGGAAAAACCTGGGCAGAGCTCCCTGT
>CAVKVK010000006.1:36157-52399 GCA_963659855.1 Parabacteroides distasonis | reverse complement strand
TTGAGTCAAGCTCAATGTGCGTTTGTGTCAGAACCTCGGCTACGGCTATTTGACATGTTTAATAAAAAAAATTGCATTTATTATACAAAAATTCAAATAGCCTCTCACCGGGAACCCTGATAAAGAAAATGCCTTCCTGCCATTTTCTTTATCGCAAAAACTTTTTAGCTTTTGCCTTTCTTTATCCGCCGTCCTTGGCGGTCATTTACAGAGGACCCGGCTACGGCTATTTGACATTTAAATAAAAAAAAACTACTTTTTCCCGACAAAAAATTCATTCGTTTTTATAAAAATGAAAGCATTTATTCAAAAACTTCAGTATGCCTTCATTTCTTTACATATAATAAAAAAAGTAATATTCTATTAGAAAAATCGCAGATACGACTTTTATCGCACCTGCCGGAGGAAAAAATAATGGCATTTGCTTTAAACCTTTATCCAATCACTTACATTGCACGCTACAATCCAGAAACCACAAAATGGGACGAAGAATGGCTTGAAAGCGACAAAATCCCTTACGACGAATTAATGTCTATGTCAGAAGCTGACCGCAAAGCAGTTTTAGACAAACGCAATCAGATGGGAATTCCAACTGTATCTTACACATCTCAGTACGCTTACAGTTGTTTTGAAGGAATGAAAGGATTCCCTACAAAAGATGGTGGGGTTGCAATCTTCCGTCCAGAAGAAAACGGAAAACGCTTTAACAATTCTATGAAAGGCCTTTACTGCCCGGCTTTTCCAGTTGACCAGTTTGTAAAAGCTTCTGTTGAATTTGTAAAACGCAACGCAGCTTTAGGCTATGTTCCAAAATACAATCCAGATTGGGAAAAAACAGACTACGCAGATGCAGACTCAATCTACATGCGTCCTTTCATGAACTCAGAAGGAGCAATCGGCGTTGGTTGTGCAAAACAGCCTTATGTTGTTATCTGTGCAACAACAGTTTCTGCTTACTTTAAGAAAGGTCTCGACGGCGCTGTAATTACAAACCGCGTACGCGCAACTCCAAACGGAACAGGCTACATTAAATGTGCTTCAAACTATGTAATTTCTGCACTCGCAAAAAAAGAAGCAGAAGAAGCTGGATATGTTGAATGTGTTTATCTTGATGCAGTTCATCACAAATACTTTCAGGAAGGCTCAAGCTGCAACATTTTCTTTGTTCTTAAGGACAAAACACTTGTTACACCAGAACTTGGCGACACCATTCTCCCGGGAATTACACGCAAATCAGTAATTGCACTCGCAAAAGAAAAGGGATACAAGGTAGAAGAACGTCCAATTTCTGTAAAAGAAGTTCAGAAAAAAGCAGTTGAATGTTTCGTAACAGGAACAGCAGCCGGAATTAGTCCAATGTCATCTATTACAGACCTTAAAGGCAAAAAAACAGTATTTGGCGAAGGTTTTGGCCCAGTTGCAAAAGAACTTCAGCACGAGCTTAAAGGCCGTCAGTATGGTTTAATTGCAGATCCAAATAACTGGAACACTGTAGTTGTCGAAGGAAATAAATAGATTTTATTTTAGCAACGGGGCGTTCCCGTCGCATTGCGACGGTCGGGCTATCCGCGGCTACGGCTTTCGCCTCCGAAACAAAACGGGCTGACTACTTTGTAGCCAGCCCGTTTTGTTTTGCTTCGCACCGCTCCTATCCCTAACGCTTTTATTTTTCAAAACCGGCGTTAAGTTCACTATTCATTATGTCAAAAAAGTGAGGAAAACTTACAGAACAACACTCAGCATCTTTTACTGTTAATTTTTCTCCTTCAGGAAGAGCAAGCCCAAGACTGGCAAGAGCCATTGCCATTCTGTGATCGTCATAACTTTCTACAACAGCACCATTAAGCTTTTTCCCACCGTGAATAATCAAAGAATCTTCTTTTTCCTCAATGTCTGCGCCAAGTTTTTTTAGTTCAATATTTAAAACTTTAAGACGGTCAGTTTCTTTACGACGGCAAACTGCAGCATCTTCAAGAATAACAGTTCCTTCTATCTGTGTTGCAATCGCAGCAAGCGCACATACAGCATCCGGGAACGGATTCATATTTACATGCAATTCACCACCAGGAAGATTTTTTGTAGTTAATTTTCCGTGTCCGTTACGGGCCATTTTTCCGCCGCAAACAGTCAAAGTATTTTTCTGTTTGTCCCATTCAATATCAGCCCCAGCAGATTTTAAAACTTCTACAATTGCGTCATCGCCCTGTGTTCCGCTTGAATCAACATTTTCTATTACGATTTTAGAATCTGTCATTAAGGCGGCAATCAACGGAAATGCGACTCCTTCCCAGTCGCTCGGAATCGTAACATCAAAAGCCTTAATATTAGCAGATCCTTCAACTTCGATATTTTTAAAATCTTCAGAAATTGAACACTTAACTCCAACTTTTTCAAACCAGCGTTGTGTCATTACAAGGTACGGCGTTTCTTTAGGATTCGAAAGTTGAATTTTTAATTTTCCGTTCATTAAAATTCCTGCCATCATAAGCCCGGAAATATACTGACTCGAAACTTCACCTTCTGTTTTTACAATTCCACTTTTTGCAGGTCCTTTTATTACAAGTGGACAACCGTTATGACCAGGAATCGCAATTTCTGCGCGCGCACCAAGCTGATTCAACGCTTCTGCAACATGCAGAACAGGGCGACGGCGAATTGACTCGTCCCCGGTAAAAATACTGATTCCTTCAAAAGTAGAAGCAATTGGAGAAAGAAAATACAAAAGAGAACCAGAGTTTCCGACATTTACAACATCTGACGGCAAATGAATATTCTTTCCGGCACCTTTTACAATCCAGCTGGTACCAGGCTCTCCTTCTTCAGAAAGATTAAGTTCAACATGAGAGCCGATTAACGGAACAGCCGCTGCAGTAGAAAGACAGTCTGCACTTGGAAGCGGATTTTTAATTTCAGAAATTCCATCGGCAATGGTTGCAAGAATCAAGGCACGGATTGTGTGCGATTTTGAACCTGGAACTGTAATTTTTCCAGAAAGAGAATGACGGCTAGCGGTAATGTTCATTTTTTTTGTCTCCCAGCAAAATTAGCGGACTTTAAAGAGAATTCCAACAACGGCAAGTGTAATCAAAAGCTGAAGCATCATAAACTTTATTAAAACCTGAGTAGGCGACCAGCCATGATTTATACGCATATGATCGTGTAACGGAAAGCGGATTTTTGAAAAAATCGAAATATGAAAAAATCTTTTTAAAAAGACTTTCATCAATCCCATTCCACCGTTTACAAAAATAATCGAAGATGTTGCAAAAATCATGAACGGGTTTCCGCTCAACATAACACAAAGACCAATATAAAAACCGAGAGCCCGGCTACCGGCATCTCCCATAAGACATTTACTTGGAAAAGCATTATGCCACAAATAACCCATTAAAACGCCGGCAAGACAGAACGTCATTACAGCCCAGCCTGCTCCCTGTGCAAAATGAGGAACAAGAAGATAGGCCGCAATATCTTTATGGCCAAGAATAAAATAAAACACAACGCCGAGTGTTAAAAGGGCAATTAAAACCAGGGTTGAACTTAAACCGTCAACACCGTCGGTACAGTTTGTTGTATTTACAGAAGCCCAAAGCATTACTGTAGAAATTATAACAAACAGCCACTGAGCAACTGCAATTTTATGAGTAAAAAACGGAAGCCAGAAATATATGATTCCGTCGGAACTCTGCTGCTTTAAATAAACCGAAAGTAATACCGAAAGCAATACAGAAATTATTAAATCTAAAAGAGCTTTACGGTATTCGCCCCAGCTGCTAACGCTACGATCATCTAAAAAACCTGTAAGCATCATGAGCCAGGTTAAAACCAGAGCGCAGCCTTTAAACCAGTCCATTGGAACAAAAATAGCACTCAGAATAACAAAAACAGTAATAAAAAAGACTCCGGAACCAGTAGGCTTACCTTTTGCTGCCTCTGCGCTGACAGTAAATTCTCGGCCGCGGTCATGAGGCATATATTTGTAAAAATGAGGCATTGCATAACGAACAACAAGAAAGCCCGTATAAAGTGCAAGAACGATAAGAACAGTATACGACTGCAACAAACGTGCAGGTCCAAAATATCGGGTCAAAATCCCGCCAAAATAGTAAAGCATATTGTTCACTATTTTAGCGCAGACAATCCGATTCTACAACACGGACATAGATTTTTAGTTTTTAATCCTGAAGATAAAGTGCACACAATGTCTGGGCGTCATCAATTGTGTTGCTCAAATAACTGTATTCATCCGGCTGGTGGCAGACTTCGTCCAAAGTAGACCAGATTGCAGCATTAAAGCCTTCATTACGCAATTCTGCGCCAACAGTTCCTCCACCGATTCCTACAGGGCGTGCTTTTTTTCCGTGAGCTTCTTCAATTGCTTTTGCAAGTTTTACAACAACTTCTGCATTTACTGGAGTTGCCGGCGACTGCTGATGCTGTGGCTCAGAAAGTTCAATTTTTACGCCGTATTTTTTTTCAACTTCTCCAACCCGCTTGTCAATTTCTTTGCGGACAGTTTCGAGAGTGTAGCAGGGAAGAATTCTACAATCCATATAGAATACATCGTCCCCGGGAATAATGTTTACAGTATCAACATTTGCTTCTTTTTTTGTAGGCTGGAATGTTGATTTTGAAGGAGTAAAAAGTTCATCTTTTGCATCAAAGAAATTTTCAAGATCGTTTAAGCGAAGTGCCAGATCGCAGGCTGCAAGATGAGCATTTTTTCCTTTTTCTGGCATTGAACCGTGGCTCTGTAAACCAACAGTATGAATTCTTAACCAGAGAATATTTTTTTCTGCAACTTCGATTGTCTGTCCGTCAGAATCTCCGCCGTCAGGAATTAAAATCAAATCATCATTCTTAAAAAGTTCTTTATGTTCGCGCAAAAGATATTTAATTCCATATTCTGAACCAAATTCCTCATCTGCCATAAACAAAAGTTTTACTGTGTAATTTGGAATAATATTGTTTTTGAGCATTGCAATTGCAGAAAGAACTCCGCTGACAAGTCCCTGCTGATTGTCTTCTACTCCGCGGCCAATCAAACGATCGTTTTCTTTATCGTAAACAACCTTCCATGGATCAGAATGCCATAAATCAAGGTTTCCGGGAGGAACAACATCCATGTGAGCCATTACCCAAACGGACTGAGTTTTTTTTCCAGGAATTGTAAGAAGAAGATTTGGACGAACACCAGAAGAAACTCTGGTGTCCTTTGCGTCAAAACGTTCAAACTGAGATTCTGCAAAGCCCTGAGCCAAAAGCCATTTTTTTAAAGCTTCGCATTTTTTTAGTTCGCCGTCTCCACCACTTTCTGGTGCCATTGCAGGAATTGAAGACAAAAGTGTCTGCAACTCGATTATCTGAGGTCGTGTCTGATCAAGAAATTCTTTTAATATATTAAAATTATTCATAGTAGAAAAATATTAGCATAAAAATGAATTTTAATAATCAGGTTGAATATCTGATTTTTGTAAAAACAACAAATGGCCGTAGTCGAGGTTCTGACACAAACGCATTCTGAGCGTAGCAAAGCATGCGGCTTGCTGGCAGGTTCTCGACAAGAGGCTATTTTATTCTTCTTACTAAAACACGTCGTTCACCTGTTTATTAAAATTAACGGTAAGTGTCCAATGCCAGATTTTTTGTATCGATTTTTTTTATAAAAAAGTCCAGGTTTACGCCTATAAAAGCACCGCAATATGCAGTTACAGCTCCACCAACGATTACAAAAAATGACATTAAGTAAGTCTGATTTTGACTTCGCTGAAGAAACATTCCTGAAATTACAAAAAGCAGAATCATAAAAATTCCTGCACAAACCCAGCGGGTCATAGAAACAGGTTTTAAATGTTCTAACCACGAAGGCCTTGTATTTTCGATCAATTGACTCAAATTCTGCTCGTTGATTACAGACTTTTGAATAATGGCGCGTTGTGCAATTGACTGAGCCTTAGAAAGCAGACGAACCTTTGTACGACAGTTTTTGCAAAAAAGAATGTGCAGACTGTCTTTAAAAGGCAGACGTTCACCTTTGTCGAGTTCAAAAAAAGAATTCATAAAATTTTCACATTTTTTACTGTTCATAAATCCCCCGCAAATTATCTGCAAGAAGCTTTTTAGCTCTAAAAATATAAGATTTAATTGTATTTACAGGAAAATCTGTAATTTCAGAAATTTCATCGTATTTTAGTCCATGAAAAAAATACATTTCAACGCAAACTCCGTAATTTTCTGGCAAGTCTGCAACACATTTACGCACTGTATCAAGCGTTACTTTTTGAATTTCTTCTTCTTCCGGCGTTAAATTTTTAGAAAGAATCAATTCTTCATTTGCAAGCGGAACATATTCCTGCCTTCGATTTACAGAATTTACCGCTGAATTGTAGGCAATTTTTGTAATCCAGGTTGCAAAACTCGATTTATAACTAAAATTCTGCAGATTAATATAAACCTTTACAAAAACTTCCTGCACAAAATCGTCAGTATCGTCGGAATTTCTAAAAAAACTCATGCCTAAAGCCTGAACACGTTTTTTATAAAGTTTCATCAATGCTTCAAAAGCCTTTGCTTCTCCGTTTAAAGATGCCTTTATTAAAAATTCATCGCGCTTGTTTATGAGTAATCGTTCTATGGAAGTTAAAGTTTTATTCGCCATCCGTGATCCAGAATTCTAATCTTTTTGATTATAATCCCAGTCATTCACCTTATAAAAAATAATTGCACAAATTCCTACAGAAAGTGGAATCAATCCTCCGAGCAAAGAAGGAGTAATTCCATCTAAAAGTGCAAACACAATTGTCAGCATAAGACCGATTCCTGTAAGCAAAAGTCCGATTAAAAGCGAATAAGCTTTAAGATTGAATTTTTCGCGGTGATAAGTTCCAGTTAAAATCTGTTTACGAACTTCAAGATGATGCCAAAGTAAAGAAAAAAACACGACAACTCCACCAATCGCAATTCCAATAATCGGAGTAAGTGCAATAATTACCTGAGCTGCTGAACTTATGACTTTTTCTTCCATTTTTTTCCTCTACAAAACTTAAATTCTAACCAAAATTCCGTTTTTAAGGTCTTCTATTGCCTGTTTTTTTATTTTTGCGTGCTGTTTTTTGCCGGTTGCAGTAAGCGGAATGCTGTCAACAATTGCAAAATAGCGCGGGCGCTTGTACTTGCTGAGCATTTTACTTTCTGCACAAAAATCATTCAATTCTTTTAAGGTAAGCGACGGATCTTCTGCAATTACGTATGCACACACAGCCTGTCCACGAACTTTGTCTGGGACAGCGGTAACAATGCAGTCTCTGACTTTTTTATTTTGCATTACAGCTTCTTCAATCTGAGCCGGATAAATATTTTCTCCAGAAACAACCATCATGTCGTCTTTGCGGCCTTTTACGGTTACAATCCAGTCATCATTCCAGACTCCAGTGTCGCCAGTATACATCCAGCCTTTATAGAATTTTTCGCGAGTCATTTCTTCGTTATGGAAATATGAATAAGTTGATTTTGCCGGAGAACAAATAATAATTTCGCCTTCAGTTTTGCTGTCTGTAGGAACGAGATCGTCTGGTTCAGCCTTAGAACCGTCTTCTGTTAAACGAACAACGCGAACTTCGTCATCTGTACAACTGCAGCCAACTGAACCAGCTCCTTCCGGAAGATTATATGGACGTAAGAATGAATTCCAGAAAGTTTCTGTTGTTCCGTATCCGTTAAAAATATTTTTTGTAAGAACGTTGCCAAAACGAATACAGTCACTTTGACTAAGCGGAGCGCCCATTGTAACAAGCCCGCGTAAAGATTTTATGTCACGAGGATTTTTTTCCTGAGCACGTGCAAGCATTTCAAGGTTTGCCGGCGCTCCCATCATAAATGTAATTCCGTATTTTGCGCACCAGTCAAGCGAAGTCTGCGGTCTGAACGAACGCATTACGATAACTGAAGCTCCAGCATAAAAAGCAGGACAAACTCCGCCAGAATGACAGCCGCCACGGTGAAACCACGGAGTCATGTTGAGGGTAATATCACGAGGAGTCATAGGGTAATGCATTATAACGTCATGTGCCGAAAGAACTTCGTTAATGTCATTTACAGGAACGCATTTTGGCATGCTTGTAGTTCCACTTGTGCAAAGACGCAAAACTTCATCGTAAATATGAGGTCTAAAATCGTTTACAGGCTCTGTAATTTCTGCGTTTTTTGTAAAATCTTCGTAAGAAATATGACCTTTTGGCAATTCAACTTTTTCGAGATTGTCTGCCATTACAAAAAGTGAAGGTTTCCACAAACAGATTTTTGCAGCTTCTTCCATCATCTGGGCAACGTTTGCTGAATAAACAACAACTTTTGGCTTATTATGATTGATTAAAAGTGCCATTTCGCCGCTTGCAAGATTGTAATTTGCAGCAAGAAAGATTGCTCCGGCTTTTCGAGGGCCAGTGTACATAAATGCAAATTCCGGAGAATTTCGCAAAGCTCCCATTACAACATCGTTCTTTTTAATTCCGATTTTTTTAAGTGCATTTGCAAGTCTGTTTGCTTCTTCATTCAACTGACTGTAATTCCATGAACGGTTTGTATCTGGATCAATAATTGCATTACGTTTTGAAAACCTGTGAACATTGCGCATAAATCCATTAAGCCATGTATATTCGTGTTCAAAAGTGTCAATAAACATTGAGTCGTCGTAAGTTCGTGCCATATTTTCCTTCTGTAAAAAACGCAAAAAGCGAAGCTATATTCAATTAGACACAAACTTTTTAAAAAGGTTGCAAAAAAAAGAATTTTTTTTATAAAAAAATTGAATAAATCACAAAATTCTTCCAATTCTAATCAAAAGTAGAATTTGCAGGGCATAAAACTGGAGACAAAAAAGGCTGCCCAATAAAGACAGCCACTTTAATTTATTTTAGTTTATTTTAATTTTCCATTTGCAAGATATGCTTTCCAGGTTGATTCAAGCAGGGTGTGAACATCAGAATATTCTGGTGTCCAGCCAAGTTTTTCTCTTGCATAAGCAGAAGTTGCAACAAGTTCTGCAGGGTCGCCCGGGCGACGTTCAACAAAATCAGCAGGAATTTCTTTTCCTGAAATTTTTCTTGCTTCTTCCAGCATTTCTTTTACAGAAACACCAGTTTCGCTTCCAAGATTGCAGATTAAGCTTTCGTTATTTTTTGAAATATATTCCAAAGCCTTAACATGAGCTGCTGCAAGGTCTGTAACATGAACATAGTCGCGGATACAGGTTCCGTCGCGTGTGTCATAATCAGTTCCAAAAACCTTCATTTTTGCTCGCATTCCGCAGGCTGTTTCCATAATTACAGGCAAAAGGTTTGCTGGATTCTGTTCAAGTCCGCACGGGAATCCTTCAACATCGTATCCGGCAGCATTAAAATATCTTAAAGCTGCAAATTTTAATCCGCGAAGTTTGTCATACCAGGTCATAATTTCTTCAATCTTGAGTTTTGTAAACCCATAGTAATTTTCCGGATTTTTTGGATGTTTTTCGTCAATTGGAAGATACTGTGGTTCACCAAATACTGCTGCACTTGAAGAAAATACCATATATTTGCAGCCATGCTTTGTTGCAGCATTTAAAATATTGATTGTTCCGTTCAGGTTGTTGATTGAATACTTTTCAGGCTCAATCATTGATTCCCCGGCAGCCTTAAAAGCCGCAAGATGAATAAAAGCATCAAATCCTTTTTCAAAAGCCTGATCAAGATCGCGCTCAATCAGAATATTTCCATAAATAAAACCGTTTTCTTTATAAAGATTTTGTCTCAAACCAGAAGAAAGATTGTCAAAAACAGTAACTTCATGGCCGTTTTTCATCAATTCTTTTACTACATGAGAACCGATATATCCAGCTCCACCAATTACTAAAACTTTCATATTTTCTACTCCTAGCGTTACCGCCAACAAAAAATCAGTATAATTACAAAAATGTGGCTGTCAAGTTCAATTGAATTTTTCAAGAACTTCAGCAGCTTCCATCCATTCAAGATTCAATTCTTCAAGTTTTTGTGCAATGTCATCTATCTTTTTTTGAACAGATTTAGCTTTTTCGCCATTTGTATAAACTTCGGGCTTTGCCATTTCTTTTTCATAAGCTGACTTTTCTTCTTCAAACTTTAAAATTGATTCTTCAAGCGTTTTTACAGCTTTTTCTGCCTTTCGTTTTTCTGCTTCAACCTTTTTTTGTTCTTCCCAGGAAAGTTTTGTCTGAGTTTTTTCTTTTTGTTCCGTATAAGTTGAATTTTGCTCTAAACTGCCAGCTTCCCCTTTTTCTTCTGCTTCCAGCCGTTCCATATAATATTTATAGTCACCTGGGAACGTTCTGAATTTTCCAGGTTTTAATTCAAGTACGCGTGTACTCAGATTTTCAATAAATCCACGATCGTGACTTACAAAAATTACAGTTCCGCCAAAATCTTTGAGCGCATCCAAAAGCACATCTTTAGAATGCATATCAAGGTGGTTTGTAGGTTCATCAAGAATCAGGAAATTTACAGGCCGCAAAAGAAGTTTTAACAACGCAACCCTTGCTTTTTCGCCACCAGAAAGAACATCCAGACTTTTATGAACATCGTCGTCCCGGAACAAAAAAGCCCCGAGCATGTCGCGCACCTTTGGAATCAATTCAAGCGGAGCTTCGCTTTCTATTGTTTCAAGAACCGTAGAACTTCCTTTTAAAGTTTCAGCGTTATCCTGACTAAAATATCCGATTTGAACTCCACTTCCTAAAGTTACGCTTCCTTCAAAATCTGAATCAACTCCGGCAATAATGCGCAAAAGTGTGGATTTTCCGGCTCCGTTGTGGCCAGCGACAACAAGACGATCGCCGTTTTCTACGACAAGTTCAAGATTATCGAGAACTTTTGTTACTCCGTCATAAGATTTTGTAATTCCTTTTAAAGTTGCAACGAGCCGCCCGGAATGAGGTGCAGGCGGGAATTTAAAATGAATTTTTTTGAGGCTTTCTGGAATTACAATCTGTTTTTCTAAGATTTTATCCAGCATTTTCTGCCGTTCCTGAGCCTGAGCTGCCTTTGTTGCCTTTGCTCCAAACCGATTTATAAATTCCTGCAAATGAGCAATTTCTGACTGCTGTTTTTCGTATTCGTGAATAAGTGTTTCAAGTTCAACTTCCCGCACTTTTTCGTAATGTGAATAATTGCCCGGATAACGACGAAGTTCACCATTAAAAAGTTCGTAAACTTCGTTTACTGTGTGGTCAAGAAAATAACGGTCGTGGCTTACAAGCAAAAATCCGCCAGTATAATTGTCAAGGAATTTTTCGAGCCAGGCACGGGCTTCAATATCAAGATAGTTTGTAGGTTCATCGAGAAGGAGAATGTCCGGATTTACCATAAGGGTTTTACCGAGAGCAATACGCATCTGCCATCCACCAGAAAATTCTTCGCACATTTTATCCAGGTCCTGACGACTAAAACCAAGGCCCATTAAAATCTGTTCTGCCATAACATGGCGCCGATTCCAGCCACTGTCTTCGAGTTCTGTCATGATTGCATCGTGACGTTCAAGCAGCTGTTTTTCGTTTCCATCGCCGGCTTTTAATCTGTCACCGATTTTTTCCATTTCTGATTGAAGTTCGTACCCAAACTCAAAAGCTTTATCAGATTCCTCTCTTAACGTACAACCATGATGCGTAAGTCCGCTTTGTGGCAGATAAGCAATTCGAGAATCTTTTTGAACAACCCGCTGACCACTGTCCGGCTGAACAAGTCCTGCCATTACTTTTATTAAAGTTGATTTTCCGCTTCCGTTAGTTCCCGTCAGGGCAACTTTTGAACCTGACTGCAAATTTACAGAAACATTTTTTAATATATCCCGGTCTCCAAATGCAAGGGAAACCTGCGAAAACTGAACAAATGCCATTTTTTTTACCAATAACTTTTATATTTTTGCGTTACAAAAAACAGTTTTTTACCAGCACAAAATCACTATTTACTAAAATACATTACCATAGGAGATGAACCGCGCGCTGTTACTAAATTTTCCTTTACGACAGCGCCACCTGCATCTTCTAAGCGCAAACCGCCATTGTCTTTTTTGTAAAAGAAATTAACCGGAGTGTCCATGCCTTCAAAACTAAAGGTAAGAATTCCGTCAAATTCATTTTTTAGTTGATTTGACAGATAAAGTTCTGCAGAAACTTTTATATTTCCTTTTGCAGAAGCAGAAACAACGCCCGGAACTAAAAGCTTAAAATTCTTCCAGGTTGCAATGCTGCCTTCTTCAAATGTAATTGTTCCATAGTTTGAACTGCTGTAAGAAGGTCCTTCAACAACAAAACTGTTGATTTGAGCATTGCGGCGTTCAATTTCGTCATTGATTTTTTCCTGAATGCTGTCAGAAATTGCTACAAAATTTTCATTTTTGAGTTTGCCGTCGCTATCCATATACTGAACTGCAATCGTATTTTTTCCTCTGAGCGTAACGTAAATTCCATTGTCTCCAAGCTGATATGCTCCATCCTGATTTTTTGAAGCTTTTGTATAATTCCAGCTTTTATCTATATCGAAAGTTTTTAGCCTTGCAGTAAATTGAATTTCTTCGCCATTTTTAGAAGATTTTAGAACCGGAACCAGTTTTACTTCTTTTTGAACCGGCTGAGTCTGGTCTGTTTCCAATTCAACCGTTTCTGTTTCTTCTGGAACCCAGTCAACCTGACCAAAATCAAAGCCAAAATCTGCATTCATGCGGTTTAAATCGTAGCGTCCGGTTTTTATCATGTCCGCAAATTCTTCCGGATACCACTTTTTTTCAACCGCAGTTATAAGTTCTTCGTCAATTTCTTCTGTTTTTGATTCGCTCTTAAGAGCAAGAATATCGTCTGTGCGTTCAAAAAGATTAAGATTATACGAAAAACACCAGCCAAAAGTTCCAGTTTCTGTTAAAACGCGAAGCCATTCACCGCTTAAATTGCCTTTTCCGTTTGTAACTGCCTGCCCTTTTCCTTTATAAAGAACACGGATAACTTCGTCTTTTCTTAAGCGATAAACCTGTTTAGAAGTATTTACAGCTTCTGAACGGATCGGTAAACCGTCTAATTTTACACTTGCATAAGTATGTTCAAATTCCGCATAAGCTGAAGCAAGTTTTTCTGTCTTTTTTTTGCTTTGAGGTTCAGAAATCTGCCAGAGAGGAATTTCTACCTTATTTTTAGAATCCAGCGCCATAATAATATATGAGTGCGAAATATTTGATTTTACATAAACTTTTACAATCTGACCTTCGTGAACGTTTGCTTCCGGATTGTTCCACAGCACAAGTGAATATCCAAGACTTCCGCAACTAGTTAAAACTGCTGTCATAAAAAGAGCAGCACACGAAACCACAATTTTTTTTAACTTTAACATAGCCCAATTATTCCACAATTTATATTGAATTTAAAGTGTAGCCAAAATTAGAAAAGTCTGTGTATTTTACAGACATTTTCTGACAGTATTGCGCGAAACTCCAATAAATTTTGCAATATGATTTATGCTCATTCCCCAGTCGTGCATTGTTTTTACCTGCTTTTCTGCCCCGCACAAAAGCGGATAACTTTTTTTAGAACCTTTTGGGCGACCAAGAATAACGTTGTTTTTGCGTTTTAAGGCAAGAGCTTCTTTTGTGCGCTGACTTATAAGATTTCGTTCAATTTCTGCACTTAAACCAAAGGCAAATGCAAGAACTTTTGATTGAATGTCGTCGCCCAAGCGGTAATTGTCTTTTATTGTCCAGATCCGTGCGTTTTTTTCCATAACGAGATTTAAAATTGACATAATCATAAAAAGATTTCTGCCAAGCCTTGAAAGTTCACTGCAAATTATTAAATCTCCACTTTCAATTATGGAAAGCAAAGTTCCAAGTTCTCTTTTTTCTGGAATTAAGGTTCCGCTGATTGTTTCTTCGATCCAGGAGTCAATTTGAATTGAATTTGCATTGCAGAATTTTAAGATTTCGAAACGCTGGTTTTCTACAGTCTGTTTGTCCGTACTTACACGAATATAACCATAAACTTTCATGGCTAAATTATACTATACTAAATAAAAGTTGTATAGTATAATTTACAAAAAAGCGTAAAGGCCAGGAGCCACGCGAAGCGGCCACTGGACTGAGCGAAGCGAAGGAAGCGGCTGGAGCGAAAGCGGAATGGCGGATAGCCTGACCTTGACACAGAATGTGGCAAGGGTACGCCCTAAATATTCTTAGTCACAAAATCAATGAACTTTTCTGTGCAGCTTGTCGTGTAACTTCCTTTTCGCCAGACAAGTCCAATATTTTGCGTAAGTTCAGGCACAACAGGGATTCCTTTGACGCCCTTCATATTTTTAAGGAGAGACTCGTACAAAAAAGCCCCGCCAAGTCCGCCTGAAATAAATTTTTGAATCGTAAAAAGCTGGCTTGCATGCAAAATAACATTCGGAGTAACATCTGTGCTTTTAAAAACCGAAGCAAGCGTTCCGTTCTGAACTGAATCCGTATTGTACATGATAATCGGTTCATTTTTTATGTCGTCAACAGTAAGTTGACTTTTAGATGCAAGAGGATGATTTTCGGAAACACAAAAAACAAGTCTTTCTTCGTTTAAACAAAAGGAATTTAATTTATCAATATCGTAAAAATGCATATTTACGAGGGCAACATCTAAAAAACCGTCGCGAACCATTTTTGCAGCGCGGATTGAACCGTATTCAAAAAGTTCAACAGGAATGTCCGGATATTGTTTTTTAAAGGAAGTAAAAAGGTCAGGAAAAAAAATTGTGCTTAAAAGCGGAGGAATTCCAATTTTAACGGTAGAAACAGTCTGGGAAATGTCAAAAAATTGTTTTACGGTCTGGTTATATTCACCAACAAGGTGAACTGCCTTTTGATAAAAAAGTTCGCCTTCTTTTGTAAGCGAAAGCGGAGTTTTGTTGCGGTTAAAAAGTGTTATGGAAAATTCTTTTTCGAGTTCTTTGATTGAATTGGAAATTGCAGGCTGAGTAACAAAAAGTTCTGCGGCAGCCTTTGTGGTTGAATGAAGACGCGCTGTCGCACAAAAATATTCAAGCTGAAAAACTTTCATGGCGCTCCTTAAATTTTTTGTTCATTATAACATGGATTTTTGCAATTTGTGCTGAACGTCGAGAGAATTTCGTTCCCAGAAAACTCCGTCAAAATAGCCCTGGATTGTTTTGTCTTTTTCTGCAAGTTCAAGGCGTTTTTCTGCAAAAAGGCAATATTCTTCGTTTAGTTCAATTCCGCAGTATTTTCTGTTAAGTTTTTTTGCAGTAACGCTTGCAGTTCCGCTACCCAAAAAAGGATCAAAAACGATGTCGCCTTCTTTTGAAGAAGCCAGAATCAGTTTTGCATAGAGTTTTTCGCTTTTTTGTGTCGGATGGTCGGTATTTTCCGGCATAGACCAGAATGGAATTGAAATATCGTCCCAAAAGTTAGAAGGATAAGTAAGACGGACTTTTTCGCCCGAAGTTTCGTTCCAGTCTTTTGCTTTTCCGTCGGCTTTGTAAGGCGCTAAAACCTTTCTCTTAATTTTTACGGCTTCGACATTAAAATAATAATCGTTAGGATTTTTTACGGCAAACCAGATGTCTTCCATTCCGTTTTTCCAGTTTGCTTTTGCTCCGCGTCCTTTTTCCCTCTGCCAGGTAATTCTGTTAAGAATCGTAAGATGTTTTTCGACAGCTCTTTGCAAAGAAGAAGTACATTTCCAGTCGCCACAAATATAAAGAGAACCAGAAGTCTTTAATTTTTTACAAACTTCAGGAAACCATTGTTCAAGATATTCATCGTAGCTTGACTGCGAGCGTGAATTAAACTGTAAACCGTTAAAATTTTTTGTAAGATTGTATGGAGGGTCAACAATGATTAAATCTGCAAATTCGTCGGGAACAAATTTTAACATTTGAAGAATGTCGCCGTTGAGCGTTTTATTAACAATATCAGTTGATGAATCAATATTTTGCTCTGTAAGAAGTTTTGATTTTAAGTGTTCAATTTCGTCTGGCTGTAGAATAAGTGTTCTGTTGTTAACAGCCCTTTGTTTTTCCTGCATAGAAAGAATTTAGCACATTTTGTTTTTAATGCGAAGTGTGGCTGCGTTTGATTTCGACACTCTCAATCAACGTATTTTTTTTTATTATTTTTCTTGCCGTTTTTATGTGGTTTTTATATTTTTAATTGTAGAACCACTTTTTAAGAACATTGAGTTCTATGGTTTTTTTTTTT
>CAVKVK010000006.1:22429-36134 GCA_963659855.1 Parabacteroides distasonis | reverse complement strand
ATTATAGGAGATAAATTGAAATGGCAAAACAGTTGATTTTTAATGAAGACGCACGCAAAAAGATGCTTTCTGGCGTTGAACAGATTGCGCGTGCTGTAAAAGTTACACTCGGACCTTGCGGTCGTCTTGTTATGCTCGACAAAAAATTCGGAGCACCAACTATTACAAAGGACGGCGTAAGCGTTGCAAAAGAAGTTGAACTTAAAGACCCGTTTGAAAACATGGGCGCACAGCTTGTAAAAGAAGTTGCTTCTAAGACAAACGATGTTGCAGGCGACGGTACAACTACTGCTACAGTTCTGGCTTATGCAATCGTAAAGGAAGGCTTAAAGTCTGTTGCTGCCGGAATTACTCCAATCGAAGTAAAACGCGGAATCGACAAGGCTGTTGCTGTTGCTGTTGAAGAAATCAAAAAGAACAGCCGCGCAGTAAAAGGCTCAGAAGATATTACTCACGTTGCTACAGTTTCTGCAAACAACGATCCGGAAATCGGTAAAATCCTTGCTGATGCAATCGAAAAGGTTGGAAAAGACGGCGTAATCACAGTTGAAGAATCTAAAAACATGGACACAACTGTAAAAACTGTTGAAGGCATGCAGTTTGACCGCGGATATATTTCTTCTTACTTTGTAACAGACCGCGAAAGAATGGAAATTAACTACAGCGATGCTTATGTTCTTATCCACGATAAAAAGATTTCTACAATGAAAGATCTTCTTCCATTGCTCGAAAAAGTTGCTCAGACAGGCAAACCGCTTGTAATCATCTGCGAAGACATGGACGGCGAAGCTCTTGCAACTTTGGTTTTGAACTCTATCCGTGGAACTCTCAAATGTGTTGCAGTAAAAGCTCCAGGCTTTGGCGACAGAAGAAAGGACATGCTCCAGGACATTGCAATTTTGACAGGCGGAACTGTAATTACAGAAGAACTTGGTCTTAAACTTGAACAGACTGAACTTGAACAGCTTGGACGCGTAAAATCTGTAAAGATTGACAAAGACAACACAGTTCTCGTTGACGGTGCTGGCGACAAAAAAGCAATTGCAGACCGCGTTGCAGAAATTAAGGCTCAGGTTGAAAAATCAACTTCTGACTACGACAAAGAAAAGCTCAAGGAACGCCTTGCTAAACTTTCTGGTGGAGTTGCAGTAATCAACATTGGTGCAATTACAGAAACAGAAATGAAAGAAAAGAAATTCCGTGTTGAAGATACACTTGCAGCTACCCGCGCAGCTTTGGAAGAAGGAATTGTTCCAGGCGGTGGAGTTGCATTGATTGAAGCAGCACAGGCTCTTACAGACGATGCAGCAGAAGGTCTTTCTGATGACGAAAAAGTCGGATTTAAGATTGTTCGCCGCGCACTCGAAGAACCAATCCGCCAGATTGCAGAAAATGCAGGAATTGACGGTGCAGTTGTTGCAGAAAAAGCAAAACACGAAAAGAAGGGCGTAGGATACAATGCACGCACAGGAAAATGGGTTGATATGATGGAAGACGGAATCATTGACCCGGCAAAGGTAACACGCTCAGCATTGCAGAACGCAGCTTCTGTAGCAGGAATGCTTTTGACAACAGAATGTGCAATCACTGATATTCCAGAGCCTCCGGCTCCAGCCGCAGCTGCTCAGCCAGGAATGGGTGGAATGGACTACTAATAAAGCTTAGCAGATAAGAATAGCCCCGCGCGAAGCGCGGGGCTATTTGTTTTTAAATTTGGTTTATTAAAACAAAATTGTTATTCAGCGCAAGGGATAGGAAGGGTGCGCAAAGCGCAAACAAACGCGCAGCGTTTGGTCGGAGGCGAAAGCCGTAGCCCTGGATAGCCCGGTCTGCCGTAAGGCAGATGCGCCCAAAGGTCAAAAATTAAACCGGATATTCGCCTGTAAAACAGCCTTTGCAGAAACTGTCGCCACCAAGTGCTTTTATCATTCCTTCGAGACTGATGAATGCAAGTGTGTCGGCGCCGATTTCTTTGCAGATTTCGTCTACTTCGTGCATGCTCGAAATAAGTTCATTTTTGCTTGGTGTGTCGATTCCTAAGTGGCATGGGAACTTTACTGGCGGTGAACTTACGCGGAAATGTACTTCTTTGGCTCCTGCGCGGCGCAGGATTTGTACTAAACGGCGGCTCGTTGTTCCGCGAACGATTGAATCGTCGATTACAACTACTCTTTTATCGCGAAGATCGCTTGAAATTGCGTTGAGTTTTACAAAAACCATGTTTTCGCGTTCTTTTTGTGTTGGTGCAATAAAGGTGCGGCCAATGTATTTGTTTTTTACGATTCCGGTTACATAAGGAATTCCGCTTGCTTTTGCATAACCCATTGCCGCTCCGATTCCGCTGTCTGGAACGCCTACAACAACGTCGGCGTCAACCTCGCTTTCGAGTGCGAGAGCCTGTCCCATTCTGTAGCGGGCTTCCTGTACTGGAATTGAATCTATTACGCTGTCCGGGCGGGAAAAATATACATATTCAAAAATGCAGGTCTGTTTGTGGTTTTTTGCGTCGATTGATGAAGAATGAATTCCGTTTTTGTTGATGATTATGATTTCGCCTGGTTTTATGTCGCGGATCAGTTCACCATTTACAGAATCGATTGCGCAGCTTTCGCTTGCAAGAATGTATCCGCCTGGTTTTCCGTCAACATCTGGCAATTTTCCGAGACACAAAGGACGGATTCCGTTTGGATCGCGTACACCGATTAAAGAATCTTCTGTCATTATGCACAATGCGTAAGAACCTTTTATAAGCTGCATTGTTCCGTGGATTGCGTTTTCGATTCCTTTTTTGTAAGAACGTGCAATCAGTTTTAAGATTACTTCTGTGTCGCTTGTTGAATTAAAAGTGCTGCCTGAATCTTCGAGCATTTCGCGCAATGGTTCGTAGTTTACAAGCTGTCCGTTGTGTGCAAGGGCAATTGAACCGAGCTTAAAACTATTGAGCATTGGCTGTGCATTTTCGATTGTGCGTCCGCCAGCCGTTGCATAGCGTACGTGACCAATTGCGATTCTTCCTTTTAATTCTTCAAAATCGCTCTGATGAAAAATATCGCCGACAAGCCCCATTTCTTTTTTGAGCTTTAATTTTTCGCCGTCGCTTACAACAATTCCGGCACTTTCCTGACCGCGATGCTGCAAACTTACAAGTGAAAAATATGCCATTGACGACGCTGTTGAATCACATTCAAGATTTTCTGGTCTGTAAATTCCGCAAACGCCGCATTCATCTCTTAATCCCATCTCGTTTTACTCCATAATTAAAAAAAGGCTTTCGGTTGCGCCGTTTTCTGTTTTTTGTTGCAAAAAACAACGCTTCCTATTGCCTTCTTATGTGTCCTGTTAAAATATAAATCAAATCAAGAGTTTAGCCAATGTGATTTATGCAGTTACTTTCTTAAATGCTGTCATAACGGCTTTTTCGTGATCTTCTCCGGCTTCTTCTGCAAGGCGGATTTCTGTCATCATTCTTAAATAATCGTTTGGAATGATTTTTTTGAATTTTGGAATAAAGTTTTCCCAGTCATCAAGAATCCGTTTTGCCTGTTTTGAAGAAGTTTCGTGATAATGCTGCTCAATCAAATCGTAAAGAATCTGTGAATCAGTTTTATCGCGGGCTACGGTTGTTTCGTCGTCGAGATCGTACATTGTTACGAGTTCTTTATTAAGACGTTTGTAGAGATCGTGGTTTTCGTCAAGAATATAGGCAATTCCGCCAGACATTCCGGCACAAAGATTTTTTCCTGTGTGGCCTAAAATTACGGCAGTTCCGCCGGTCATATATTCAAGTCCGTGGTCTCCACAGCCTTCTGCAATAACTGTTGCACCTGAATTTCTTACGCAAAAGCGTTCACCTGCAACACCGTTAATAAATCCTTTTCCGCTTGTAGCTCCAAAGAAAGCAACGTTACCGATAATTATGTTTTGGGTTGCATCGCCTTCAAAATCTTCTGAAGGCTGAACTACAATCTTACCACCACTTAAGCCTTTTCCAACTGCGTCGTTTGCATCTCCTGCAAGACGGAGAGTAAGTCCTTTTGGAATGAATGCTCCAAATGACTGTCCTGCTCCACCCGTAAAGTGAACAACATACTTGTCTTCTGGCAGAGTGTTTCCGTATTTTTCCTGGATTACAGAGCCTAAGATTGTTCCGGCTGTGCGGTCTGTACACTGAACATCGTATTTGAGAGTTGTTAAGCGTGAATTGTCCATTACTGGAAGCAGACGAAGGGCGTCAATGCTGAATTCAAGAGTTTCTTTTTCGTCCTTGAGTTTTCCGCTTTCAAAATGAGTTTTCCAGGTATCGTCTGTCTTTGCAAGAATTCTGCTTACGTCTAAAAGATTTGCACGGCTGAATCCCTGCTTTTTCTTGAGTTTTAATAAATCTGTGCGTCCAACGAGTTCAACGATTGACCTTACTCCAAGTTTTGCCATAATTTCGCGGATTTCCTGGGCAACGTAGCGCATAAAGTTTTCTACGTATTCAGGTTTTCCAGGGAAGGCAGCACGAAGTTTTTCGTTCTGAGTTGCAACACCAAATGGACAAGTGTCCAGATTGCAGACGCGGAGCATTTTACAGCCCATTACAATTAACGGAGCCGTTGCAAATCCGTATTCTTCTGCACCGAGAATTGCAGCAATTGCAACATCGCGTCCGTCCATGAGTTTTCCGTCTGTTTCGAGGCGGACAAGTCCGCGCAGATTATTCTGGATTAAAGTCTGGTGAGTTTCTGCAAGTCCCATTTCCCACGGAAGTCCCGCATGATGAATTGAACTGATTGGAGCCGCTCCAGTTCCACCGTCGTGTCCAGAAATCAAAATTACCTGAGCTCCAGCCTTTGCAACTCCGGCAGCAACAGTTCCAACTCCAGCTTCGCTTACGAGTTTTACAGAAATGTCTGCTTTGCGGTTTGCGTTCTTTAAATCGTAAATAAGCTGAGCAAGATCTTCGATTGAATAAATATCGTGATGTGGTGGCGGCGAAATTAAAGAAACGCCTGGAGTTGCAAAACGAGTCTGGGCAATCCACGGATAAACCTTTTTGCCTGGAAGATGTCCACCTTCACCTGGTTTTGCGCCCTGAGCACATTTAATTTGAATTTCCTTTGCAGACAAAAGATATTCTTCTGTTACGCCAAAACGGCCAGAAGCAACCTGTTTAATTGCAGAACAGGCATCTGTTCCAAAACGGTCAGAGCGTTCACCGCCTTCGCCGGAATTTGACTTTCCGTGCAGGTGATTCATTGCAATTGCAAGGCATTTATGAGCTTCTTCAGAAATTGAACCATAACTCATTGCACCTGTTTTAAAACGTTTTACAATTTCGTCTACGCTTTCAACTTCGTTAATATCAATTGCCTTT
Source organism: Parabacteroides distasonis (assembly GCA_963659855.1). GTDB lineage: Bacteria > Spirochaetota > Spirochaetia > Treponematales > Treponemataceae > Treponema_D. Next base: position 30,775 of record CAVKVK010000006.1, on the reverse strand, counting down.
GCGCCGTCAAAATTGAATTCAAGCAAAGCACGCAAAGTATGAGGATGTGCCGAGTCGTCAACAATTGCAGAATACGCCTTAAATTTTTCGTAATCGCCTGTCTGACAGCTTTCCTGCAATGCCTTTACAAGCTGTGGCGTAATCAAATGGTCTTCGCAGGTTTCGCCAACCTTGTATTTGTGAGCGCCAAGCATGTCGAGCTTCATTAAACGGTTGTTTACAGTAAGTTTGTCTTCGAGTTTTTCTTCGTAAGCATTTGAATGGCGGAAGTTTATGTCTTCTTCAATTTCTTTAAGGCCGATTCCTCCGATTCTGCTTACTGTGTTTGTAAAATATTTTTCTGTAAGTTCTTTAGAAAGTCCGAGAGCTTCAAAAATCTGTGCCGACTGATAAGACTGCAAGGTAGAAATTCCCATTTTAGCCGCAATCTTAACAATGCCGTTCATAATAGCTTTGTTGTAGTCGTCGATTGCTGTGTGGTAATCCTTGTCCAAAAGTTTTTTGTCAATCAGTTCAGAAATACATTCGTGAGCAAGATACGGATTGATTGCGCGTGCTCCGTAGCCAAGGCACATTGCAGCCTGATGAACGTCGCGGATTTCGCCAGATTCAAGAATTACAGAACATAAAGTTCTGCGCTTTGTGCGGATTAAATGCTGTTCAACTGCACTTACTGCTAAAAGTGAAGGAATTGCAGCGTGTTTTGAATCGAGTCCACGGTCAGAAAGAATTATAATATTGAATCCTTCTTCGTAAGCTTCATCAATTTTTGAACAAAGATCGTCGATTGCTTTTTCAAGAATTTTTCCGTCTGGTTTTGCAGAAGATTCCTGTGTTTCCAGAAGTTCATAAAGCATGCTTATCTTTTCTGCTTTTAGACCCTTTTGATTCAATGTGCTGATTTTTAACAAATCTACGCCAGTTAAAATCGGATCGTTAATTTCGAGAACGTGACAGTTTTTTCCTGCAGGATGAAGAATATCACCGTCCGAACCAACATAAACCGTCGTATCTGTTACGATTTTTTCGCGTAAAGAGTCAATTGGAGGGTTTGTTACCTGAGCAAAGAGCTGCTTAAAATAATTGAACAATGGAGGATGCTTTTCTGACATAACGGCAAGCGGAGTGTCAACACCCATGGCTCCAGTTGGTTCAACGCCATTTTTTGCCATTGGAAGAATCATTTCGTTAACATCTTCCAGACTCCAGCCAAAAGCTTTGTAAAGTTTATCGCGTTCTTCCTGTGTGCTTACAGGAATTTTCTTATTAGGAATTTTTAAAGAAGCCAGAGGCATTAAATTCTGGCTGAGCCATTCACCATAAGGATATTTTGAAGCATACAAATCTTTTAATTCATCGTTAGAAATAAGACGTTTTTTCTTTAAATCAACAAGAAGAATTTTTCCAGGTTCAAGGCGGCTTTTTGTAACAATATTGCTTTCCGGAATATTTAAAACTCCAACTTCCGAAGAAAGAATGAGCATATTGTCTTTTGTAATGTAATAACGGCTAGGACGCAGACCATTACGGTCGAGTGTTGCACCAAAAATTTCTCCGTCGCTAAAGAGAATTGCTGCAGGGCCGTCCCACGGTTCCATCATTGTTGCCCAATAATGATAAAAATCCTTGCGTTCCTGGCTTAAAGAATTGTCATGCTTCCAGGCCTGAGGAATACACATTAAAACAGCCTGAGGGAACTCCATTCCGTTCATAACATAGTATTCGAGAGTGTTGTCGAGCATTGCAGAATCTGAACCAGTTAAATCGATTTCGCCGTTACGGGCAAGCATACGGTCAGCATTACCACGGATTGTATTGATTTCGCCGTTGTGTGCAATAAAACGGTTAGGATGAGCGCGCTGCCAGCTTGGATTTGTGTTTGTAGAAAAGCGCGAGTGTACAATTCCAACCGCAGAAACATATTCGTCGCTCAAAAGATCGCGGTAGAACGTTCTTAACTGCTGAACAAGGAACATTCCCTTATAAACAATTGTTCTGCTCGAAAGAGAACAAACATAGGTTTTTGCAGGACTTGAATCATTTTTTTCGAATGAACGGCGCAAAGTATAGAGAATTTTATCAAAAGCAAGACCTTTTTCTACTTCCGCAGGTTTTTCTACAAATCCCTGAATAATTGTCGGCATACATTCAATGGCTTTTTCTCCAAGAACGTCTGCCAGAACAGGAACTTTTCTCCAGCCTAAAAATTTAAGCCCTGAGTGTGAACATTCGGCTTCAAAACGAGCCTGTTCACTTTCTACATCAGTTTCGTTTTGCGGAAAAAAGAACTGACCTACTCCGTATTCGCCTTCTTCGCCAAGGATAATTCCAGCTTCGCCGGCAGCAGTTTTAAAAAAGTTGTGGCAAATTTGTAAAAGAATACCAACTCCGTCTCCGGTTTTTCCAGAAGCGTCTTTGCCAGCACGGTGTTCAAGTTTTTCTACAATAGAAAGTGCTCTGTCTACAACCTTTCTGCTTTTTATGCCTTCTATGCTTACTACGGCTCCAATACCGCAGTTGTCGTGTTCAAAAGAAGGTTCGTAAAGTGTCTTCATTATTTTTATTCTCCAGTTTGTGTTTTTGATTTTATCGGGCTAATCGGCTTTAGTGCCGCAAGGCTTTATTTCTGTTTTGCGTAAAGGATTGCAGGGGCGCGCGAAGCGCGGTGCAAAGCACTGTAGCGCGTAAGACGCGGAACCCCGAAAAGCCTGACCTTTTGAGCTTTTGCTCAAAAGGGTACGCCCATAAAACTAATAGGCTTTGTCGTGTACGCCTGCGATTGCTCGTCCGCTAGGTTCGTCCATATTTTTCCAGGCAGCGTCCCATTCAAGAGCCTTTGCAGTTGAGCAGGCAACTCCAGCTTCGTGTGGAACGACTTTTGCTGCGCTGTCGCTTGGGAACAGGCGTGAATAAATTTCGCGGTAATAATATTCTTCCTTTGTTTTTGGTGTGTTTACCGGGAAACGGTTTTCGCGGCGGGCAAATTCTGCATCGCTTACTTTTTCTTCCGTCATTTTTTTGAGTGTGTCAATCCAGTTATAGCCGACACCGTCTGAGAACTGTTCCTTTTGTCTCCAGCAGATTTCTGCAGGGAGCATGTCTTCAAAAGCTTTGCGTAAAATCCATTTTTCCATTCTCTGCTTTCCGTCTGGAAGTCTTATGTTCATTTTGTCGCATGGATTTAAGCGCATTGCAATGTCGATAAATTCTTTATCAAGGAAAGGTACACGGCCTTCTACGCCCCAGGCCATTAAAGATTTGTTTGCACGAAGACAATCGTACAAGTGAAGTTTGCTCATTTTGCGTACAAGTTCTTCGTGGAATTCTTTTGCGTCTGGAGCCTTGTGGAAGTACAGATAACCGCCAAAAAGTTCGTCGCTTCCTTCGCCACTCAAAACCATTTTAATTCCCATTGCCTTAATTGCACGGGCAAGGAGATACATTGGTGTAGAAGCGCGGACAGTTGTAATGTCGTAAGTTTCTATGTGGTAAATTACATCTTCAAGAGAATCCAATGCTTCCTGAATCGTAAAATGAATTTCGTGGTGAACTGTTCCAATATAATCGGCTGCTTTTTTTGCTGCTGCAAGGTCAGGAGAACCTTCAAGACCTACTGCAAATGAGTGTAACTGCGGCCACCATGCTTCTTCTTTAGAATCTGTTTCTACACGTTTTTTTGCATATTTTTGTGTAATTGCTGCAATGATTGAAGAATCCAGACCACCAGAAAGCAAAACTCCGTAAGGAACGTCGCTCATAAGCTGCTGTTTTACGGCTGCTTCAAGTCCGTTGCGTACTTTTTCAATCACACTTGGATTTATAACGTCGCCTTTTTCGTCTGTAGCGCGAGGATTGTCTTTTACGTTTTCGTAAGATTCCCAGTCGCGTTTGTACCATTTTGTTACGGTTTTATCTTTTGAGTAGTAATAACAGCCGTTTGGAAATTCTTCGATTGTCTGGCAATGACCTTCGAGTGCTTTTAATTCGCTTGCAACGTAGTAGCGTCCCTGTTTGTCCCAGCCCTGGTAAAGCGGAATTACACCGATTTCGTCGCGGGAAATTAAATAAACGTCTTTTTCTGAATCATAAAGCGCAAAAGCAAAAATGCCAGAAAGTTTTTCTAAAAAGTCAACTCCGTAAGTTTTATAAAGCGGAATAATAACTTCGCAGTCGGACATTGTCTTAAAGTTGTATTTGCCTTTAAATTCTTCGCGGATTGCTTTGTGATTATAAATTTCACCATTTACAGCAAGAATGATTTTTCCGTCATCGCTTACGAGCGGCTGTTTTCCGGAAAAAGGGTCAACAATGGCAAGACGTTCGTGGCTCAAAATTGCATTGTCGCCTGTGTAAACTCCAGTCCAATCCGGACCTCTGTGGCGAATTGTCCTCGACATATCAAGAACCTGTTTTCTAAGCTGTTCTTTTAAGCCTTCATCAATTGGCTGCGAACCAGTATTTAAATCAAAAGCTCCTACAAATCCACACATATGCACCTCTTTTCAAAAAATCAACGTAATAAATAAAAAAAGGTCGTAGACAGTTTTCTATGTAAAAATAGAAAATTATCTACGACCTCTTTGCCGATACAAAAACATATTACAAAATCACAGGTTTTTAGGCAAGTGCACAAAGATTTTCTAAATATGCTGAATATCGTATGTCTGCATCAGTTTTTCAACTTCGTCAGCTGTTTTTACAAGCGGCTTTTTTAAGCTTACAGCCTGAAGTGCTTTTTCTACGTTTTTGCCCATTTCCGGCAGTTCACCAGTTGTGTGGCGCACATATTCACTGTTTAGAGAAGGATCATCGCGTTCAATTAAAACTACGGTTGATTCATCTTCGTCCAGAAATTCCTTTCTTTTTAGAATTGCAGCGTAGGCTCCGGAAGTGTTTTTGTCTGCAAAAATCTGATACTTCATAAAAAGTTCGCGGCAGGCTTCGTCGGCTTCGTAACCGCTTACGTTTGCCGGATAAACAAAATTCTTAAGCATTAAACTGTTGCGGCTAAAAATATCTTCCAGGCGCTCAAGGTTTGAAGGGCTTGCAGGATCAGCCTTTGTGCGCTGTTCAAAAGGAACCATATCATCTGGCACAGTGCAAAAACCAGTCGGGTCGAGCCCTAAACTTACCGTTGTTGGACAGATAAATCCATTTACCGGCAGGCTGAGTCTCCAGCTGTAAAGGCCTGCAACAAGGTTACTGTAATTGCCACAAGGCATTGCATAGTAAATGTCAGAATAAACTTCTTTTTTTAATCTGCTGAACGCATAAGGATAAAAGAATAACTGTGGCATTAAACGCCCGATATTTGCAGTATTTGCAACCGTTAAATGATATTTTTCTACAAGCTCACGGTTTTCAAAAATCGTGCGGACAATTTTGTGGCAGTCGCTTTCTGTTCCGTCAACTTCGATTGGAAGAATATTTCCGCCGTTCCAGATGTAATCTTCTTCTGTAAGCCCGCGGAGCTTTCCTTTAGGATAAATTAAAACTGCTTTTACATGTTTTTTTTCGCGCAAAAACTGAGCAAGGCTCGCTCCAAGTTCCCCGATTGTTGCATCTAAAAATGTAGAAAAACCGCCCTTTAGAGCGTGAATTGTTTCGATACAGTTTACAAGGAACGAAATTCCAAAATCTTTGTGGCTCCCGGTTGGAGTATTGTAGAGTTTTAGAGAATAAAAACAGTCATCGATTTTTTTAATTTCCGGATTGAATGTAAAAGCCTTAGAAGCAATTGTTTCGCAGATAATCGGAGAAAATTCGTCATTGATGCAGGCAGAAGTTAAAGTTCCTGCCATATTTGCAAATGACGTATTGCTGTCCGCATACAAAATCCAGCGCCGCAAATCCGCAGCAATTTGTGGTACATAAAGGCCGCCGTCGCCAGGAATGCAGTCTAAAACAGCCTTTTCAAAATCAACAATATTTTTTGAATCTCTCGTGCTGACAAATTTCATATTTTTATTCCCAAAGCAAGGTAAAAATAAATTAAATGCCGGACTCTATAATAACAAAGTCGCAAAGCAATCAACACAAGTGGCTTAAACAGGTTAAACCACCGGCAGACTTACTTTTTAGACAGTTCTAATTCAACTATTCTTTTACTTTAGCTGAAGTTTTGCAAAAACCCTTGCTGTGTTTACAATATAGCGTAAATCATTTGTATTTTCATCATTATAACGTGTAAATTTTCCGAATACTTCATCTCTAAAACCGACACGCACAATCTTTGAAACAGGAATTTCAACACTTGCCGACAAAAGACCAATAAATTCCCAGCCTGTGCTAAAAAGATCAAGCTTCTGCAACTGGTCTTTAAAATCGTACATTGCATATCCGCGGAAATCTGCTCCACAGGCAAATCCGTTATCTTTTTTATATTTGAATTTTAAAACCGTCTGCGCACCAATAGTTTCGTTGTAACCACAACTTACAGACTGCGGCTCATCAATAAGTTCACGATGATAATAATAAAAATCAGTATTACCGAGCAAAATTCCTGCAAGCATTGCCTGATATTCAAAAGAACTTTCCTGACCATTAAAACGCTGCTTAAACGCAAAACCCGGAGCAAGCGAAGAAAGCATATAGAACGAATGCCAGTCAAAATCGTAAATCATTACTGGGCCGAGCGAAGTGTCAACATTTTCTGCTAAATACAGCTCGCGTCCCATGAACATTCCTTCTGACAAAATACGAAGATCATAAAAAACTTTTTCGTCTATGCTGTCGTAAGCACAATAGCCTTTTTCGCCAGAACCTTTACCAGCTCCAGCCTGAACTTCAAGATTAAACTGATCATACGGTCTGTTTGAATCAAGTCTGTACGGATCGTTGTAAGTTACGTTAAATTCTAACATTCCAAAAACAGGATAAACTTCGTGTTCCGCATACTGCGATTTGTCATAACCGTTTAAATGAACTCCGGCATTAACATTACCAACATCAACTCCAAGCGAAAGAGCATAAATGTTTCCGGTATGTTTCTTTGGTTTTATGCGCCAGATGTACTGAGTCCACAATTTCTGAGGATTTACTCCAATGCCCAAAAGTTCATTAATTTCTTCAGCTTCTTCACTTAAACGATAGAACATTTCGCCAACAGCAAAAGAACCAACAGAAGTAAATACCATGTCGTTTTTAGAAGGAGCATTTGTTTCGCAAAGATATTCCCAGGTATAAGAACCAAGGAAGGTAATTGCAAAAGATTCAAGCTGATTCATGTTTGCACCGCGGGAAGCCATATAATACTGAGCTCCCTGATACGGATGTAAAAAGAAGTTTGTCCAATACCAGTCGCGGTCCCAGGCAAGTTCACGCCACCAGAAGTGATCCCATTCTTCCCAGCCGGTTTTTGCCCAGCCAGAACCAATCATGTAACGGTTCCAGGTAGCAAGGAGAACGTTAAAACCAAGTGCACCGCTCAAGGCAACAAACGGATGTTTGCGTTCGTTCCAGTCGCCAGTCCAGCCACCAAAAAACGAATTTCCGTCAGAAGAAAGCCTTTCTGCATCAAAAACAATTTCTGAGTTTGCAGAAGCCTGTTCCAAAGTTGAATAATTTTCTGCTGGCACAAGAGAACAAACAAGGCTGAGCAGACATACAGACAAAGCGATTTTAAAAGTTTTCATAATAAATCCTAAAAAAATAATTATATGGGCGTCCCGGCGCGCTTACGCGCGCCGTCGGGCTATTCATGGTTCCGCGCTAAGCGCTCCATTTGTTGCGGGGTTTCGACAGGCTCAACCGCCACAACAAACGCCTTCGGCGCCATTACTATCCCTGACGCGGATCATCTCTACCGTAATATTTCAGTTTAAAAAAAAATTGCCCGACAAGTCGGGCAATTTTTGGGCCATCCAAGACTTGAACTTGGGTAAGACCCGGCTTATAAGGCCGGCGCTACAACCAGCTTAGCTAATGGCCCTGGTTGCAGAGGCTTATGACCTGATACGTCGGCTATTATAGCAAAAAAAATTAGTTACGGTCAATTACCAAAAACACGGCAATTCACCATGCTGAAAAAAAAGTGCATTTTCCCGTTTATTCAATTTTTCTATTACCAGAATAATTTTTCATCATCTATTTCTTTGTCGCTGTAAATTCCTTTTGTACAGACTAAGTCAGTCAGTTCGGCCAGCGTTTTCCATTCGTCTTTATGTTTTAAAACTGCACTAATAAAAAGACGGCAGACTGCATAGGCTCCGTCTGGCCGCAAGTGGCTGTCGTCACTTTTTCCTTCTGCAAAATTTTCGTAAACTCCGCTGTCAAAATTCATAAAATAGTTACGGCTTTTTTCTTCTCCCAAACCTTCAAAATACGAAGCTGTAAGATCCGTAAGAT
>CAVKVK010000006.1:12742-22419 GCA_963659855.1 Parabacteroides distasonis | reverse complement strand
TTTTTGCAGTTTCTTTTATTGCTTCAGGATATTCTCCGTGGCTGTTTTTTATTTTTTTATTTTCGTCAAACTTTCTGCGCACAACAGGAGTAAGTAAAATTGTCTTTACTTCCTTTTTTAAAAGTTCACCTGCCATAAATTCAAGATTTTTGCGGAATTCTCCGTTTTCGCAAGGCTGTGTATAACGGCTTGGATCATTTGCCTTTTCGTCGTTGTGTGCAAACTGAATTAAAGCAAAATCGCCTTCCTTTGCTTCTTTTAGAACAGTTTCAAAACGTCCTTCTGCAATAAAACTTTTTGAACTTCTTCCGTTTCTCGCAAAATTCAAAATCTGAACGCCAGTATTAAAAAATCTGTCCAGCAGCTGAACCCATCCAGTCTGCGGATAAGAAGTCCAGTCGTTGTACTGCATTATGCTGTCGCCTAAACACAAAATACGCATTTATTATTTTCCTTTTATTTACTAACAGTCACAAAATTTTTATTCAACAGTTACACTCTTTGCAAGGTTTCTCGGTTTGTCCGGATCAAGACCTTTTAAGATTGCACAGTAATATGCAAAAAGCTGAGCCGGAATTACAGAAAGCATAGATTCAAAATCACTTTCAATCTTTGGCAATTTTATAATTGAATCTGCACATTCTTCAAAAGCCTTGCCTTCATCCTGTGTAATAACCATTGTGCTTGCACCGCGAGCCTTTACTTCCAGAATATTCGAAGCAATTTTCTGATAAAGTGCCGGTTCAGTTGCAAGGGCAACAACTAAAGTCTGAGTGTCAACAAGGGCAATCGGTCCGTGTTTTAATTCGCCGGCAGCAAAAGCTTCGCTGTGCATGTAACTTACTTCCTTGAGTTTTAAAGCACATTCAAGAGAAGAAGCACTGTCAAACAAGCGTCCAATATAAAAAATCTTTGTTTTATTAAACTGCAAAGAAGCAATTTTTTGAATTTCACTTTCTTTTTCAATCAGTTCCTGAGCCTTAAAAGGAATAAGTTGTATCTCTTTTAACAAAGACAAATATTCTTCATTACCAATAGTTCCGCGGATTTTGCCAAGTTTTAACGCAAGCATGTAAAGACACATAAGCTGAGTTGTGTATGCCTTTGTCGAAGCAACTGCAATTTCCGGGCCTGCCCAGGTATAAATTACATTGTCTGCTTCGCGGCTTACGCTTGAACCGACACTATTTGTAATTGCAATAACCTTTGCGCCGGCTCTTTTTGCAATGCGCAGAGCTTCGAGAGTGTCGGCAGTTTCGCCCGACTGGCTTATTACAATAAAAATGTCATCTTTGCGCAAAATTGGATTTCTGTAGCGGAACTCAGAAGCCGCATCAACTACAACAGGGATTCTTGCAAACTTTTCAAATGCGTAGCGGCCAACCATTCCTGCATAAGAAGCAGTTCCGCAGGCAGTAATAACGATTCTTCCGGCAGTTTTCCAGTTTTCGCCAAAATCAATTTCTTCAAAATTAATATCAACCAGCAAATTACCTTCCATTACAAGACGTGGACGGAGAGTGTCAGTAAATGCTTTTGGCTGTTCATGGATTTCTTTAAGCATAAAGTGTGCATAACCGTCTTTTTCTGCAGCGGCCATGTCCCATTCAACATGAGAAGGAGAACGGACAACCTTTTCTCCGTCTTCGTTGTAAAGATCAACATGATCGCTGTACAAAACAGCAACTTCTTTCTGTTCAAGATAATAAACTTCGCGAGTGTGCTCCAAAACGGCAGGAACATCACTGGCAATAAAGTTTTCGTCCTTGCCAACACCAACAATGAGCGGACATTCTTTTCTTGCGGCAATAATTCTGTCCGGATAATCTTTGCACACAACGCCAAGAGCGTAGCTTCCTTCAAGCTTTTTTAAAGTCTGCTGAACTGCGTAAAAAATATCTTTCTTTTCTTCGTAATAATAATTTATAAGATGAGCAAGAACTTCTGTGTCTGTCTGACTCTTAAACACTACTCCCTGACTCTGCAGCCAGGATTTTAATTTTGCATAGTTTTCGATAATTCCATTATGAACAACGGCGATCGTTCCACTTACATTTGTGTGAGGATGAGCATTTAAATCGCTCGGTTCTCCGTGAGTTGCCCAGCGGGTGTGCCCGATTCCCAGATTTCCTTTTACAGTTTCGCTGCATTTTTGAATCAATTCACCGTAAGATTTTTCAAATTCTTCGTCGCTTTCGCCCTGAGCCTTTTTTACAACTTCGCCAGTAATTTTTTCAACAAGAAATTTAATTGCGCCTTTTGCTTTTCTAACTAAAATTTCATCACTGTCCTGAGACAAAACAGCAATTCCAGAAGAATCATATCCGCGATATTCAAGTTTTCTAAGACAATTAATAAGAACAGGTGCCGCATTTTTTGCACCAACATAACCAACAATTCCACACATAAAATTCCTCCAATAAAAAAAGCCATTGCAAGCGCAATGACTCGATTTTATCTAAAATACATTTGTTTAGGAAGTATTTGTTTTTTCTTAACCTGGGCGTATCCCTTTGTGCTAAAGCACAAAGGGCCGGGCTTTGCGCAGTTCCGCGTCTTACGCGCTCCATTCTGCTGCCCCTTTGTGGCAGCAGAACGCCTTCGGCGCTGCTCCAATCCCTTACGCTTTAACCCACGCTATTAAACAATAGAATCCAAAGCAGAAACAACGTCTTCGTCGTACATATCGGAACGCTCTCTCAATTCTTCTATTGCACTTTCTTTGTCTTTAATCTGTCTGTAATTTCTACGGCTGATTAAAGAATTGTAACTTTCTACAACGTGTAAGATTTTTGCAATCTGCGGAATTTCGTTTCTGCTCAATCCTTCCGGATAGCCTGAACCGTCTTCGTTTTCGTGGTGCGAATGAGAAGCGTCTTCAAAAATCTTTTTATATTTTTCTGGAACAAAGTCTAAATGTTCACTGCCATTTAAAACATGCTGTTTAAGCACTTCGCGCTGTTCTTCTGTAATAGAAGTAGATTCCAGAATTTCTTCTGGCACAGAAAGGAATCCTGCATCGTAAACCATTGCTGCACAGAAATAAAGCATTGAAGTATTCTGATTCAATCCCAATGCCATAGAAAGTTTATAAACCATTTCGCTTATATTTTTTGAATTATTCTTTCTGCGGGTAACTGCATCAATCTTTGCACCAAGTTCTTCACATTTAACGGCAAGAACTTTTAATTCTTCTTTTTCTTCTTCACTCATTTCCGGCGCTGGAAGAGCATCTACGCCCCAGCGGCTGCTGCCTGCAGAACGAAGCCCCGGACCTCCGAGCCCCTGCAACTGAGTAATGTTTCCAAGAAGAATCTGGCTGTTTTGCTGTGTCATTCCCTGGACAAGTTTTAAAGTTTCTTCAAACTGCATTGACTGTCTTACACTTGCCTTTGCAGCTACGCGGATTACAAGAATAATAATTACAAAAATAAGTACAATTACAAAGCAGACAATTAAAACTGCAATCAAAACCATGTGATTTGATTTTGCACTCTGCTGGGTTGCTTCGGACATTTTTTCGCTTACTTCAACAATCGAATTCATTACGTTTTCGTTGCTTTTAAGCATTGATTCGTTGTTTTTCTGCATTGCTTCCATAAAGGAATTCTGATTTTTACGCTGTTCTTCAAGCTGAGCCTGATATAAAGCCTGTTGTTCTTCGCGTTCAGCCTTTGCAGCAGCTTCTTTTTTTGCTTCGAGTTCGGCTTCCTGCTGAGCATAAATTGCCTTTACTTTCTGCTGTGTCGTTGAGTCTGCAATTGCCGGATATTTTTCGAGATTTGCTGTAATTTCACTGAATTTTGCATAATCACGGTTTTCTTTTACCTGATCGAGCAATTTTGAATAAATCTGAGTTGCAATCAATGCAGCATTTGCTGGAATTCCTGTAGATTCATTCAACTTAAGAACTGCATTTACTGTTTTATAAGCTTCTGAATATTCTGCGTTTTCGTAAAAAGTGTTTGCCTTTTCCAAATAACGCTGAGTAAGAGCTGCCGTTCCAGATTGAGCATACAAGCCAGCAATCGAAAGACAGATTATTGTTATCATTAAGAATAATTTTTTAGTTTTTAACATTTCCGACTCCAATAGAAAGAATTCCTTTTGCACGATTGTCCATGCCTTCGTCTTTTATAAATAAAGTATCAATAAGACCAAGTTTTAACCCGATTTTTGTTCTTTCATTTGTTGCTACAGGCAGGGTTACAGACGCGCCGGCTTCCATTGCAGAACTTAAAGAATTATAAGCAAGGTGTCCAGGATAATAGTCATAATACATGTCAACGTTTATGCTTTGTTTGCCAAGGTTAAAAAGCCCAAGGCCAAAAACAGGAGTAAAGAAGTTTTCTACTGAACCTGTTTCTACGTCTGTGGTTGCACTTAAACCAAAGGCTGCAAATCCAACTCTAAAGAAAAGATTTTTATTAAGCGAAGAAAGAGCCATCATCGGAACAAATTTTGCACAGGAAAGAATTTCCTGCTCTCCGTCTCCTAAAGTCAGCATTTCAAAATCTGCAAAAATCTCGCCGCCAGTAATGTAATCTTCTGAGTTGTAAAAAAGATTCACATTAAAAGAAAGACCATATTTTAAGCTTGAATAATTTTCAGGTTTGGTAACTGTCTGATAAAGAAAATCTGCAATACCTACAGCAACGTTCCAGTCTGTGCGCGAAAATGATTTTTCCTGGCTTAAATAGACAGAAGAACCAGAAGCAGTGCTTATATTTGAATATGTGTCGGATTTTGAAATTCTTGTTTTTGCCTTTTCGTTAAGCAGGGCAAGACGTTCGCTTTCGAGGCGCAGACGGTTTTCTTCTGCCTGTCTAGCTGCTTCTTCGTTTAAGATTGCGCGGTCAATATAAGAATAAAGATCTACTGCATCAAAATTTTCAAGATTGTTGTCTATTACTGCAAGAGTTGCGTCACGCGCAAATGTAAGATCGTCTTCAATAACTGACTGCCGAGCTTTTTTTAATGTATAAGATTCGTAAAGTGAATAATCTCTTGAAGTTGAATACTTTTCCAGTATTTTTGAAACATTTGCTGACGAGTGTTCAACAAAAGCCAAATCCAGCTGAGCATAAACCGCATCCAGCGATTCCTGCGAAAACGCAAAAATCGGGCAAAATGTAAACACGCTGAGCGCAGCTAAAGTTTTGAACAATTTTATTCTAGACTTACCCATGTAAAATCCTCTTCGATGGTGTAAGGAAAATCCCTTAAATAACCAAAATTATTTTATCACTGTGCATAACTCAGCGTCAAACCGAGTTTAGAACAGAAAAATGTCTGCAAATTGCAATTCAAAAAAAAATCTATTTTCCGACACAAAAATGAGCAAAAATAGAACCCAAAACATCGTCCGGAGTAACTTCTCCAGTAACTTCACCAAGGCTGTCCAGACAATCTTCAAGATCCTGAACAACTGCATCAAGGCCGTAGGTTTCGTCACGGGCAATTTCTAATGCGTGTTCAATCCGTTCAAGTGCCTGGATTACACATTCTTTCTGGCGCTGTGAGCCGAGCCCTGTTTTTTCGCTGGTGTGAGCTGTATCTTTTAAAATGATTTTTTTTACAAGCGCTGTGAGTGCGCCGATTCCTTCAGATTTTTTAGCAGAAATTTTTACTGTAAAGTTCTGCATGTTTTCCGGAACAAATTCTTCAATATTATTTTGTGTAAGGTCAGTTTTATTGAGCACGAGAATCTGCGGAATTGTTTTATTTTTTGCTAAAAAGTCCTTGTCTTCGTCACTTATTCCTTTTGAACTGTCTACAAGATACAAAACCAGGTCTGCTGTGGCCGCAAGTTCCTGAGTAAGTTCAACGCCTTTAGCTTCGATTACGTCGCTTGTTTTTCGTAAACCGGCTGTATCAAAAAGTCGTGCAGGAATTCCATCAAAACTTACCCAGCTTTCGATCCAGTCCCGTGTTGTACCTTCTATGTCGCTTACAATTGAACGGTCTTCTTTTAATAAAGCATTAAAGAGAGAAGATTTTCCTGCATTGGTTTTTCCTGCAAGAACAATTTTTGCTCCGTCCTGATAAATCTTTTCGCTTTTCCAGGAAGAAACAAGTTCTTTTAACCGTAAACGTGCGTTTTCTAAGTCGGCAGGATCAAAACTGTCGGCGATTGTTTCTTCGTCTTCCGGATATTCAATATCAACTTCGATCGCTGCGAGAGTGTCTGTTATCAGTTTTTTGATTGAATCAATTTCTTTAAAAAGTGAACCGCTCAAACGGTCTGCGGCGTGGCTCCGGCTTTCTGTAGTTTTTGAATCTATAATTTCGCGAACGGCTTCTGCCTTTGTTAAATCTGCCTTGCCATTGATATAAGCGCGAAAAGTAAATTCACCTTTTTCTGCCTGTCTAAATTCGTTTTTTAGCAGAGTTTCAAAAACTGCATTTACAACAGAAACTCCACCGTGACAGGAAATTTCGCACATATTTTCGCCTGTAAAACTTTTTGGAGAGCGAAAAACAGAAACTAAAACTTCGTCAATTTTTGAGCGTTGTGGCGTTGAACCGTCAACAATCCAGCCGTAAACAATTGAATTTCCCGGTGCATTTAACAAAGCTTCTGGTCTGGAAAAAATCTTAGAAACAAGAGAAATGCTGTCTTTTCCACTTACGCGGACAATTCCAAGGGCAGAAGGCGCAAGAGCTGTTGCAATCGCTGCAATCGGATCGTCTGGATTATATTTCGTGTTTGTCACTTTCGTATGCCTGCCAGAGTTTTTTTATGTCAGAAATTGAAGGAAAACTTCCCTTTTTTTGTTGAGTCTGTTCAACAAATTCACCATTGCGTACGCTGTCCATTACGGAAGTTGAATTCTGTTCTCCGCTTAAGTTTTTTAAAGTCTGCGAAGCCTGTGGAAGTTCCACAGGATAAAGAAGATTTCCGCTTCCAAGTGCTGGTTTTCTGTATTCTGTCGAAGCTTCCCAGGCAGTTCCCGGATATGAAGAAGAAGCAACATCTGGCGAAATATCGTCGTAGCGGCCAAGATTGTTCCAGTACATATAACCGCGCCCAACGCTGTCGCGCACTCCGTAAATCTGCTTTTGTACGTATTCTTTTCCGTACCATTGGCGATCGTAGCGGACATTTAAATAAAATGCCTGAACCCACGGTCTGATTATTATTTTGTTGCGTCCAATTACAGTATTGCGGTATGTTCCATAGTAATAAATTCTATATGGGCGATCCGGATAAGGAGCGTAGTCTAGGAAGTTCTGTTCAAAATGGCTTGGATAGAACATCGGACAGATTATATCAACATATTCCGAAAGCTGTTCAACGTCCTGACCTGTTCTTGTTCCAGAGCGATACCATCCGTTTGCCCCGTAAATGTCGATTCCAATCGGAGCGTCAATATTTTTTCTGGCATAGGCAAGATAAGAAAGCAGGGCTGATTCTTTGTCCATTCCTTTTTCTTTCCATCTGAAAACTGCGTTTGCCATGTTGCGTCCGTCTGTTGGAAAGCGAATATAGTCAAATTGAATTTCGTCAAAACCGCCTGCAATCAGTTCTTTTGCAATGCGAACGTTATAGTCCCAGACATCTGGTGAATATGGATCTACCCAGTTTTCGTCGTAATAAGCCATTTTCTGACCAGTTACATTGCCGTTTTCGTCGGTAATGTCTTCCATTCCGCGGGTTCCGACCCAGGGTTTATTATTGGCCTTATCCCAGACAGCGTATTTTCCGCCTGAATACTGACTTAGATTTTTGTCCTTAAAAACAACAATTCGTGCAATAAGGTAGATGTTGTCTTTTTTCATTTCTGAAACAAAATGAGCTAAATCTATGTGGTAGCGCGAAATATAACCTTTTTCTACAACAACAGGATCTTTTGCATCGTATCTTAAAACTCCGTAGTCGTCTTTCATGTCAATTACGAGACTGTCAAGTTTGTTGTCTAAAATTATTTTTTTGTATTTATCAATTCCTGCCTGAGTTGTTACGTGGTGAGCAGGACAGTAAATTGATTTTCTGTTTAAAGCCTTTGAAGCATAGGCATTTGTGCAAAGTTCAGGGTGCAAAAGCCAGAGTTCACTCAAAGAAATTCCTTCTTCAAGATTTTTTCCGTCAGAAATCCAGGCACTGTACAAAGTGTCGTTTGGAGAAAGTGCATTAAAATAATTTTTAAATGTGTAATAACTTTGAGGAATTTTTCCAAGAGAATTTAGAGCCGGGTCAAAGCCTGCAATTTCTCCAGGGCGGGTAAATAAAAGTTCACTTCCAGTCCAGAAAAGTCCGTCAATTGTGTCCACAGGTTCTTTTCCGCTGTATAAAAGTTCTCCGCGTTTTGTCTGCCAGTTGAATTTATACAATCGTGGCAAAAATGTCTGGCTTACATAAACCGTTGTGGTTTGTGTTCCGTCTGCATTTTGTGTAACTACGGGGCAAATATCTGCAATTTCGTCCGGATACGTCTGACCTTTCATATTTTCAAAACCGCCGTTACAGTCTTTCCACACAGGTTTTGCCGATTTAGGAAGAATATAAGAAAAACCAAAAATCGGGTGAGCTTCAAAAACAACGAGAGTATCGTCGATTGTACAAACCGCTACAGCCTTAATTCCAGAAGTAGAAGAACTCATTGATCCAAGATTCTTCCAGTTAAGTCCTCCGTCATAAGTAATAAAAACATTGTCCTTTGTTGCAGTAACTAAAATCTGTGGATTCTCTGGATGAACTTCTAAGTCTTTTAATTGTGCAACCTTGTCCGAAAAACTAACCTGATCAAGATTTATTTCCTTCATTTTTAAGAAAGAAAGTCCGTTGTTGCGATATTCAAAATTTTTAAGGTCGGTAGAAGTTAAAATTCCTTTTGTGGTTAAAAAATACCAGCGGCTTAAAGGAAAATCAGTTTCTTCACTTTCGTCACCGGCCTTTGTATCTATAGCAGAAACATTCTGACCTGCGCTGTTTAAAGATTCTTCCTGTTTTACGCGAATAATCTTTTTTACACCGCCTTGTGTCCAGAGAGGAACTGCTGTTTTTGATGCCGTTAAACGGTAAAGTCCACTTTCAGCGCCAGCAATTACACCGCCTGCGTTTGCAGTTTCGACAGTCGGAGTCTGAGAGTCTGGCAATTTATACATTGATTTTGTTGACTGAGAAGAAGCCACACAAGATGTTAATAAAAAAATAGAACCAATCAAAAAAGAATATGCACGCATATCAAGAGTATCGGCAAAAAAGTGAAGTTTTTTAGTTTTTTAGAATGAATTTTTATACAAAATGAACAACTTCAATTTTTTATTTTAGAACAGCCTTTTTTTTACCGAAAATAAAACAAGATATTTAACACGGCGGGTTTTATGAAAAACAAAAAGATTATTTTAATTTCTGGAATTTGTGCAGTCCTGATTCTTGCATTCTGTTTTATTATTTTTTTATGTCCAAAAAGTTCAACGTCGGTTGCCTTTTATGGAATTGAAGAAAATTCAAAAAACGCAATACAGACATGCGTAGAAGAATGGGCAAAAGAAAACAAAATTAAAGTTACTTTTTTTTCACTTGAAGATTCAAAAGCACTAAAAAAGCAGCCGCTTGCCTTAAAAAAAGCAGATCTTCTTTTTACAACAGGCGGAGCAGGCGTAAAATATGCAAAGGATTCTTCTTCCAAAAAAGCAGGCTTTGCTCCTCAGCTTTTAAACGAAATGACAAC
>CAVKVK010000006.1:0-12732 GCA_963659855.1 Parabacteroides distasonis | reverse complement strand
TTCTTAAACGATGAAGGTTCTTTGGTAAAGGCTCTTCCTGTTTTAGCCGGAAATTTTGAACTTTCGATTTATCTTTCAGCTTTTAAAAATTCTGGAATGTCTTCTCTTGCAACCTGGTCTGACTTTGAAACATTCTTAAAAAAACAAAAGCGGACTCTTGAATCTCCTCTCATTTTTGCAGGCGCAGATTCAACAACACTTTTAGATCTTTTAGGCGCACTTACAGAAGCCTTTGACGGAATAAATGAATACAAAAAAGCCGCTGAACTTATAAATTCTTTTGCAAAAGGAAAATTAAAAACAACAGAACTTGCAGAAGAACTTTGTTCAAGCTACAACTCGCCGCTCTACACTTCTGCAAAACAACTTTCTGAATGGTACAAAAATGGATTTTTAGGCCGCGACTGTTTTAACCTTACTCAAAAAGACATAAGGGCATTTATGAATGCCCGACTTTCTTCCGCAGTTTTTATGTCGCTAAGTAATCACCGCGCAGTTGACTCAAATACAATCAGAGCCTTTTCTTCAATATATCTTCCGTCCGAAACTGAACCTGGTTCAAGAGCTTTTACGGCACCAGTAATCTACGCTGTTCCAATGGAAAAAAGCTCAAAACTTACACAGATGGCAGGTTTTCTTGCTTCTGTTCAGGGGCAGGAAAAACTGAGCCGCTCTTCTGGTCTTGCTCCGGTTTTTTCGCACTGTAAAACTCCAGACCGCCAGGCTGACGACGTACGCTACTGGCTTGCAGCAACAAATGCGCCTCTTGCAGGTCTTAGCAGGGAAGCAGATTTGTCTAAAAAACAGAAAGACGAAATTGCAAAAGAACTGGCAGCAAAAATCCGGCTAGGAAAGTTTTAGATAAACTGATTGTCAGTTTTAGTTTACGGAAAACTTAAAATAGCCGTAGCCGAGGTTCTGACACAAACGCACATTGAGCTTGTCTCAACCGTGCGGCTTGGGGCAGGTTCTCAGCGAGAGGCTATTTTATACTGTGATTAAAACCTGACAATCAAAATATGTAAATTTTACTGTTCGGTTTTTGCTTCTGTTGTGGGTTCGGCCTTGTAGTCCGGGTCAAATCTTGGATTAAAGACATTTACATAAAGCCAGGCAAGAACTGCTCCTGAAATATTGTGCCAGGCAGAAAAAATTGCGCCTGGAACCGTTGCTGCCGGCATTGCAGCAAAATGTGCTTTTGCAAGGCCAACTGCAAGTCCTGAGTTTTGCATTCCAACTTCGATAGAAAGCGCAACCGCTTTTTTCCAGGACATTCCAACAAGACGGGCAATTAAAAAACCTAAAGCATAACCAAGACAGTTGTGCAGAATTACAACTAAAAGAATTATTCCAATATTAGAAATAATTGCATTTTTACTTCCGCCAATAACACCGCCAATAATTAAAGAAATTGCAATTGAAGAAACTGCAGGCAAATAGTCAACTGCAACTTCTGCAAATTTTGGAAGGAATGTTTTTACTGCAACTCCAAGACAAATAGGAACAATTACAATCTGAACAATGGAAAGAAACATTCCAACCGGGTCAAAAGCAATTTTAGTTCCAATTAAAAGGTAAGTAATTGCAGGAGTAAGAATCGGAGACAAAACTGTAGAAACAGAAGTCATTGTAACAGACAGTGCAACATCGCCTTTACTCATGTAAGTAATAACGTTGGAAGAAGTTCCTCCAGGGCAGGTACCAACAAGAATAACGCCGGCAGTAAGGGCTGGATCAAGTCTAAAAATCCGGCTCAAAACAAAGGCCAGAAAAGGCATTACAAAAAACTGAGCTACTGCGCCCATAAAAACATCTTTAGGCCGTTTAAGGACAAGAACAAAATCCTTAACACTAAGAGTTGTTCCCATTCCAAACATAACAACGCCAAGCAGGCATGACAAAACAGAAACACCGCAAACCTTGCCGGTAACCCAGGTAAAGCCCTGAGGAGCAACAAACCCAAGAATTAAAAACACAATTGCAATAATTCCAAAGTATTTGCCAATCAAAGCACAAAACTTTTTCATAAAATCCTCCAGTCCATTAAAAAATGGACACGAAGACTATAATAATAAATTGCAGTGAGTGTGTTAAATGCGGGCTGCTGACCGGTTGATCAGCAACCCACTGCATTTATTTTAGCTGGGCGGTTTCGATAAAGCCAGAACCATCATCGTTTGTACCGTATGCAAGAATTGGGTTTGAAGTTCCATTTCCTAATGCATAACCGGCATCAGCTTCTGCGCTGCTGGCATTTTCTGTAATTCCAGTAATGCTTGATGGAATATCTGCAAGTTTGCCGTCGCTATTTCTGTAAACTCCAATGCTTATTTTGCTGTTTACGTTTACGTTTATTTCGCTAGTTGTCGGAACTATTACAAATTCCCATGCGCCAGTTGTCATATTATCATCGTCGGCGCCTGCTTTTGGATAATATCCGCTATCGCCTATCTGTGTAGAATCTGAATCACTAGATTTTGTATCAACAAGATATGCATACTTTGGATAACCGCGGCTTGTCATATAGCCAATGTACGGAATTGTTTTTCCGTCGCTGTTCTTTGCAAAATCCATTGTAAGATACTGACCGTTTGAATCATAGGCGTCAACTAAAACAGTATTTTTAGATTCGTCATAAGGTGAGGCATAATTATCCAAATATGTGTAACTTACAGAGTTACCGCTGTCGCGGGTATAGGCTGCAATATGAATGTGTCCGTCTGCATCAACTTGAATTGCACAGTCACCTATTGCATCCGCAGTAAGGATTTGTACTGGAGTAGACCAAGAGCTATCCCTTGTACCAGTCGTAGAACTTGCAGAAGTTCGCTTACCAGCATTTTTTAAAGGATTTACAAAATAACTGTAGTTTAAGTTGCGTTTTTTAGGGTCATACCAAACCGCAACTACAACATCGCTAGAACCTGTTTTTGCAGCAGGAACTGCAGAAATTGCAAAATAACGGCTTGGGCGAGCCTCAGTATAAGAACTGTTAGAAACTACAGAAATATGCTGATATTCAGAATTGTATGCACCAGTATTTAAATATGCATCATCAACAAAATCACCAAAGTTAACTGCTGATGATGCATACCAGCCACTACTAGTATCCGTAAAACTTGTAGGAACAGTTCCACCGGCCTTAAACTTTAACTCGTCTTTTGCAGAATCATAATACATAAGATATAAGTTTGTACCGCTACTACTTACAGTTGTTGCAAGTTTTGAACCTGTTATTCTTTCTGGAATAAGTTCATTTTCCACGGAAGTGCCGTTTGGAGACAATCCCATATATTCAAGACGAAGCGAATTAGTCTTTCCGTATGCAGTATTATAGTCTTTTGTCTCTTTCCAGTCAGAAGTTGCACCCCATAAACTTGAGCAAATCTTATAACGGCTGGCTTTATGATCATTACTTGCAGTATCTGTTCCGTGATGTGTACCAAACATATTTCCATTAGCGTCGTAAACAAAGTCAAGTGAGTTTTGACTAATGCTTGTCCAGTCTTTTGCATATCTTATATAAGAATTTGTTTTTCCATCTGGATAACTTACAAGATCTGCACCATGTGTAAATGCAAATCCTAAAAGTCCGTTTTTAGGGTTTATGTGCATAATCGTAGCATCAATTCTACCACTGCTTGGTTTTGCAGCCCTTGCATTCAACTGCCATACCAAAAGTTCAACATCATCATTTAAAAGATTGTTGTTCTGTCCATTCGGCTGTCTGTTGTAACAATATGAATAATCTTTGTCTGTGTAATTGCCATTATAAGAACCAACAGCATTATCATTATTCAAATTATTCAATGTAGAAATATCGTTTACTTTTACAGAAAGCTTTGAAGAACTCATATTACCGTCAATTGTAAATGTATTAGAATCGTTTAAACTTGCAGATTCAACAGTTGCTTCTCCAAGATAAACTTTTCCGTCACTTAAGTTGAATCCATTTACAGTTACAGTTTCGCCTTCTGTGGTTTCGCTATTGTTTTTCTTATAATAATAAACAGGATATTTTCCAAGCGCAGTACGTCCGTAAACAGAATAATTTTTCTTTTCTATAGCCGTAAGTTTTGTTCCCAGACTCGTAATATACGGCACAACGTCCGTCTGGTATGTAGGTTTATTGAAAGTTGAGTCTGTGTCTGTTGTAGTTGCAGCGGTTCCGCTGGTTTCATTGCCGGTTGAGTCTTTTGCAATTACTTTTAATGTCTGGTCTGCGGCTGCAACTGTTTTAATTACTTTTTCTGTATCTACGGTGAGTGTCCAGTAAACTTTGTGGCCGTTCTGGTCAAAGTATGCGGTGTCTGTGTCAAAGTTTGCCGGTGCTAAATCTGCATCGTAAACTTTAAACTCATAGACGTTGTCAGAAAGAGTTCCTGCGCTAGTCCATTTTCCTTCTGAACTGTTGTAAGTTAAGGTTGCGCTCAACGAACCATATGTTGCCGTAATAGAAGCAATTTTTGAGTTATCGTAAGCGGTTCCTGTAAACACAATCTTGCCCGAAACTTTAGGGTCGCCGTCATATTCTCCGCTTGTTGCGGTAGAGTCGTAACCAGTGCTTGCCTTCCAGTCAGATTCAAGTTCAATATGACCGTTCTTTAAGCTGTTGCCATAAAGAGAGTTGTCGCTTGAACTGTTCCAATAGAATGGATTTATGCGTACAACAGGCATTGTGCTGTCTGTCTGCGCAATTATAAAGTTTGGAATATACAAAACAGCATTCTGGCTTGTGCTTCCCTGAACAGTTTCTTCTGTTGTGTCCCAGAAAGTAAAGCTCATTGCTTTTTTGTCACTGTCATCTCCGAGCGTGTCCTTTGTAACTACATAAGAATAAACGCTGTTCGTTTTTGAATATGCAGTAAATTCCGAAGAAACATTTGTTCCAGAAAGACTTTTTGTTACAGAAGCTGTTCCAACATCTTTTGAATCCGCACTGTAAATACCAGAGTCTGTGCCAGTTGCTGGAGTTGTGTCCGTTGCGGAAGTATTTAATACCATTCCGATTTCGCCGTTTCCACCAGTAAATTCAGAAACAACGGCAAGTCCGTTTTTAACAGTAAATTTTCCAGACTTATATTTTAAGCTTCCGTCGGCTTTTTTTGCTTCAAAATCAAGAGTATAAGAAGACTGTTCTGTTCCTTCTGCTCCAATAATGTCGTATTCAACAAATTCTGTAAGAGTGCTTGTAGAAGAATATTTGCCGTCTCCGTTTAAGTCTGTTCCAAGCCAGAGTTTTGCCAGGCGTGGTGCGTTGTTTGCAATCATAAGATCAAAAGACTGTCCGCTTACGTTGCCTGCTTTATCAAATGCAAGAACAACAAGGGTAGCAGGACCGTCTGGCATATTTGTCGTATGAATGGTTGCATCCCAGCTTACGTTAGAGCCTGATTTACTGAATGTTTCAGGCATTCCGTCTCCGTCGTCTCCGCTCGTAATATTGAATGGATTGTCCGCATAACTTGAAATTTTTTCAGAAGCCGTATTGTCAACAATCTGCGCAATCGGGAAGTAAGCGTCTATGCTGTCGCTCGCCTTTGCAAGAGAAGGTTCAAAATAAACGGTTGTTCCGTCAATTTTTGTAATAAGACGATAAACACCGTCAATATAAATTAAACCGCCTGTTCTTATGTGGCTGTCCGTACCTGTTAAAGTAAAGGTATCGGCAGTTGCACCTGAAGTCTGTTTTTTTGCATAAAGAGTATAGCTGTTTGAATCCTGGGTTATCGTAAGTTCTCTAAGACCGCTTAAGAGAATCTTGCTGTCTTTTGAAGAGGTTGTAATCATTGGATCAAGAACAACTTCTGAAGAATATGTTTTTTCGCCAGTAGACTTTCGTACAAAATAGAATGCAACACGGTTAAGGCCAGAGCCAGAGTCGCTCGTTGTGTCCGAAAGAGTAAAGCGATAGTTAGAATCTGCTATTTTAGAATCTGCACTAAGGGCAGTTCCGTTTCCGCTGATTGCAGAAAATTCCGGGGCCTTATTATCGATATTAAATTCAAAAGTAGCAGTAATATTATGATTAGCATCACTTGCATTTACCTTGTAAGTAACAGATTCCTTATCTTTATTAATCGGAATATAAAGTCTGTAACCTGTTTTATAATCGCTTTCTCCAGAAGTTCCAGTTGTAACATTGGCTAAATAAGAGAAATTTGAATTTGAAATTCCGTTTTCCAGAACAGAATATTCTTCAACCTTAGTTTCATCCAATACGTCTACAACAAGATACCAGCTGCCCTTTAAGTACATTCCGGCATCGTAGTTCTGGCTGGCAGAAGCTTCCGGCTCTGCAGAAAGCTCTCCTGTAGAAATTGGAGAAGAATATTGATTTACAACGGCAGAAATTACAGGAGCTGTGTTGTCCAGATGAATTGCAATTATGTCGTCTCCTGTTGTCCAGTTACCGAATTTTCCATTGTTGTTTACACCGCAAACTCTCATAACAAAGTTTGTCGTTGCTTCAGTATTACCAGGATTTAATTCGCCCTTAGAATTTAAAGTTACGTTCCAGGCAGCAGTTCCTCCGGCTTTTATTCCCCACCAGGATTTCATTGCCTCAGAGCTTTCAAATCCGTATTCCTTTAATTTTTCGTCGCTAATGGTAGAATCAGAAGTTAACGTAACTCCTAAAACTTCTTTAATAACATCGTAAGCACTTACAACCGTATAACCGTATTTTTGGCATTTTGTTTTTGTCTCTTCGCCAAAAGTTGTAGAAGTTATGTCAGCTGCTTTGTCTGCACTTCCAAGCTGATAGTAAACAGAGTTTACGGTAGAAGTTGCGCTTGGAATTTCTGCAGTTCCAGTTGCACGGATTGTTCCGCCTAAGATTGCGTAAGAAGCTCCACTTTCGTAATCTGACGTTGTCGGATAGGTAAATTTTAATTTTGCCTTGTCGCCGTCAGGATTGTGTTTTACGTAAAAGTCTCTTTTTATTGTGTAATTGCCAAATTTATCAACAATCTTTAAATAAACCGGGAGCGTATAAACAGGTCCTTCCTCTTTTAATGTTGCGTAAGTATCACTGTCATAAACTTCGAGTTTTGGGTTTCCTGCTTTGTAAATTTTGTTTGCTTCGTCAGAAGTAGCTGTGTCGTATATTCCGTTAAACAAAAATCCCCATAACTGTGTAGAAATTGTCATATTAGAAACAAATGAGTCTGTTCCACCGTTCCAGGTAAGGGCGGCGAGTGCTGCATCTTTTAAGTCGCGCTGGGCGCTTGTTGGAATGAGCCAGTAAACATTTTCTACGCCTGCCGTGCCGTTGTCGCTCAAAGTTCCGCTGATCGTAACGTTGCCGGTAACTTCAGTTCCAGCTGCTGCAGGGTTAGTAACATTGATTGTAGGCCCAGAATTGTCTAAGGCAAAAGTGTTTGTCTCAGTTTTTGAGCGGTTTGAATTATCCCAAACAGTTAATACAACAGAAACAGTTCCAGTTGTAACATTGCCAAGATCTACAATGCCTGTTTCCCAGGTTCCTTTTATGCCGTCTACTGTAAAGGTTCCGTCTTGTGTATATTCTTCAGAAGAAATCGTGCTTGTTTTTAATTCCTTAAAAGTTCCAGTTGTTTCGCTTGCAACAAGTTTTAAGGTCATTCCTGCAATTCCGTTTGCGTCAGTAGCTTCAAATTTGAATTTTATATAGCGGCGTGCAGTTCCACCTGCGCTAAAGCCTGAACCAATTACAGAATTTGAAGAATCAAAAGAAAAATCACTGCCGTCAGAATCCTGTGCAACCTTAGAGCCAGATTCATCAGAATACAAAACTCCTTTTGCAAAAGTTACTACTGGACTTTCAGAGTCAAATGTATAATTAAAGACTTTTGCATTGTCTTCTTCGCTAAGAGAATTGCTGTTTATTAAAATCCTTGGATTTTCAAGATAATTGTCTGCAGTCGCAGTTGTGTAGAATACACTGCCCTGGTTGTCTTCAACATAAAAATACAAAGTTTTTGAACCGTTTACTTTTGTATCTGCAGGCTCAAAAGTAAATGTGCCTGAATCAGAAAGTGTTGTTGTTCCGCCGTCAGCAACTGTGAATGTTGTTTGAGAAGAACCAGAACTTTCTGTAACAGTTAAATTGCTGACAGTAAAGTCAATATCCGAAATTATGAGCTTTTTAACCTGAATTCCGCTGTTGTCGCGATCGTCGTCTGTAATCTGTCCTGTAATTTTTGCAGTATCGCCCTGATTCAACAGATAAGAGCCATTCAAAGATTCAAGATTTGTAATCGTAATCTTTGGACGGTCTGTGCTCTGGTCAACATAAACTGTTTTTATGTTTCCATCAGTTTCTGCTTGTGTAATTTTTCCGTCGCTTGCCTGGCTGTAAGTGTGAACACTGTCGTTTCCTGCCATATCAACTGCAACAATTCTAAAGTCAACCTTTACAGCCTTTGTGTTTGAGTCAGCAAACAGGGCCTGAGTATCAATTGCATTAGTTTTCCAGCCAGAAGCTGTTGAACCATCTGCCCAAAGTGAATCTGCCTTTGTGGCTGTAAAGTTTCCGTCAGAGTCAATCTTATAAACACAGCCGTTGTCTCCTGCAGTAACGTCTGTCCAATCGTCACCAGTAGTTGATTCAACAGAATCGTAAACTCTGTACTGAACTTTTGAAACTTCAGAAATTCGTGTGTCGGTTGTTGTTCCTGTAAGTTGAATTTTTTTGTTTATATAAGTTCCTTCACGGCTTGAATCTGCGTCTTTTATGCTGTCGTAGTTTACAACTGGAGCTGTAATGTCAACACTGACTTTTGCAATCGAAAGATTTGTCTGTAAGCCTGCATTATCGTAAGCCACGGCAGTTAATTCACCAGTAGAAAGCTTTTCTTTAGGAATTATTATCTGCCATGATTTTATTGCAGTTTTGTCTTCAAAAGTATCGTAACCTGCAAAGTTAGCTTTTTCTACAAAAGTTCCAAAAGTATCAGACTCGTAACTATCTGCAATTTCGTTTGCAGAATATTGAATAGTCCAGCCGTCAAAAGTTTTAGAAGAGAAAGCAAGATTGCCGATTTTTGCAATTCCACTTGAAGAGTCAGAAACGTTTCCGTAGAAATAAATGTCGTGCTGTTTATTCGTTAAAACTTCACCACCAGCAACTTCGTAGCCAGTAAGGTTGTCGTGTCTAAAGAATTTACTGCTTGCAGTTGGTGCCGTAATATCAATATGAACGCTAATCTCCTGAACTTCACTAGAATTTCCTGCAAGGTCATACGCCTGAACATAAACAGTGTGAGCTGTATTATCTGAAGAGCTGTTAATCGTAATTACTGTAGAAAAATTAACAGTATTGTCTGTAGAAGCCTTGTTTTCGAGTTTTGAACTATATTTTTCTGTATCGCCCTTTACAACAGAAGAATCTCCTGCATTAGAAGGATCAACCCAGATATAAAGAATTAAATCCTTGTCTTTGCTGCCTGCTGCTTCGTTATATTTTAAGCTTAACGAAGGGTTATAAGAACTAAACCAGGAATTAGTTACTGCCTCAGGAGTTTTTACACTGTCAAGCTTAAAGTTTTCTGCATCAAAAACAGGAGCAACAGTATCTTTGTAGAATGTTGCAACTGCATTAGAAGACTGTCCCCAGCGGTCGGTTGCAGTATAAGTAATGCTGTAGCCGTCTGTTTTGTTGTCATCAAGCTTAGAAATATCAGTCGTGTCTTTAAATGTTGTTCCGGTTATTTTTGTCTGAGTTGAATAAGTTCCTTCGACGCCTTCCGGGTAAACAGCCTTAACGTTAAAGTCCTGTCCACTTACTGTTCCAGTTAAAGAAAGAGAGTTTTGATAGAAAGAATATTCATTTGATTGTGTAAGTTTTATTTCTGGCAGAGAAGAAGAAACTGCAATACAGAATTTTTGTTCAAGTGTTGAGCATGAAGTTTCCTGTAAAGTGTCTTTTACAGTTATTATTACAGTGTAACCGCCTTCTTCTAGTGTTGAAGGAATCGTGCAGTTTAAATTGTATGTTGTTTTTCCGCCAGGAGAATATGTTAAAGGCTCAACTGCATTTTCTGTTTTGCCTTCTTTTACAAAAGCAACTGTTATAGAACTTATTCCATCGTCGTCGCTTACTGTTGCCATAATTTTATTGTTAGAAACAGTTCCAAAAATGTTTGTAGTTCCGTCGTTTATTTTGTCAAAAGAATCATAACTTTCTGCATTGTTTAAAGTTAGTGTCGGAGTGTCTGTGCTTTGCCTTACGTTTATCTCTTCTTTTTTGGTTGAAACGTTTCCAACGCCGTCGGCTGCAGTTACAGTAAGTGTGTAAGTTTTTTCGTCGTCAAGTTTTGTTGTATCAATAACATACGACCAGCTCATGTAGCTTTCTGATAACTTGTAATTTGATGAGCAGATTATATTTTTTGATTTTCCTTCTGCGTCCGTTAAATCTACAGTTTTTGAGTCTGAGTCTGTTATTGTAAGATCAAAAGTTTTAAATGCGTTGGAATCTGTTGCAGTTCCGCGCACTGTAATTTTGCCGTTTACGTATTCAGTTATTACTTCGCTTTCGTCAACTGTTGAACTTACTTCCGAAACCGGAGTTACTGTAAACGAAGAAATGTCTGGAGGCGTCATATCAATACTTACAACGCGCACAACTTCTGATTTGTTTGCCTGAGCGTCAACAACGCGGATTGTAAATGTATGATAGCCTTCTCCAACGTAATTCTGGTAATCTTCGTCTTCTGTTAAAGTTTTAGAACTGTCAGCAATAAAAGTGTAGCTCCAGTCATACTTTGTAGAATTTGTTGAACTTTGAACTATATCGTCGTCATCAAGAATGTACTGGTGTCCTGTAAGAGAATCTTCAATATAAACTGAAGCAATATCAACAGAACCTTTACTGATTACGCCAGAAAGTTTTAATTCTCCGCCGGCAGTTTTGTAAACTTCGGTTGAACCAATTGCTGTTTCAGAAATTGACGCTGGCTGGAAGTTATCAACTCCAATAAATCCGTAATATGAATTTTGAGCAAACTGATCTCCAGAAACATCTGCGCCAGTTGCGACCAGAAGATAATATCTGTTTGCTTCGATTGATATTGCGTCGTCTTTTATTGTTACTTCAAAATTGTCAGAATCCTGTTCTGTTTTTGTCGTAGAAGAATTTTCTCCAAGCAGAACAAGTTTACTCCAGACTGCTTTTTGTGTTTCTGTAAGTTCTACTTTACCATTTTCATCTGTTAATTCTGGTTCACTCTTTTTAACAACAACTTTGTCAACAATTTCTGTAGCCTGCCCCTGACAGTCTGCTTCTTTTAAAAGAGAAATACATTCTTTTACAGTGCTCTTTTCCACAGATTCTTCAAGAGAACCAAGCGGATAAGCCCAGAGTTTAAAAGTTGCAGGATCAAGTTTTCTGGTGCTGCCAGTAGCCTTGTTTGCAACAACTACAATAGTAGAATCTACAGCTGCCTTGCCCGTAAAATTATCGCTGCTAATGGTGCTGCCACTAATCGTGCCGTCTTCGCCCAGACCAAAACCACTAATTGAATAAGTTGGAGTTGCATAAGGATTAAGAGAAAAAGCCAGAGGAGTTTCGTCCGACTTTTTATGATTGTCGAGAATCGTATTTCTTATACTGCGGAAGTCCGCCAGACTCGTAAAACCACCCTCAGAAAATTTCTTTTCGTTTACCATATTCTTAAAATCGTCGACGGTATAAGCGTATTCACCTTCCGGATCCTGGTAGGTTGAATAAACATCGCTGTACAAAAAGAGCCAGGTTGTGCTGTTGCTCGAAGTTTCGTTTGTATAGTTTGAAGGATCTGTATATTCTTTTGGATTTACATAAGATTTTGCGCTGTCTGTAAGTGTAACTACAGTTTTGAATTTTTTTGTTCCATCAACTCCATCTTCAGCATCTGGAATTTCTGTTGCATCCACACCAGCATAAATCTGAATATAATTCTGCTTTTTAGCGTCCCCTGAAGCGCTCGTAACAGAACGTGCAATTTCGTAAGGAGAAGTTTCTGAAATTTTTACATAGTCAAATGTTTTAGATAAAAGCGGCTCTGCAGTAGAAATATCTGCATCATCACTATAAACATCAACATTGAGCGAAGCGCTGTGCTCTTCTGACATTTCACCCTTAATCGAAAAAGAAGTTCCATATTCGCTGTATTTTTGAGTACCAGAAGAACTGTCATAAACAACGCCCGGCGCACTGGTAATTAAAACAGGAGCGGTGTTATCTATTTCGTAACTAATTTCGTGTGTTCCAGAATTTCTTCCTTCGTCATCGTAAGCAATTGCCCTTACAATAATTTTTCCGTCTGCAAACTGCCAGCCGTTATAAGAATGAGAAGAATCTGTTTCGCCGTCTGTGTTTTCTATTTTTTGATTTAAAGAAAGACTCCATTCGTTGCCATTTACCTTTGCAAGTTCCTTTTTTATGAGCAGATTTTCTTCTTTTTCGCGTTCCGTAGTCGAAAGTTCTCCGTTAAGAACAGAAACTTCTACACGGTTAACGCCTTTATCGTCGCTGCAGGTTCCGTAAAGAGTAAAAGTATCGCGGATTACAGAACCAGAAGAAGGATAGTTTATTTCAATTTTTGGATCGTTAATATCAACTGAAGAACCAAGACCAACCTTACAGGTGCCAAATAAAATTAAAGAAAAAAGCACTGCAAAACTAAAAAATATATTTTTTTTCATAAAAGACTCCATAACTCCTCTCTTTTCCACCCCAACCGCACATTCTACCATACAGACGTATGG
>CAVKVK010000005.1:0-62455 GCA_963659855.1 Parabacteroides distasonis | reverse complement strand
CGTTTCTTGCGGTTGTCAGAGTTTATGCGCCCTCCTTGGCGCCAGCTACCGTAAAGTGCTCAATCGGTGCAAGTTGGAGATAAATCAGCTCGAGGGTGCGTTACGGTAAAACCTAGCCCCGATTGGAACGACGCCGAAGGCGTTGCGTAGCAATGTAGCGTTAGCGGAATCGTGGAAAGCGGGAAATTCTGTTAAACAAGGCGCAATCTGGAGAATGCATGTTTTGTCGGAAAAATGTGCTCCGAAATCCTCCTGAGAAATAAAAAATATGTAAAAAAAAGCAGCGTTTAAATTTTAGACATAAGAATGCCACATTTTGTGGCGCAAATGGAGGAAATATGAAAAAAAGTAAGATTGGTAAACTTGCTGCACTGCTTGCGGCCAGTTCGCTGCTTTTTGGTGGATTTTTTACGTCGTGCTCTTCTGATAGTGATGGTGGGAGTAGTTCTGTAAGCGTAACTGGTGTTGAACTTAACAAAACTTTTCTTAGTATTGAAGTTGAGTCAACAAGTCAACTCACGGCAACTGTTTTGCCAACAAATGCAACAAATCAAAAAGTTACATGGAAATCTGGAAATCAAGACTTTGCTTCTGTTGATGAAAATGGTCTTGTAACAGCGAAAGCAATTGGAAGTACAACCATTCTTGTTACTACGGTAGATGGTAATAAAACAGCAACATGTGATGTATCTGTAATTGAAAAAGATACAAGTTATTATGACAACGTAATTATAGTAAATTTTGATTCTGTTCAAACATTGGGCTCTTCTGGTTCTGTAAACATTTATAATGGGGACACTCTTGTAGATACCGTTTCTGTAGCAGATGAAAAACTTTATGGAATTGGTTCTTCAAAAGGTGCAATAAAAGAATTAAATATTGCTGACCAGGGAATTATTGTTGATGGTACCAATGTTGTTATTACTACTCATTTAGACAGCGATGGTTATTCAAAACTTGCTGCAAACACAACTTATACAGTTAAATTTGACGAAAGTTTAATTTCTGGTGCTCCAGAAAAAACTTTTACAACAAAATCAAATTCTGGAATAAGCGGAAATGTAATTAATGTAGGTTCAGACGGTAACTTTACAACTATTCAAGGAGCATTCAACTATCTTAGAAAGACAGAAGCAACTGGAGATTGGACAATCAACGTTGCTGCTGGTAATTATCACGAAAATCTTTTCTATTATGGTAGTGCAAATGTAAAACTTGTTGGTGCTGATTCTGACAACTATGGCGATAAAACTTATGTTTATTGGAGAAATAGTCAGGTTTTAAATGGCGCGCAAAGAGCTCGTCAGTCTTTTATTTGGCAAGGTGGTAATCTTACAATTGAAAACATGACTTTTGAAAACACAACAAACCGCAAGGTTGAAGGTAATACAAATGTTCAGGCAGAAACTCTTGTATTTGATGTTACAAAAGATCTTGTAGTTTATAATTCTTCCTTTATCAGTTTTCAGGATACTTTGCTTATCGGAAATAATGGCGGTCGTGCATGGTTCTATAACTGCTATGTTTCTGGTGATGTTGACTTTATTTGGGGTACTGCAGATGTATGTCTTCTCGAAAATTGTAAGATTGTTTGTCGTGCAGATGGTATTAAAAACGATGCAAAAATCTTTGCTTCGAGAACGGTAGCCGATGTTTCGAAAAAGAACACTGTTTCAAAA
The DNA here is from genome assembly GCA_963659855.1 of Parabacteroides distasonis. Classification (GTDB taxonomy): domain Bacteria; phylum Spirochaetota; class Spirochaetia; order Treponematales; family Treponemataceae; genus Treponema_D. Next base: position 60,776 of record CAVKVK010000005.1, on the reverse strand, counting down.
GGTTTTATCCTTATGAATAGTGATATTGAAGTTGAAGATGGATGTAGCGCAGCTTATGGTCGTTCATCTGGTGCTGATACACAAGCAGCAGTATTCAACAATAAATTTACAAAGGGAGCTCCAATTTCTTCTTTGTGGGGTTCTGCCTCTGATACAAGATTTTATGAACCAAATGGTGAAATGGCAGTTGGTTATAAAGATTACAACAATAAAAATTCTGATGGTTCTGTGATTGATACAACTAACCGTTGTACAAACACTGCAGATATGTCAGAACGCCTTTATAACCGTGAATACAACGGTCGTTGGGTAATCTTTAATCGCGTATATAATCTGAATACGAATGCATATGAATTTGTTTCTGATGATAATATTTATGATATTACAACAATTGCAAATGGTTATAATGCAGACGAAGAAACATCTATCGATAACATTTATGTTGAACCTGTTTATTCTGATAACGTTGTTGGAGGAAATAATGTTTCTCTTACAATTTCTACAAAGGCAAGTTCACTTACATATACATACAAAACAAATGATTCAAGTCTTGCAACAGTTGCAGACGGAATAATTTCAACAGTTTCTGATGCAGATGGAACTGTAACAATTACGGTTACTGCTAGCAATGGCAAAACAGATACTGCTTATGTAAAAGTTATTCCAACTCTTATTACTGTAAGTGGAATAAGCTTAAATGATATTTCTTCGGTTGATTTGTATTCATTAAATACAATCACTGCAACAATTACTCCGGAAGATGCTAGTGACAAATCGCTTGTATGGACAGCAACTGGAAATATTAAAATTGTTGATCCAACTTCAAAAACACTTGTTACTACATTGGAAACAACAGGTAATACAGTTCAGATTGAAGGAATAGAATCTGGTGAAGGTACAATTTCTGTAAAATCTTTAGCAAACGAAACTATAACAGATTCAAAAACAATAACTGTAACAGATGTAAGAGACTACAATGCAGACGAAGCGGTTGCTGTAAATAGTAAAGATGTGTTTGGTATTTTGAATTTCCAGAGTGGCAAAACTGGTATTTGGCATGATATTTATGTGCATGCAATTTATGATAAAACAAACGGAAAAATTGCTGCGAGTGGAGAGCGAATCCAGAGTCGTTATGGTACTTTATACATTCCTGTAACTGATAGCTGCATAATTGATATGACCTGCCAAGCTTATTCTGACAGTGTTGAATTTACAACAGATTTTATGGACGCTTCTGGTGCAGCTCCAACAACTTCTACAGGTGATGATAACGAAGGTGTTTATAAGTATCACTATACTTGGGAATATGATGCAGTAAATGACACTAGCAAACAGGTAAGTGGAACAACTGTAAAAACTTTATTCGATGCTGCTACAAAAGATACAAATAGATCTCTTAGTGGGGCTGCTCCGGATGTAAATGCAACTTACTTTGCAATTCACATTCCTGGTGCAGACCGCTATATAAAAGCAATAAAGATTACAAAAGATTCTTCAATTTATCATGAACCTATAAGTGCAACTCTTACAATCGGAGATTTTGCAGAATCAACAAAAACTCTTGATTTAAATGGAACAACAACAGTTACACAGACAGTAAGTGCAACATCTTCTGATAGTGCAGAACCTGTAATTACATATTCTTCTGCAAATGAGAGCATTGCAACGGTAGATTCTTCTACAGGGGAAGTAACTGCAAAAGCTATAGGAGAAGTTTCAATTACTGCTACTGCAAGTCATCCTTCTAATAACAACGTTGTAGCAAAGAAAACATCTTATACTGTTCATGTAAGTAATTCTGGAGCTCCAGAAACGACATATTCTATCGATCTTGCTCATACAGAAGGAACTGCTGGTGATTATGGTATTATGAAGACAACAACAACAGGTTCTTCTGCAGCATATCACAATGACCATGGATGGAGATTTGCAAGTGGTGATACTCTTTCTGTAAAAGTTGCGGGTGCCTCTACAATAAAACTTGGTAAGTGCCAGTATGGAGTTAATCTTCCGACTGCAGATAATGCAAATGCAACAAGTTCTACTACAGGAAATAAACCTTCAACTTGTGGCACAGAAACAATGGATTTTGTTTACCTTCCTGCAGAGAGTGGAACTGTAACATTTACATTTAGTGGACAAGCTTATATTCCAAGCGTTTCTGTTGAACCATATACAGCGCCAACTGTAACACTTTCTGTTGATTCATTTGCAGAATCAACAAAAACTCTTGATTTAAATGGAACAACAACAGTTACGCAGACAACAACGGCATCTGCATCTGATGAAACCGAAGTTACATTAAAATATACTTCTAGCAAAGAAGGTGTTGCTACAGTTGACGAATCAACTGGCAAAGTAACTGCCGTTTCTATTGGACAAACAACGATTTCGGCAACAGCTTATAAAGATGGTTGTGAAAATGTTGTAGCAACTTACACGGTTCTTGTAAAAAATACAGAAACTCCAACAGCAGGTTATAGTGTTGATTTTGCTTCTGGAAATATATTTACGGCTTATTGCAACACTCTTGACTTTGGTATCTTAAAGGTTAATCCAGATAATACGAATGCTTATGGCTACAATGGTACGCAACACGGAGCCATGTTTAAGGACGGTAACAGTGTAGAATTAAAAGTGCCTGCAGGAGCAGTTGTAAAAGTACAGGATTGTATGTACAACAATGCTACATCGATTACTGCAACAGTTGATAAAGGAAGTGTGTCTCCATCTGATGCACAAACTATGACAGGTTCTGGTAATAACGGATCAAAAACTTGCAGCTCAACAACAGATTTTACTGTAACAGATGCATGTACAATTACACTCGCATTTGTAGGTAGTACAACATATGTAAGTAAAATTGAAGTTACAGTTTCTGAATAATAATTCATCACTGTAATCTACTAAAAACAAAAAGCCACTCCAGCAATGGGGTGGCTTTTTTGTGTTTGCGCGATATTGTTTGACACACGGTGGTTGAGCAAGTCGAAACTACCTGCCATGCGACATCCTGTCGCGACAAGAAACTTGCGTTTCTTGCGGTTGTCAGAGTTTATGCGCCCTCCTTGGCGCCAGCTACAGTAAATTGCTCAATCAGTGCGGTTTGGAACACAATCAGCACGTTATTGCGTTACGGTAAAACCTAGCCCCGATTGGAACGACGCCGAAGGCGTTGCGGAGCAATGTAGCGTTAGCGGAATCGTGGAAAGCGGGAAAACCTGTAAAACAAGGCGCAAGCTGGAAAATGCACGTTTCTTCTGCAAAATGCGCTCCATTCACCTGAAAAATTAACCAAATTTTAACAATTCTGTAGCACAATCTTTACACGCCAGCCTTAAATTACTGTCTGTAAGATAAAATTTTCATACAGGAGGTTATTTGTTATGAAAATAAATAAGGTTGCAGTTTGTGCTGTTGCAGGTCTGGCTCTTTTAGCTGGAAACTCTTGGGCCTGGGGTAAAAAGAATGCAAAAATGAAGGATGCAATCACTGTAATTTCCCGCGAAGCTGGTTCTGGTACTCGTGGTGCTTTTATTGAACTTTTTGGCGTAGAAGCAAAGAACGCTCAGGGCAAAAAAGTTGATATGACAACTGATTCTGCTGATATTACAAACAGCACTGAAGTTGTAATTACTTCTGTTTCTGGAAACACTGCTTCTATCGGTTATATTTCTCTTGGTTCATTGAACGATTCTGTAAAAGCTCTCGAAATTGACGGTACAAAGGCCAGTGTTGCAAATATTAAAAATGGTTCTTACAAAGTAAGCCGCCCATTCAACATTGTAACAAAAGACTCTCTTTCTCCTGCCGCTGAAGAATTCAAAAGATTCCTTGTTTCTGCCGACGGTCAGGCAATCGTAGAAAAAAACGGTTACATTTCTGTTGCTAAAAATCCTGCTTACCTTGCAAACGTAAAAAGCGGAAAAGTAACAGTTGCCGGTTCTTCTTCTGTATTCCCTGTAATGGAAAAACTTGCAGAAGCATTCAAAGAAAAGAATCCTGGAATTGTTGTAGAAGTTTCTCAGTCAGATTCAACAACTGGTGTAAACAGTGCAATTCAGGGTGTCTGCGACATTGGTATGGCAAGCCGCGACTTAAAATCAAGCGAAACTGGTGTAAATGCTGACGCAATTGCAATCGACGGAATCGCAGTTGTTGTAAACAAAGTAAATCCAGCAAACGGTCTTTCAAAAGAACAGGTTCGTAAAATCTTTACTGGCGAAACAACAAAGTGGAGCGAACTTAATTAAGTTTTAACGACAGTTATAAGTGTGTAAGTTGGGCGCATCTGCTGCAAAAGCAGCAGACCGGGCTATCCAGGGTTCCGCGACTTACGCGCTCCATTTTTTTATGTCTGTCACTTGGTCTCGACAAGCTCGACCGGCGTGCCAGACGTAAAAAAACGCCTTCGGCGCCCTTCCTATCCCTTGCGCTGTCTTAATGAATAATTTTGATGTTTTGCGACTTCGTGTCGAAAGTGACAGAAGGTAAGTATTTTGAAAACAAAATTAGAATCAACAATGAAACTGATTTTTCTGCTTGCTGCCAGTGTTTCGGTTGCTGCCGTTGCGCTGATCTGCTTTTTTATGTTTGTAAACGGCGTTCCTGCCATGCAGAAAATCGGATTTGGTAACTTTCTTCTTGGAATGAAATGGAAACCAGAAATTGACCAGTTTGGAATTTTTCCGATGATTGTCGGCAGTTTTGTCGTAACAATCGGTGCAATCATTCTTGGTGTTCCATTTGGTATTATGACTGCAATTTATATGGCGCGTTTTTGTCCGCCAAAGATTTATCCGTTCTTAAAACACGGAGTAAATCTCTTAGCCGGAATTCCTTCAGTTGTATATGGATTTTTTGGATTAACGGCAATTGTTCCGATAATCCGTTCTTTGTTTGGAGGCAGTGGAACCAGTATTCTTGCTGCTTCGATTGTTCTTGCAATAATGATTCTTCCAACAATTATAAGCGTAAGCGAAACTTCGCTCAGAGCCGTTCCCCAGCTTTACTACGAAGGTTCTCTTGCGCTCGGTGCATGTAAAGAACGCAGTGTGTTTTTTGCAGAATTGCCTGCTGCCAGATCCGGAATTATTGCCGGAATTATTCTTGGCGTAGGGCGTGCTGTTGGCGAAACAATGGCCGTAATTATGGTTGCCGGAAACCAGGCTGTTATGCCTCGCGGTCTTGCAAAAGGAATCCGCACTTTAACTGCCAACATCGTTCTGGAAATGGGATACGCTGCAGGACTTCACCGCGAAGCCTTAATTGCAACTTCTGTTGTTTTGTTCTTCTTTATTCTGATAATCAACTTTGTCTTTATGCTGACAAAGAAAAAATCATAAGCAGAAAAGTGGAGGTTAGTATGAATCAAACTAAACAATCTGCAATCCTGCGCTTTATTTTACGAGTCTGTGCCATTATTACGTGTGTGGTAATCTGCGGACTTGTAATTTATATTTTTGTAAAAGGTCTGCCTTACATAAGACCATCGCTGTTTGCCCTTAAATACACGAGCGACAATGCATCTTTATTCCCCGCTTTAATCAATACTGCGATTGTGCTCGTTGTTTCTCTTTTAATGGCAGTGCCGGTTGGAGTTGGTGCTGCAATCTATCTTTCTGAATATGCGCGTGCAGGAAATAAATTTGTGCGTGTAATAAGAATCACTGCAGAAACTCTGACAGGAATTCCTTCAATTGTTTACGGACTTTTTGGACTTTTGCTTTTTGTTACGGCATTAAAATGGCAGTTTTCGCTATTAGCCGGCTGCTGCACTCTTGCAATTATGATTCTGCCTGTAATTATGAGAACTTCCGAAGAAGCGCTTCTTTCTGTGCCAGTAACTTACCGCGAAGCAAGTTTTGGCCTTGGAGCCGGAAAATTAAGAACGGTTTTTAAGACAGTTCTTCCGGTTGCAGTTCCAGGAATCGTAAATGGAATCGTTCTTAGCGTAGGAAGAATTATTGGCGAAACCGCAGCTCTTTTGTACACAGCTGGAACAGTTGCACACATTCCAAAAAACTTAATGGGCAGCGGAAGAACTCTTGCCGTTCATCTTTATTCACTTTGGTGCGAAGGCTTAAGAACTGAGCAGGCTTATGCAACGGCTGTTGTCCTTGTATTGTTTGTAGTTCTATTGAATATACTTTCCAGCAAAATCGAAAAGATAATGACAAAGACAGAAGTTTAAACGTATAAACGAACAGATAATAAAAATTAACCTTGAATTAACTTTGATTGGAGAAACAAATGGAGCAGAATAATAACTTTCCAAAAGCAAAACTTTCGATTAGAAATTTTGATCTGTTTTACGGAAATTTTCAGGCACTGCATTCAATTGATATGGACATTCCGGAAAACAAAATTACAGCTTTTATTGGACCAAGTGGCTGTGGTAAGTCAACTCTGTTAAAATCGCTCAACCGGATGAACGATCTTGTAGAAAACTGTCACATAAAAGGCGAGGTTTTTCTTGACGGAAAAAGCATTTACGAAGGCTGCGATGTAAACCTTTTAAGAAAACGTGTTGGAATGGTTTTTCAAAAGCCAAATCCGTTTCCAATGAGTATTTATAACAACATTGCTTACGGACCTCGTACTCACGGAATTACTAAAAAAAGTGAACTTGACGAAATTGTAGAACGTTCGTTGCGAGGTGCTGCAATCTGGGACGAAGTAAAAGATCGTCTTAACAAGAGTGCACTTGGAATGAGCGGCGGTCAGCAGCAGCGTTTGTGCATTGCCCGTGCGCTTGCCGTTAATCCGGATGTTCTTTTAATGGACGAACCAACTTCAGCACTTGACCCGATTTCTACTGGTAAAATAGAAGAATTGTGCGATCAGCTCAGAAAAGATTTAACGATTGTAATTGTAACTCACAACATGCAGCAGGCAGCCAGAATCAGCGACAGAACAGCATTTTTTCTTTTGGGCAGAGTTGTTGAATACGGCGAAACAGAACAGATTTTTTCTACTCCAAAAAACAAAAAAACGGAAGAATACATTACTGGTCGTTTCGGTTGATTTTTTAGATTTATTGATTTTATCGTGCAAAAAATACGGATAAAAAATCAGTCAAAATGGGGCGGTTTTGAAATATTAGAATCGCGCAAAAATTTTAATGGAGGATTTTATGAGAACCAGATTTGAAAACCAGCTTAAAGAACTGAACGACGCACTTGTTTTTCTTGGCGCAGAATGCGAAGACTGTCTTACTTACGCTGTTCAGGCCCTCGTAACTGGTCAGAAAGAAATGATAGAACGCGCAATTGAATGCGAAAAAAATACAGACGTAAAAAAGAGAGAAATACAGGCTCTATGCATGAAGATTTTACAGCAGCAGCAACCGGTTGCAGGAGATTTGCGTGTTATTAGTGCAGCCTTAAGAATGATTGTTGATATGGAACGCATTGGCGATCAGGGTAGCGACATTGCAGAAATTTCTGAGCACATCGATTTTACAAAAAATGAATACAACAAACTCATTACACAAATGGCAGACACAACTATTAAAATGCTGAACACCGCTGTTTCTTCGTTTGTAAAGCGAGACGCAGAACTTGCAAAAACTGTCTGTGCAATGGACGACGAGGTTGACGAACTTTTCTTAAAAGAAAAAGAAACCTTAATTGAAATGATGAGTGGCGACACTCGTACCGACAGAAAAACAGCAGAACAGACTCTCGATATTTTAATGATTGCCAAATACTTTGAACGCATTGGCGACCACACTGTAAACATTGCTAATTCAGTTGCAAAAATGATGCTTGCTTAGCATTACGCAGGAATTTGAGAGCAATAAACAATAGCGGATTATTTGGAGTATAATTTTAATATGAAAATTTTAATTACGGACGACGAAGAGCCAATCCGGGAACTTATTAAATATAATGTAGAAAAAGCAGGATTCGAAACTGTCTGTGCAGAAAATGCGCTAGAGGCAGTTCAACTTGCACGTACACAATCTCCTTCTCTAGTTCTGCTAGATCTTATGCTTCCAGATATGAGTGGTCTTGACGTTTGCCGCATCTTAAAAGGCGACGAATCAACACGCTCAATTCCAATAATAATGGTTACTGCAAAAACCGAAGAAGCAGACATTGTAACCGGTCTTGAACTCGGCGCTGACGATTACATTACAAAACCTTTTTCTCCAAAGATTTTAGTTGCGCGTATTCAATCAGTGCTTCGCCGTGCAGAAAGCCGCAGCAATCAACCTGCAAAAACAGAAAACCTTAAAGCTGGTCCTTTAGTTGTAGACGTTCTTCGCCACGAAATTTCAGCCCTTGGACAAAAAATAGAATTCACCGCAACCGAATTTGCAATCTTAGAGCATCTCGTGCGTCATGCAGGCCAGGTTTTTTCCAGGCAGCAGATAATCAATGCAATAAAAGGTTCAGATTATCCAGTTACGGAACGGGCAATCGACGTTCAGATTTTAAGCATAAGGCACAAACTGTCAGACGCCGGCTGCCCGGAACTAATAGAAACAATCCGAGGCGTAGGCTACAGAATGTACGGCGATGACGAGTAATAAAGAAAATGGCAGGAAGGCATTTTCTTTATCAGGGTTCTCGCCGAAAGGCTATTTGAATTTGTTATTTTTTAAGGAAAGTAAAAATGAAAAAAAATAAAGTTGTTTCAATTGCTTCACTTCTTTTTTTATTGAATGGCTTAATCATTACCTGCGGCTTCTGCTTTCTTTTGTGGCAGAATATGTTGACCGTGCGTACAGTTGCAGAAAATCAAACTGCAGAAAATATGCGCACTTTTGGGCTGGCACTAATCGACGGAGTTGCAACCAACATAAACGACGAAGATTCATTCTTAAAAAAATTCAATTTGAACAATAAAAGCCAGGATTTCCGTCTTACAGTAATTGCGCCGGACGGCGTTGTAATTGGCGATTCCGAAGTTCAAGATCTTTCTTCCCTCGAAAATCACAAATATCGCGACGAAGTAAAGTCGGCCCTTGCAGGTAAAGAAGGCAAGGCAATTCACAAAAGTACGGTTTCTGGCTTAGACGTAATGTATTATGCTCTTCCAGTAAAAATTCAAAATACAACTTATGTGCTCCGCCTTTCTGTTCCGCTTTCTGCAGCCGTTTATTTTTCTAAAGGTGCGCGCGACCAGATTGTTGTAACAATGTTTGCAGTCTTTGTTGTAATCATGCTTTTAACGTTCATTGTTTCAGCTTTTATCGTTCACCAGATTAACAAACTCGAAAATCTTTCGGGTGAATACAAAAAAGGCAATTTTGACGCAAAAAGCACAGTTTCAAGTCCAAAAGAACTTGCAAAACTCGGACGCCGGATGGAAGTTATGGCAACCGAAATGAAGCGTCTTGAACAGGTTAGAAAAGATTTTGTTTCCAATGTTTCTCACGAACTAAAAACTCCGATAACTTCAATTACGGGCTTTACAGAAACACTTTTAGACGGCGCAATAGAAGACAAAACTACAGCAATTCACTTTTTGCAGATAATAAATGCTCAGTCAAAACGACTCATGGCAATAATCGAAGATCTTTTAACGCTTTCCCGCCTCGAAAAAGACAACAAAAAACCAGAAACAATGAAGCAGGATATTGTTGCGTTAACACGCAAGGTTTGTGCACGTTTTAACGAAAAGGCGCAGAACAAAAAAATCAGACTTTTGTGCACAGTCGATCTTTCAACGCTCACAAATCCACAAAAAGAACATCCGGTTTACTGCATGCTCAACGAAGGACTTTTTGACGAAGCGCTCGGCAACCTGATTGACAACGCAATAAAGTATTGCCCGGAAAATACAGAAGTTGAATGCAGCGTAAAAATGAATGCTCAAAAAAAATATGTTCAAATCGCAGTCGAAGACAACGGAAGCGGAATTCCAGAAGAATTCAGAGAACGCATTTTTGAACGTTTTTACCGCATAGACAAAGGCCGCAGCCGCGACATGGGCGGAACCGGACTTGGACTTTCGATTGCCGCTCATATCATAAAAGCTCACGACGGAACAATTTGCGTTACGGATCGTTTGGACAAAAATCACGGAGCGCGTTTTTTAATTGAACTTCCGGTTATAAAAAATAATTAAAAATTCCTTATTTTTGAGGAACTCCGCACACTCCGTCATTACATGTGGCGGTCTGTGCATTTTTTACAAATTCCTGCCATTTAAACGTTAAAGTTCCGTCTTTAGTTTCAATAATTGGAATTCCAATCAAACCTTTTTCTTTTGCCTTCGCAAATTTTTCTTTTGTGTCTCTCATAACAAGAAACTTTTTAAGATTCTGCAGATTTGTCGAAATGTCAAAAAATTCGTATTCAATTTTTTCTTCATCAAAAGATTTTTTACACGCAACACAATCCGGACACAAAGAAGAACCCCAGACTTTTAACATAAAGCGCCTCCCAAAATAAAATTTTCAATGCAGAGTAAAAATATTCTACGGAATCTAAAAAATTAAGTCTATAATCGCTGTTTTTATATGGGCGTCTCCTGCGCAAAAGCGCAGGCCGGGTCTTGCAGAGTTCCGCGTCTTACGCGCTCCAGTGCTGCGCACCCGCTGCGCGGCTCTTCCAGCCACTGACGCAAAAAAAACTAGAATGGAACATTCTTTTTTGCTATTATATATGAAGAAAACAGTCACAGGGGGAAAAGTGATGTACGAATCTGGTGAAGATTATCTTGAAGCAATCCTGCGCCTTCAGCTTGAAAACGGTTTTGTACGTTCTGTTGACGTTGCAAACAAACTTGCAGTTTCCCGTCCGAGTGTAAGCCGTGCAATGGGAGTTTTAGAAAAAGACGGTTATATCGAATTCACAATCGGAAACACAATAAAGCTTACAGAAAAAGGCCAAAAAAAAGCAGAAGATGTTTACGGACGCCACAAATTGCTGACTGTCTTTTTACAAAAAATTACAGGCTTGCCAGAAGAACAGTGCGAAGAAAATGCCTGCCGTGTTGAACATCAGATTGACGTTGACGTTGTAAACGGAATAAAAAATTGGGTAGAAAAAAACTAAAATGCCAAAAAACCGAAATTCTACAGTCTTGCCGTTAAGTTTTAGAGATGTAAAAAAACACGAATATAAATTATTTTTTTCCTACTTTAAGCCACATAAATGGCTTTTTTTTGCAGATTTGTTCTGTGCAGTTTTTGTAGCTGCGGTTGATGTTGTTTTTCCTGTAATTTCAAGATTTACATTAAATAAAGTTTTACCACGCTACACGCAATTTACTGGCGGACAAGGCTCACCAGGAATTTCTGTTCAAAAGGCAGTTGTAATTACTTTTTTTTCGATTATTGCACTTTGTTTTGTGCTCTGCGTTTTGCGTACGGTTGCTCAATGGTTTATTACATATTTTGGACATGTTTTTGGAGTTGCTGTCGAAAAAGACATGCGCCGCGACATTTTTGAACATATCGAAAAACAATCATTTTCATTTTTTGACAAAAATCGCACCGGCCAGCTTATGAGCCGGGCAACTACAGATTTATTCGAAATTTCAGAACTTGCCCACCACGGCCCGGAAGATTTGTTAATTTCTTTACTTACACTTTTTGGCGCTTTTTTTGTAATGGTAACAATCCGCTGGCAGCTTGCCCTGATTGTTTTTATAACTTTGCCGCTTCTTATTTTTGCAGTTTATTCAAGCAGAAAAAAACTTATGGGTTCTTCGAGCCTTGTAAAAGGAAAAACTGCGGAAATTAATTCTGCCGTCGAAAGTTCAATCAGCGGAGCGCGGACTACACAGATTTTTACAAACGAAGAATACGAATTTTCAAAATTCGAAAAAAGCAATCAAAACTTTTTTGATGCAAAACAGCTTTATTACAAGGCAATGGCAGGAATGCATTCAAAAATGGAATTTGTTACTCACATTTTGAGCGTTGTAATTCTTGCAACCGGTGGATTTTACATTATGAAAGGTAAAATGACACTTGGCGATTTAGTTGCCGCAAATATGTTTGTTGCCGCTTTTTTACAGCCAATCCGTCGTCTTGCAAATTTTGTAGAACAGTTTAGCACGGGAATGGCAGGATTTATGCGTTTTTCAGAAATGCTGCAAACCCACGAAGAAATGCCAGAAAGGGCGGATGCAGTTGAACTTTCTTCAAATATCGAAACAGTTGATTTTGAAAACGTAAGTTTTAACTATCCAAATAATTATAAAGTATTAAACGACGTATCTTTTAACGTAAAAAAAGGACAGACAGTTGCCTTTGTTGGGCCGAGCGGTGGAGGAAAAACAACTCTCTGCAATCTTTTAGCACGGTTTTACGACATAAAAGACGGTTCAATAAAAATAAACGGAAAAGACATACGCGGTTACAAATTAAAGTCGCTCCGTTCGCAGATTGGTTTTGTTCAGCAGGATGTTTTTATGTTTGCAGGAACTATAAAAGAAAACATTGCCTACGGCAGACCAGACGCAACAGATTCAGAAATTATCGAAGCTGCAAAACAGGCAGAAATTTACGACGACATTATGAATATGCCGGGCGGTTTTGACAGCGTAATTGGCGAACGCGGAATAAGAATTTCGGGCGGACAAAAACAGCGCATAAGCATTGCCCGGGTTTTCTTAAAAAATCCTCCGATTCTGGTTTTGGACGAAGCAACCAGCGCCCTCGACAGCATTACGGAACAAAAAATTCAAAGTGCATTTGACCGTCTTTGTGCGGGGCGCACAGCCTTTGTAATTGCGCATCGCTTAAGCACAATAAAAAACGCAGACATAATTGCAGTTCTCGAAAACCACAAAATCGTAGAAAGCGGAACTCACGAACAGCTTTTAAAAAACAAAGGCGAATATTTTAATCTTTACACAGCCCAGACGCGCATTTAACAATTTGAATAATTTGAATGTCGAGTTTATTTTTGGGAAAATTCCAAATAGCCGTAGCCGAGGTTCTGACACAAACGCATTCTGAGCGTAGCGACAGCATGCGGCTTGGGGCAGGTTCTCGGTGAGAGGCTATTTGAAGCGTTTTTTTTTCTAAAACTCGACATTCTTTCTAGTGATTGAGCCCGTCGAAACCACCAGCATAAAACGATTATTGCCTGCGCGTCCTTTGACCAACAAATTTTAATTCGCCTATTGCTAAATGTTTTCTGTTGTGCTTAAATCAATTTGCGACTAATTCGCAAATCAGGTTTTTACAAAAATGAATTATTCAACCGAACAAAGAAATTCTCTTCTCTTATTTTTGAGCGAAAATCCCGACAAGATGTTTTCTGCAAAGCAGGTTGAACTTGCAATGAGCGGAAAAGAAATCAGCAAAAGTGCCATTTACAGAAATCTTGCCGAACTTGAATCTGAAGGCAAAATAAAAAGATGTTCAAAAGCCGGAGCACGAGAATCTTTTTATCAGTTTGTTGACTGCAATTCCTGCAGAACGCATATTCACCTTTCGTGCCAGAAATGTGGAAAGATTTTTCATCTTGACGACGCAGTTGCCCAAAATCTTGTTTCTTCCCTCGAAAAAAATTCAGGATTTGAAGTAAGTCTGGGCGAAAGCACTCTTGTTGGTCTTTGTAAAAATTGCGGAACTATAAAATAAAATTGCGTAAACGTCGTAAGTTTTTGTGAGGAAAAAATGAAAAAAAATAAATTTTTTGCGATTCTTTGTTTTGCCTTAAGTATCTGTCTTTTTAATGGCTGCAAAAAAGTTCAAAATTCAAAAGAAGGAACAAACGACAATAAAATAAAAGTTGTTGCAACAATTTTTCCAGAATATGACTGGGCAAAAAATCTTGTAAAGGACAGCCCGAACGTCGAAGTTGAACTTTTAATAAAAAACGGAACGGATCTTCATTCTTATCAGCCGAGCACTCAGGACATTGTAAAAATCGGCAATGCCGACATTTTTATTTATGTTGGTGGCGAAAGCGACAAATGGGTTTGGCAGGTTTTAAAAAATTCAAAAAAACAAAATCAGATTGTAGTAAATCTTATGCAGACTCTTTCGCAGAATATAAAACAAGAAGAATTTGTTGAAGGAATGCAGGCCAACGACCACGAAGAAGCCGGCCACGACGAAGAAAAAGAATACGATGAGCATGTATGGCTTTCTGTCGAAAATGCAAAAAAGGCGGTTGTAAAAATTGCCGAAAGTCTTGAAGTTGCCGATTTAGAAAATTCAGTTTTGTATGCTTCAAATCTTAAAAATTATCTGACAGAACTGGAATCTTTAACTGCCTTCAAAAATAAAATCGAGGAAGAAATTCAACACAAAAATTCTCCGCTGATTTTCTGCGACAGGTTTCCGTTCCGTTATTTAATGGACGAACTTAATTTAAAATATTTTGCAGCATTTGCCGGTTGTTCTGCCGAAACAGAAGCGAGTTTTGAAACACTTGCCTTTTTAGTTCAAAAAACAGGCGAATTAAAACCAGATTCAATTTTTGTAACAGAAAGCTCTGACAAAAAACTTGCCAGGACTGTAATTGACGGAGCTGATTTGCCAGAAACAAAAATTACAGTTTTAAATTCAATGCAGGCCGTAACGCTTGAACAAACTGAAAACGGAGCATCTTATATAAAAATAATGCAGGAAAATTTACAGAAAATTTCTTCTGCGCTGGAATAAGTGGAATAAAATGGCACAGTTAACATGTTCAAATTTAACGCTTGGTTATGAGTCAAAAATAATCATTAAAAACCTTAATTTTTCTGTAAATTCCGGGGACTATCTTTGCATTGTCGGAGAAAACGGTTCCGGAAAAACAACTTTAATGAAGGCGATTCTTCACCTTTTAAAACCTTTGGAAGGAACAATTCAAACTGGCGACGGACTTTTACCGGACGAAATCGGCTATCTTCCTCAGCAGACATTTGTTCAAAAAGATTTTCCTGCCAGCGTCTGGGAAATTGTTCTTTCCGGCTGTCAAAGCCGCTGTGGTTGCCGTCCGTTTTATTTAAAATCAGAAAAGCAGCTTGCAATGCACAATATGGAAAAAATGGGAATTGCACATTTGGCTCGCCGCTGCTATCGCGAACTTTCCGGCGGACAACAGCAGCGTGTTTTGCTTGCCCGCGCGTTGTGTGCAACTCAAAAAATGCTTTTGCTCGATGAACCTGTGAGCGCGCTTGACCCCGGAGCTCAGGACGAAATGTATAAACTTATCGATTCTCTCCACAAAAGCGGAATTACAATCATTATGATAAGCCACGACGTAGATTCTTCTTTAAGATATGCAACCCACGTTCTTCATATTGGAAAAGAAATTTTCTTTGGAACAAAGGCAGAATTTATTCACGAATCATCATGCCCGGATTGCAGTGCCCAGATAAAACGCATTATGGGCGTAAAATTATTGTAAAAATACAAAGGAATTCAAAAAGTTATGACAACACTAATTCAATATTTTAATTATTCTTTTGTTCAATATGCTTTTGTCGTTGGAATTCTAATTTCTCTTTGTTCAAGCCTTCTTGGCGTTACACTTGTTTTAAAACGATTCAGTTTTATTGGCGACGGTTTAAGCCACGTTGCATTTGGAGCAATGGCGATTGCGGCAGTTTTAAACTTAAGCAATAACATGTATCTTGTTTTAGGTTTTACAGTTGTTGCAGCAGTTCTTCTTTTACGGACAGGCAAAAATACAAAAATTCAGGGCGATGCAGCAGTCGCAATGATCAGTGTTGCTTCCCTTGCGCTCGGCTATCTTTTAATGAATATTTTTAATTCTTCGGCAAATCTTGCAGGCGATGTTTGTTCAACACTTTTTGGTTCAACTTCGATTCTTACGCTTACAAAAAGCGAAGTTGTTCTTTGCGTTGTGCTTTCCGTTGCCGTAATTGCAGCATTTATAATTTTTTACAACAAAATCTTTGCCGTAACCTTTGACGAAAACTTTGCACAGGCCGTTGGAACTCACGCAAATGTTTACAATCTCGTAATTGCAATCATCATTGCCGTAATAATCGTTCTTGCAATGAACCTTGTTGGTTCACTTTTAATCAGCGCTCTTGTAATTTTTCCAGCACTTTCTGCAATGCGCGTACTAAAAAGTTTTAAGAGCGTAACAGTTTGCAGTGCAGTTGTTTCGATTGTTTGTTCAACTGCCGGACTTTTAATTTCGATTCTTGCAGGAACTCCTGTCGGTTCTACAATTGTTGCAGCCAATCTGGTTGTTTTTGCAGGATTTTGTATTGCGGGAAGGTTTGTAAAATGAATTTTTTTAATTTTTTGGGCGGCCCGGCAGACAAGCTGCCGTCGGGCTATCCGCACTTGCGCTGTTCGCTCCATTGTTTTGCAAAGCAAAACAACGCCTTTGGCGGTGCTACTATCCCTGCCACGTTCGCAATTATTTTTATTCTTTGCGCTTTACTCAGTTGTTCAAAAAACAAATCAAATACAGCTACGCCTGTTCAAACTCAAGAAATAAACGAAACAAACGAGCAGTTAAAACAAAAAGACGATTCTGTGGATTTTGATTTAACTTCAATGAACCCGAATATGATTTATGCCCAGGTTTTTAATTTAATGCTGAGCCCGGAAGATTACGACGGCAAAATATTTAAAATGACTGGCAGCTTTTTAAAACTCACCGGTCAGGACGGCGAAACAGTTTATGCAGTTATTGTAAAAGATGCATTGGCGTGCTGCCAGCAGGGGTTAGAGTTTAAATACAATTTTGCCGGGAGTGAACCACAACCAAACCAGAACATTACAGTCACCGGCAAATACACGTTAACAACGCGCCCAGACGGCTTAACCCACAACTACATAACAGCCTCAAACATCGAGTAAAACCACCTGTTGGGACAGTTGATGCTAGATTACGGCGAGAGGCTATTTTGAATATTTTGTCGAAAAAACGCGCTTTTTTTTGTTTATATGTCAAATAGCCGTAACCGAGGTTCTGACACAAACGCATTCTGAGCGTAGCGACAGCATGCGGCTTGGGGCAGGTTCTCGGTGAGAGGCTATTTGAATTTATTTAATTAAAACTCAACATTTTTTTGTTTAAGTTTAACTCTTGCGGGAACGAGTTTATAAGAATAAACTTAAAAGACATTTTCGGGACACAATGTTTGTGTTGCAAACTTTTTATAGATGCTTTAGGAGAAACAGAAATGGATATTCGTTATTCAACTGGTAAAGAACCTTTTAAGCGCATGACAACAGACGAAATGCGCAAAGAATTTTTAATTTCTAACATTTTTATTAAGAACGATGTTAGTGCAGTTTACAGTCATATTGACCGCATTGTAACTTTGGGCGCAATGCCAGTTGACGAAAAAGTAAAACTCGACAAAAACATTGACGCAATGAAAGATTTTGGTGTTGATTTTTTCCTTCAGCGTCGCGAACTTGGAATGATTAACATTGGTGGCGACGGTGTAGTTGTTGCAGACGGTGTTGAATACAAAGTAAATCATTACGACGCACTTTACCTTGGAGCTGGCACAAAAGACGTAACTCTTTCTAGTGTAGACAAGAACAATCCTGCAAAATTCTACATGAACTCAGTTCCTGCACATGTTTCTTATCCTAGCCGTGTAATTACTTACGAACAGGCAAACCATGTTCACGCTGGTTCTGCTGCAGAATCAAACGACCGCACAATCAATCAGTACATTCACCCGGATATTCTGGAAACATGCCAGCTTTCTATGGGAATGACACATCTGGAAACTGGTTCTGTATGGAATACAATGCCAGCACATACTCACGAACGCCGCATGGAAGTTTATTTCTATTTTGATCTTCCAAACGATCAGGTTTTGTTCCATTTTATGGGTGAACCACAGGAAACACGCCACATTGTAATGCACAATGACGAAGCTGTAATCAATCCATCCTGGTCAATCCATTCTGGTTGTGGAACAAGCAACTACACATTTATCTGGTCAATGGGTGGCGAAAACCGCACTTACACAGATCAGGACTGGATCAAAACAACAGACTTACGCTAGTAATTTAGAATTACCGTTGCCCTGAAGATAAAAATCTCCGGGGCAATTTTTTTTGCAGTAATCCGCGCCGATTGAGTTTGTCGTCCGAAGGCACAAGCGAAGCGCAGTTTCTTGTCGCGACAGGATGTCGCATTTATTTTTACAACCAAACCTAGCCCGGATCGTTGCGGAAAGACCGGAGCGGAGCGAGGACTTGCAGCAAGAGCCGGAAAGACGGTTCATTGTGCTCCAAAAACTTAAAAAAACTCTTCTTTTTGCCCGCAGTTTAAATTGTTACAAAAAATCTATATAATTTTGTGCAAAATATACATATAAAATCCGCCATAGATGACGGTCAAGCGAGGCAGTTATGATTAACGTTCCGGAAATGTTTGCAAGCATGGTTTTTAACGAAAGCGAAATGAAAAAACGGCTTTCTGCAGATATTTATGCATCATTAAAAAAAACAATGGCAGAAGGATGCCCGCTTGAACTTGGTGTTGCAAACGAAGTTGCAAATGCAATGAAAGACTGGGCAATCGAAAAAGGTGCAACTCATTATTCGCACTGGTTTCAGCCTTTAACCGGAATTACTGCCGAAAAACATGACAGTTTTTTAACGCCTGCTGCTGAAGGCAAGGTAATTATGTCATTCAGCGGAAAGGAACTTATAAAAGGTGAACCTGACGCTTCTTCGTTTCCGAGTGGTGGTTACCGTTCAACTTTCGAAGCCCGCGGTTACACTGTCTGGGATCCGACGTCTTTTCCATTTGTAAAAGATCATACGCTTTGTATTCCGACTGCGTTCTGTTCTTACACTGGAGAAGCTCTCGACAAAAAAACTCCGTTGCTGCGTTCAATGGAAAGCCTGAACAAGCAGTCTTTAAGAATTTTAAAACTTTTTAACAATCCTGCAAAACACGTAACAACAACAATGGGGCCAGAGCAGGAATATTTTCTGGTAGACGAAAAACTTTATGCAAAACGCCGCGATTTAAAAATGACAGGTCGTACGATTTTTGGTGCCCGTCCGGTAAAAGGGCAGGAAATGGACGATCAGTATTTTGCTGCCATTAAACCACGCGTAATTGAATATATGGAAGACTTAAACGAAGAGTTGTGGAAACTTGGAATTTACGCCAAGACAGAACACAACGAAGCGGCTCCAGCACAGCACGAAATGGCGCCGATTTTTACAACTTCAAACCTGGCTGCCGACCAGAACCAGCTTACAATGGAAATAATGAAAAAAGTTGCGCGTCGCCACGGCTTAATCTGTCTTTTGCACGAAAAACCTTTTGAAGGCGTAAACGGAAGCGGCAAACACAATAACTGGTCAATTGCAACCGATTCTGGCGAAAATCTTTTTTCTCCAGGAAAAACACCAATGGAAAACGCACAGTTCCTTTTGTTCTTAACTGCCGTAATTAAGGCTGTTGACGATCATCAGGATTTGTTAAGGGCAATCGTTGCAAGTGCCGGAAACGATCATCGTCTTGGGGCAAACGAGGCACCGCCTGCAATTATGTCTATTTACGTTGGCGATGAACTTGAAGCAATTCTTGAAGCAATTAAAAATGGAAAAACTTACATTGACAGCATCAGCAAAAAAATGTCGGTTGGAGTAGATGTTCTGCCTTCAATTCCAAAGGATTCAACAGACCGCAACAGAACTTCTCCATTTGCATTTACGGGCAACCGTTTTGAATTCCGTTCGGTTGGATCAAATCTTTCAATTTCCGGGCCAAACACGATTCTTAATGCAATTCTTGCAGACACACTTGGTCTTTTTGCAGACGAATTAGAAAATGCAAAGGATTTTGACACAGAACTTCAAAACCTTATAAAGCGCGAAATTACTGCTCACTGGAGAATTCTTTTTAACGGAAACGGTTATGGCGAAGAATGGATAAAAGAAGCTCAAAAACGCGGACTAAAAAATTATCGTACAACGCCGGATGCAATGGAACATTATCTCGATAAAAAGAATGTTGAACTTTTTGCACGAACAGGAATTTATTCCGAAGTAGAAATGAAAAGCCATTACGACGTAAAACTTGAAAAATACTGTCAGATTTTGAATATCGAAGTAGAAACAATGCTCGAAATGGTAAATAAAGATATTATGCCTTGTGCTCTAAACTTCTTGAATAAACTTGCAGACACAGCAACAAAACTTGCGTCTGTTACAACGATAAATCCTGCGCAAAATCTTATAAACAGCGTTAGTAAATTATGGCTGGAAATCGAATCTAAAAAAGCAAAGCTCGAAGCCATGCACAACCAGACAAAGCAGATTCCAGACCTGCTTAAAAAATCAAAGGAATATGCTGGAGTTGTTTTGCCGGCAATGGAAGAACTTCGTACTTGTGTTGACAGTCTTGAAGTCCTTCTTGGAAAAGAGTATCAGCCGTATCCAAGTTACGAAGATCTGCTCTTTTCTGTTCAGTAGATTTTTATAAAAAAAGCGGAACCACAGACTCAGGTCAGCAATCTGCTGTTACCAGTGGTTATGGTTCCGCTTTTTTTTGTATTGGCAGTTTAGTGCTGGTTTTTAGTTAGATTCAGCAGCGCCAGGAAGACCAATGTCTTTGCGATAGAACATTCCTTCAAAAGAAATTCCTTCCATTGCAGAATAGGCTTTTTTCCAGGCTTCGTCGAATGTTTCGCCATGGGCAGAGCATGCAAGAACGCGTCCGCCACTTGTTAAAAGTTCGTTGCTTTCGTTTTTTACAGCTCCCGCAATAAAAACTTTTGCTGGAGTAGATTCAATCTTTGCAGTGTCGAGTGTAATTTTTTTGCCTTTTGCATATTTGAGCGGATAACCGCCACTTACTGCAACTGGAGCAACCTGGAATCCTTTTTTCCATTTAAGGTTAAAGTCTTTAAGAGTTCCGTCTGTAATTGCAAGACACAAATCAACAAAATCAAAATCCATCATTGGCAAAACTGCCTGTGTTTCTGGATCGCCTAAGCGTACATTGTATTCAAGTGCTTTTGGACCGTCTTTTGTAAGCATAAGTCCAAAGAAAATAAATCCGCGGTAGTCCATTTTTTCTTCAATAAGACCGCGCAGAGTTGGTTCAAGAATTGTTTTAGTAAATTCGTCCATTGTCTGCTGAGTAACGTCCTGTGGAGGGCAGACTGCACCCATTCCACCTGTGTTTGGGCCCAATGCTCCATCGAACAGACGTTTATGGTCGCGTGCAGGCAGGAATGCTTTAATGCAGGCTTTGCCGTTTTTTGCTGTTTCTTCTGTAACGCTTACGGCTGCAAGAACAGAGATTTCAACGCCCTGCAAATAATCTTCAATTACTAATTTTTTGCCCGCATTGCCAAATTCTCCGTCCATCATGTCAACAACGGCTTTTTGAGCTTCTTCTACAGATTTTGCTACAACAACGCCTTTTCCGGCTGCAAGTCCGTCGGCTTTTACAACAATCGGCGCTCCGTGTTTTGCAACATATTCAAGAGCCTTATCTTTGTCTGTAAAAGTTTCTGAACCTGCGCAGGCAACGCCATGATTTTTCATAAATATTTTAGAAAGGTCTTTAGAAGCTTCGAGAGCTGCGCCCTGTGCTTTTGGTCCAACAGTTGGAATTTCTGCTTCCCAGAGTTTGTCTGCAATTCCCTGAGCAAGTGGATCTTCCGGGCCAACAACGGCAAAATCAACTTTTTCTGCTTTCGCAATTTCTACGCTGTTTCCTTCAATGTTACGGCATTTGTTTTCGGTTGCAGTTCCACCGTTTCCAGGAACACAAATTACTTCATCAATTTTTGAACTTTGAGCGAGTCTCCAGGCGATTGTGTGCTCGCGTCCACCGCTACCAATTACAAGTGCTTTCATAAAAAAATACTCCGTGCGTTTTAATTCTCAACAAAACAAGATTGAGAATGTCGAGTTTTTGTAAAAATTATCAAATAACCTTTCCCCAATTCAAGTTTTGGCTGTGGTTATTCAACTTTTTACATCATATCGAAAATTGAAGAATTTGTCAGAAACTTTGCAACCAAAATTGCAAATACAACTTTTTCTTTTGCAAAAGTTCTTGCTGGTTTGTAAATGTCGTAGCAGATTAAGGCGGTTATATTTTCGTTTTCGTCTTTTGCAACATATTCAATTATGGAAGAAACATTGTTTTCTGCGTACATTGAATGTAATCTTTTGTCCACAGTGTCCAGATTTGTTGTATTGTCTAAATGCAAAAAATTGTACGAATTAAAATGATAAAAATATTCATCTTTAAATGTGTTCAGATAAGTTGTTCTAAAATCGTGTTTTTTTCCAGTATTGAGCGCAAGTTCAAAATTTCCGTCTTCGTCAGTTTTGTAGAGCGTAATTTGAGAAACTTCCATATACGCAAGCATTTTTTCAAGAATTCCTTTAAGATTTTTTTTGCAGTCCGCATACATCAAATCTAAAATTTCCTGCTGAGCCTGAGCGTCGGCGTTGTAAAACATTCCTGCTTTGTTTAAAGGTTTTTCTTTTTCGTTTTTTATAATAACGGCGTCGTGAATTTCTGGTTTGTAGATAATGTAACAGTTGCGTCCCTTGTTTTTGGCAATGTAAAGACACTTGTCCGCGAGCGAAAAAAGAGAATCGTAGTCAGTAGCGTTCAGCGGGCTTCGCGCAACTCCCATTGAACACGTAACAACTGACGAAAGTTCAGGCGTGTTTACAGCCCAGTTTATTCCAAGTCGAATTCCTCGCGTTACTTTTCGTATTTCTTCTTCTTCCGTCGTATTTAAAATTAAAAGGAATTCATCTCCGCCGATTCTGCCGGCAATTCCACTTCCGTCTTTTTTTAAGGCATCTTTAATAACTCCGGCAACTGCAAAAATAACCTTGTCGCCGTAAGCGTGCCCGAATGTATCGTTAAATTCCTTAAATTTATCAATATCAAGAATAATCAGCGAACACGGTTCTTTTAGCACATTTATTTTGTGAATCGCCTGCTCGGTAATCGCCTTTTTATTAAAAAGATCCGTAAGTCCGTCTTTGCTTTTTGTAAAAAGATTTTCTTCACTCGTAACTTCTTCATCGTATAAAAATGTTCCAACTACGATTTGTTTTTCTTTGTACTGGCAGATTTTTGGCAGAACTGTAATTTTTTTGTTGTTTTCTATTAAAAGATCGTAAGTTTTTTTAGTCTTAAACTTTTGAATATCAAAAATCAGGGCCACAAAGTTTGCTGCAGTCTGCTCGTCTTTTAACAAAAGATTAAAATTGGTTGCAATGTAATTTTTAAATTCATTTGCAGAACCACGAAAAATGCTCGTCAAAAGCCTTGTGTGCTTAAGTTCAAAAGATTGACCGTCGTAAACAAAATAATAACGTTCAAATGTTTTTAAAACGGAAGAAAATTCCAGAATTTCTTTTTGCATCTGATCAAAATTTTCTTTAGCAAGTTCAAAAGGATAAAGTTTTACAAAAAACGAATTTTTGCCAGTGCGTTCAGTTTCAAAAATAAAATCGCCTTCTGCCGTATCAGAAAAAAGTTTTAATACAAAGTTGTGGCTGCCTGCTTCCGGAATATTAGAAAGAAAATTCTTTAAGTTTCTGGCATCGCTAACGTCCATAAAAGGTTCAATGCTGATTCTTACATCTGTAACGTCAAAAAGATTTGCAAAATTTCTGTTTGCATTTATTACATTTAGTTTTTTATCAATACTAAAGGCAACATCACGAATTCGAATGTTCTTAAAGGCTGGCATTTTTTATTCCTTTGTTTTTTATTTTTTGCCTTTTTTTACATAATTTATTATAACACTGTTTTTTTTTACTGCGGATTTTTTAAATTTGTTTTTTTTTGCAGCACAATTATCTGTCCGCATCCCGTGTTGCGGAGTTCCGCGCTAATGCGCTCCATTGGCAGCAGGCTGCCAACGCTCTGCGCTCCTCCACCCGGGGCTAGGCTTTTTTTGTAAAAAAAATTGTGCACCAATCCCCGCCTTTTTAAAAATTGTTATAAACTAAAACTCATAATGAAAGATTTTTTTACATATTTTGCTTTGTTTGCAGTTTGCCTTTGTTTAATCATTTTGCTTCGTTTTTTGTATTTACACTCACAAAACAAAAAGAACGAAAAACGAGCTTTAAAAAACTTAAAAAAACAGAAAAACGAAGATGGCAGCATTTCTTTTGTGCGCTGCCCGCTCTGTAATACTCCGCTTGCAAAAGGAGAAGATTTAGCGAGTCAGGTTTTTAGGCCAATGACGGTTAACGATCAGCGCATGCACATTTTAGGTTGTCCGCATTGCCATCCATTTTGCGAACCTGGAGTAAAAAGAATCTGCCCGGTTTGCCACAAAACTGTAGAAAACGGCAGTTATTTAGTTGCAAGGCTTTTTAATAAAACAAAAGACAATAAAAAACATGTAATTGTAACTGGCTGCCAGAATTGCTGTGTTCCGCATAAACGATAAAAAAAAGACCCTCAGTAAAAAACTGAAGGTCTTTATAATGCTTAACTTAAGCTGTATGTCTACTAGCGCAAGAGGCTGAGTACGTTCTGTGCACTCTGGTTTGCCTGTGCCTGCATAGCAGTTCCTGCCTGTGTAAGAACCTGGTTCTTTGTAAAGTCAACCATTTCTTTAGCCATGTCTGTATCGCGGATGCGTGATTCAGAAGCCTGGAGGTTTTCTGCACCAACATCAAGTCCTACAACTGTCTTTTCGAGGCGGTTCTGGTAAGCACCGAGGTCAGCACGCTGTTTGTTAATCTTCTGCAATGCGCTGTCGAGAGTTCCAATTGCGCGGTTTGCTTCGTCTGGAGCAGAAAGAGAAAGAATTTCTTCTGAACCAACGTTGCGCAATCCGAGAGCTGCAGCAGACATTGTTCCAATGAAAACCTGTGTTCTCTGGTCCATGTTTGCACCAATGTGGAACCACATAGAACCTGTAACTGCGTTTTCGCCAGTTGACTGAGCAAAACGACCAGTAAGCATATTCATACCGTTGAACTGAGCCTGTGAAGCAATGCGGTCAACTTCTGCAACGAGCTGGCTAACTTCAACCTGGATCATCATGCGGTCTTCGTCAGAATAAATACCGTTTGAAGACTGAACAGCAAGTTCGCGGATTCTCTGAACAATGTCAGTTGTTTCCTGCAAATAACCTTCTGTTGTCTGAATAAAAGAAATACCGTTCTGTGCGTTTGTAGAAGCCTGGTTCATACCACGGATCTGTGCACGCATTTTTTCAGAAACTGCAAGTCCAGAAGCGTCATCACCAGCGCGGTTGATTTTCATGCCTGATGAAAGCTTTTCCATGTTTTTTGTGTTGCTGAGTTCTGAAAGTCCTGTAGAACGTTGTGCAAACTGAGCACTCATGTTGTGATTGATAACCATAATTTATCTCCTTGTAAGATCTGGTCTAAATACTACAGACTTGTTCTCTAATACAACGTCTTGTAGTCCCCGGGTTTACCACCCTATGCTAAATTTATCGGAGATAAAAAAATCGACTTTAGAAAAAAAATAAAAAAAAATTGAATTTCGAGTTTTAGTGCAAATAAAGACTCTCGGCGAGAATTTGCCCGTAAAACATATGCTTTGCTACGCCCTTAAATGCGCTTGTGGACAGAACCTCGCTGTGGCTGTTTGAAATTTTTTATTAAAAACTGCTTCTGCCTCTAAAGGAACGGGCAAGTGTTAAACGGTCAATGTATTCAAGATCGCCACCGACTGGCAGCCCGCTTGCAAGGCGTGTAACTTTTACGCCATTTATGCCAGCAAGAATTTTTTGAATGTACATAGCGGTTGTGTCGCCTTCTACCGTTGGGTTTGTTGCAAGAATTACTTCTTTTACGTTACCGTTTTGTACGCGTTCAACTAACCTTTGAATATTCAGCTGCGACGGACCAATTCCTTCTAAAGGAGCAATTACGCCGCCAAGAACGTGGAACAAACCATTAAACTCGTGAGAATTTTCAATTGTTGCAACGTCCTGAGCCTGTTCTACAACGCAGATAAGGCTTTTGTCGCGCAGAGGATCGCTGCAAACAGGGCAAGGATCGTTTTCTGTCCAGGAACCACAGATTGAACACGGTTTTATGCGCTGCTGCAAAGTTTCTATTTGTTTTGCAAAACGGCTGACCCAGGTGCTGTCGGCCTTTAAAATATAATTTACAAGACGACCAGCGCTTTTTTTGCCAATTCCTGGCAGGCGCGAAAAACTGTCTGTTAATTCATCAATTGCGTTCAACTTAAAGCCCCAGATTCATGTTGCCCATTAAAGGACCGGCCATTTCTTTAATTTTTTCCTGAACTTTGTCCAAGGCATCGTGGGTTGCGGCAATAATTAAATCCTGCAGCATGTTAACGTCGCGCGGATCAACGCAGATCGGGTCAATTTTAATTGCAGTCATTTCAAATTTGCCGTTCAATGTTACCTGAATCATGTTTCCGCCAGAAGAACCGGTTGCGCTTATATTCTGCAGATTGTCCTTCATCTGGTTCATTGTTCCCTGAAGGTCTTTAAGATTTTTTACAAGATCAAATGGATTCATCTTCTTCTTCCTCTGTTGTTTCGTTATTAAAATTATTGTTTTCCGGAGAATCTTCTGTATTTTCTTCTCCGTTATTTTTTTCAGTTTCTTCAGGTTTTGCAGATTCCGTTCGTTCACCTTTTGCAATAATCTGTCCCCTGAAAAGTGAACACAAAAGCTGAACTTCGTAAGGCGTGTTTTCGTTAGAATTTTCATGAACAGACTGCGCCAAAGATGCTTTAAATTGAACCGTTTCGCCAAAAACTGCAGAAATTCTTTGAGAAATTTCTCCCGACTGTTTTACAAGCTGCATCAATGCAAAGTTTGACACAACAGTTGTTTTTATCGTGCTTCCGTCTAAAGTCCATTCACCAGTTCCGTTGAGCGTTGTTGCAATAAGAGCCGTGTTTTCGCTATGAGAAAGCTGTTCTATTACTGTTTTTTTTAGAGCCTGCATATTGCGGACCGGTGCATTTACAACTGGTTCTGACTGCACAGAAATTGGAGGAACTTCGCCTTCCGGAGCTACAGAAAAATCACTAAAGGTGTCTGGCGGTGTTGCATCTTCTGGAGCGTAAGAGCCTTCGGCTGCAGGAATTCCAGAGAAAAAACTTTTTACAGGTTTTGCATTTGTCTGAGCCGCTGATTGATCAGGCGGTTCAGCGCCGCCACGGCTAAAAGACTGATTTATACCAGAGTTTTGAGAATTTGTTCCAGCTAAGAGCAAGGCTTTTGCTTTATCAATTGCAGATTTTACTTCTGCCGGCGAAACATATTGATTCAACCAGCTTAATCGGCTAAACGCAAGTTCAAGTTCGTAGCGTGGACTTAAGGAATAACGTATGTCGCGGTAAAGCTGCAGAAAAATGCTGATTGCCCGTTCAAGCTGAACACTGTTCCAGGCTTGTAAAACTGTTTTGCTGTAGCGTTCTGCACTTTGTCCTAAAAGCGATTCCTTTATAATTCCATTTTTTATAAGTAAAAGAGAACGCAAGTAGTCTGTCGCATTGGAAATTAACTGTTCAATAGAAATTCCTGCCTGCAAAAAAGTGTCCAATTTTTCCAGTGCACTTTGAGATTTGTTTTGTGCACAGTCTTCAAAAATTTCGTTTAAGCGGTCAACGCCAACAAGTCCCAGTTTATCGCGGATTTTTTCGTATGTAATTTTATCTCCGCTAAAGGCTGCAACCTGGTCAAAAAGAGTGTAGGCGTCGCGCATTGAACCAGTAGATTCTCGCGCAATCCAGTACAAGGCTTCGGATTCTGCTTCGATTCCAATTTCTGCGGCTGCAAGGGCAAGCTGTTCTTTTACTTTTTCAATCGGAACAAGCCGAAAGTTAAACTGCTGACAACGGCTTTTTATAGTTGCCGGCACTTTCTGCAGTTCCGTAGTTGCAAAAATAAAAATAACGTATGGAGGCGGCTCTTCAATTGTTTTTAAAAGAGCGTTAAAGGCAGAAGTCGAAAGCATGTGGACTTCGTCAATTATATAAATTTTATAACGGCAGCTTTGCGGCGGAAACAGAACTTCGTCTTTAATTTGTCTTACATCGTTTACAGAAGTATTTGACGCACCGTCTATTTCGATAACGTCTGTGCAGGTTCCTTTTGTAATTTCCATACATTGCTGGCATTTTCCACAAGGAGAAGCCGTTGGACCTTCTGCACAGTTAAGGGCCTTTGCAAGAATACGTGCAGTAGAAGTTTTACCACAACCTCGTGGACCAGAAAAAAGATAAGCATGTGCGATTTTTTTTGATTGAATGGCATTACGGAAAGTTTCCGCAACAAATTCCTGACCAACAAGGTCTTCAAACTTTTGTGGTCTGCGCCTGGTGGCAGTTACTTCATAAGACATAGCAAAAGAATATCTCAAAAAGCATAAATTCTCAATATTAAGGAAGTTCTGGAATTACGGAGCGCAATTTTCCGACGGAAAACATTCTTCAGCCTGCGCCTTGTTTAACAGACTTTCCAGCTATTCAGGGTTCCGGCTAACGCCTCCAGTGCTACGCACCGCGCTGCGCGCGCCCTTACTATCTGGGCTAGGTTTTACCGTAACGCAATATTGCGCCGATTGAGCCCGTCGCCCGAAGGCACAAGCGAAGCGCAGTAATCAAGCATAACACTGTAATCAAACTCAACCACCGTTTTACCAGCCACCGCTTGCACCGCCACCGCCGGAGCTTCCGCCACAACCGCCGCCAAAGCCTCCTGAGCCGCCACCACCGAATCCACCAAAACCACCGCCAAATCCGCCTCTGTGGTTATGATCAGAAGAATCCACATAAAAACCACCCGTTGAATGTCGTCTGTTTCGGTTTTTGCGTGACTTTGTTATGCTTGTAACTGTAATAAATATAAAAAAGGCAGCCCAGATTAAAAACATAACTGCAGCAATTGAACTTTCATCTTTGTCAGTGTCCAGATCGTCTACGCTGTTCTTTATTTCTTCGTTGCCAGTGGCGTAGCCGGCAATTGTTTCTACGCCGGTTTTAATTCCTGCGGAATAGTTGCCGTTTTTAAATTCCGGGGCAATAAAATTTCTTATGATTAAGCCGCATTTTGTGTCGGTTAAAACTTCTTCAAGTCCGTAACCAACTTCAATTCGCAGAGAACGCGTATCCATTGCAACTAAAAGAAGAATTCCATTGTCTTTATTTTTTTGACCAAGTCCCCAGTTTTCAAAAACAGAAGTTGCATATTCTTCAATTGTTAAATCTTCTCCGGCTACGTCCTTAATTGAATTCACCGTAAAAACCGCAATCTGTACGCCAGTTTTTTGATTTATTGATTCAAGATAATTTTCCAGCTGATTTTTAGTGTTTGAGTCCATAATGTTTGCGCTGTCCATAATCCAGGCAGTTTGAACAGGAACATTCACCTTTGCAAAAATCAAAGACGGCAAAGCAAAAAACAAAATTAAAGGAACAAAGCGAATTGAATTAAATAATTTTTTTTCTTTAAGCATAAAAAACTTCCAGAGTTGCGCTGCGGCTAAAACTATTTTTAAAATTGAACTGACGGAGCTTTTGAAGCAGAAGAATCGGCTTCAAAATAAGACTTTTTTTCAAAACCGTTCATATTTGCAATAATATTTGCCGGGAACTTCCGGATAAAAGTATTGTAAGTTTTTGCAGCTTCGTTAAAACGTCTGCGCTCTGTAGAAATTCTGTTTTCTGTGCCAGAAAGTTCATCCTGCAAGGCTAAAAAGTTTTCGTTGGATTTTAATTCAGGATAATTTTCTGTAACTGCAAGTAAACGCTGCAGGCTTGAACTTAATTCACCCTGGATTTTCTGGAATTCTGCCATTTTTTCCGGATTATCTGTAATTGAAGAATCAATATTCACAATTCCACCAGCACGGCTACGAGCCTGAGTAACTTGAGTAAAAACTTCTTCTTCGTGGCTTGCATAACCTTTTACAGTGCTTACAAGATTTGGAATAAGGTCAAGGCGGCGCTGATATTGATTTTCTACCTGGCTCCAGGCAGAACTGACATTTTCTTCCAGGGTAACCATTTTGTTGTAATTTCCAGCAAAAAAACTATAAAGCGCAAAAATTACAACCAGAATTATACCAGCAGTAACGCAAACCTTAGTCAAAGATTTTTTAGCAGATTCGTTCATAAAGCCTCCAGCAAAAACTTTTACAGTCGTTAAAAAAATAATTTTCTACGATATAAATATAAGGACAATTATTTTGCCAGACAATAAAAAAAACGTTAGCCGAAAACTAACAAGGCAAAAATACAGTCTGATTGTCTTAAAAAAAGTTATTCATTAGAATAAAAACGTTTTTGCAGATGTAATATAACGGTAGTACACGACCTTCCCAAGGTTGGCGCGCGGGTCCGACTCCCGTCATCTGCTTTTTTTTATCTGGAGGCAAGGCATGAAAGTTTTACTTATTAACGGCAGTCGTCGCGACAATGGATGTACTTTTACGGGGCTTTCGATTATTGCTCAAGTGTTAAACGAAAAAGGCATCGAAACAGAAATTTTTAATGTTGGTTCAAAAGTCCGCAACGGTGAACTTGAAGAAGCCGTAAACGAAGCCAACGAAAAAATTAAAACCTGCGACGCTTTAATTGTCGGTTCTCCAGTTTATTATGCGTCTCCAAGCGGAGAACTTATTATGTTCTTAGACAGATTTTTTAGCATTAATAACAGCGAAAAATTCCTTTGTTTTAAGCCTGCCGCTGCAATTTCTAGTTGTCGTCGTGCCGGTAACACTGCAACATTAGACGTAATCTATAAATATTTTGCATACAATCAAATGCCAATCGTAAGTTCACGTTATTGGAACGAAATTCACGGTTCAAAACCAGAAGATGTCTTAAAAGATGAAGAAGGTGTGCAGATTTTAAAAACTCTCGGAACAAATATGGCATGGCTTTTAAAATCAATTCAGGCTGGAAAAACAGCCGGCGTTGAACAGCCTGAACCTCAGGAAAAAATCTATACAAATTTTATAAAATAGAACAGTTCAATGTTCGCTCTTGTGCAGGATTTTAATATATAAGAACTTATGACGCCTTATTTTACCGCAATTACATGTATAAATCTTTTTCTGCTCGTAATTCATTTTGTTTTAACTACAGGAAATTCGGTAATAAGCGTGCACCAGAAAATAAAATTTCAGACAACTGGTGGAGTTGCTTTTGTAATCTGCATTCTGGAAGTGCTTACAATCATTTTTAATGATTCGCCTGTACAGTTCCGCTTTTTGCATATTGCTTCAAATTTTTTTGGTTTTTCGCTTACGCCGGTTGTTTATTTTTCGCTGAGCAAGGCGCTTTTTCCGTATCCAGAAGAAAAATATTTTAAAATAAATCCATTGGTTGGGCTTTGGGCAGCGTATGTTCTGTGGTTTTTAATAAGTCTGATTGTTAATCCGCATTACAGCGTTTTTTTTGTTGACCAGAATAATCATTATTCAAGGGCAAATGGATTTTTTGTTTACGTTATTTTTTATGCGTTGAGCCTTTTTTATTTTTTAATAACAAATATTCAGCTTTCGGTGCGTTTCTGGAAGAATAATGGAATTGTTCTTTTGCTCAATTTTATTCTTGTTTTTTTTGGAACAACCGTTCAAATTGTTTTTCCTGAAATTCAAATTACCTGGCTTACGATTGTTCTTTCTATTTTGATTTATTTTGTTTATCACACAACGCTTTATCAGCAGCTTGATGTTCAAACCTGTCTTTTAAATTATGCGAGTTTTCAAAAATGGCTGACATTGCAAAAAAAAGAATATTACATTGTTATTGCAGAAATCGACAATTTTGAAAAATTAAAACTCAACTATAGCCGTAAAAAAATTGACCGGATAATAGTTACGGTTTCTAAAATGTTCAATAAATTTTACAAAAAATACGGACAATGCTACAGAATCGGCAGTGAAGAATTTTTAGTTACGATAAATAATTTGACTTTAAACTTAGATGAACTTAATCGGCTTTTTTTTATTGAATTTGTAAAAGAAAGTTTTGAATTAAAAGAAATGCCTTTGATTTCTCTCGGTTATGCAAAAATTTCTGCAAAATCAGACCTTGAACACGCGCTTTCTCTTGCAGATGTTAAAAAGCGGGAATTTGTAAAAAAACGCATGGAATATCTTTATTAGCCTGAATGTCGGTTTTTTATACAAAAATGGCGAATTGCCGTGTTTTTTCTGGTTTTTCGTTGAATTTATAAAACTTGATTTTTTTTATTCCGGGACAAAAATATAGCCACATTTGCTTACGGAAACTATGTGCTTTGACGTCTTTTTGTCTTCTTCAATAAGATTCCGTAAAGAGCGAATATTTACATAAATATTGCTTTCCAGTGTTTTTTCGTCTGGAATGGCTTCGTTCCAGACATTTTGATAAATTGCTTCAAATGACAGAATTTTGTTTGGATTGCGCACAAAATAAAGCATTAAATCAAACTGTTTTTTTCGCATTGGAATTTTTTCACCGTTTTTTAAAACTGTCATTGTGTTTAAATCAAGTTCAAAAATTCCGCAGGTATACGAAGTTTCTACTTTATTTTTCTTAAATCCAATCATAGAAGCTTTTTCGAGCATTCGTTTTATTCTAAGAATAAGTTCTTCAACATAAAAAGGTTTTGTAATGTAGTCGTCGCAACCTTCTCTAAAACTTTCGATCTTGCTTTTATCTGTTTGAATCGAAGAAACAATCATTACTGGCAAAAGTTTATCCTGTAAACGAATTGAATGTAAAATCTTCATTCCTCCAATGTCATCTCCAAGATTTAAATCCAGAATTACAAGATCAACTAAATTTTTAGAAAGATTTTTAAATGCTTCTTTTGCGTTAAAACATTGAATTACTTCAAAACCCTGCTCCAATAAATTGCGGGAAACAAAATTATTCAGCGATTCAGAATCTTCAACAATCATGATTACTGCTTTTTCTTCCATTTTAGTCGAGCCTCTTAAAAATAACTGTAAAAATGCTTCCGCTTAAAGCATCAGTATTTTCTGAATATTCAATTTCTATTCCGTTTAATTTGCAGATTTCGTTAACAACAAAAAGTCCAAGCCCCACGGATTTTTCACCTTTTGCAAGTTTTGAACCAATTCCTGCAAAACGATTAAAAAGAAGTGCACGTTTTTCTTCGGTAATTCCAACGCCGTCATCAATTACGCGTAAAAACAATTTTTCTTCATTGGCATCAATTGTTACTTTTATGTTTCCTTCCGGCAAAGTGTATTTAATTGCATTGTCAACGAGGTTTACATAAATTCCTTTTAAACTATTTTCGTCACAGAACACGCGTGGATTTTCTACATTGAATTCAATACTGAAATTCTGTTTTTTTGAATCTGCTTTTTGCTGCAAAAATTTATTTTCTTCTCTTAAAAAAGACTCAAGTTCAATAATTTTTGGATTTACGAGATACCTTCCGTCCGAAATTCTATAAGAATCCAGAACATTTTGAATTATTATGTTTATTTGTTCCGTGCAGTCGCGGATTGTCTGAATCTGTTCTTCAATTTTTTTATTTTCTACATTTTCTGTGTTTGTCTGTAATTCTTCAATTTCGTTCAATAGAACTGTAAGCGGTGTATTTACGTTATGCGTTACAAAATACAAAAATGTACTTTTTTCTTTTTCGCTTTTTAAGAGTTCCTGTTTTTCGAGCCAGAGATTGCGATATTTTTCGAGAATTTGAATGCGCGCAAGCAGGGCAGAAACATCAAAAGGACGCACAAGAAAATCATTTATAAGGCCTTCAAAATTTTTTTCTAAAAGATAGGAATTGTATTTTTTTACGATTAAAAGAATTGGAAACTCTAAAACTGCATATTTTTTACGAATTGCCTTGCACAAAACAAAGGCTTCGTCATCCTGCGAATCTGGCGAAATTATAAGCATTTGAATGCGGTTGTTTTCGATTGCAAAAAGAGCTTTTTGTGAATGTTCAAAAATCCGTATAAAAAATCCATAAGATTGCAGAATAAGCCGCAAAGTTAAGTTTGAAGAATTTGATTCTCCGTAAATACCGATTGAAATATGGTTTGTAAGTTCTTTTTGAATAGACAGCATTTGTTCAAGTTGAAGCGGAATGTCTGTTTCCTGAGTTTTTTCGTCTAAGCAATAAATTTTTTTGCCAATAACGTCTTTTATTTTGTAGACGTTTTTTGTAATCATTTGTGTGGCAGAAACCTGAGCCACATCTGCAACCGGCTCTGCAAGAACATTTGCCATCGATTGAATTATCTGCAAAGGAGCAGAAATTTCTGTCAAAATTGTTTCAAATGAATCAATCTTAGATTTTTCTGTTTTTTTAATTACAGATTTTTCGCCTTCAAGGCCTTCTGCAAAAAAATCCTGCAAAGAATCAGTTTTATTTTGTTTTTCTTCAAAAATTGAATTGAATAAAAATCCGCCGACAATAAGCAAAAGTTCTGAACAAACAACAAAGTAAAAAACAGTTTTAAAATATGAACTTTCAAATCTGTAACAGAAAAAAACAAAAATCAGGAGAATTATCGAAATTACGCTTATAACAATAGAAGTCGTTTTTTTCATCTTTTTACTTCCCAAATAAAAATACAGTATTTTGTCTTAAAAATACACATTAAACGAAACTTTTGCACAATGCCAGAAATCTTCGTAATTTTTAATAAAACTGTATCCGCCTTTTAATGCGGAATTTTGCGAAAGTGTAAGGCAGGCGTCGAGCCCTGTTTCCATGCGTGTGTATTTTTTTTCAAAGATTTTTACCATAAAAGTTCCGTA
The DNA here is from genome assembly GCA_963659855.1 of Parabacteroides distasonis. Taxonomy (GTDB): domain Bacteria; phylum Spirochaetota; class Spirochaetia; order Treponematales; family Treponemataceae; genus Treponema_D. The sequence continues at coordinate 26,132 of CAVKVK010000005.1, read as the reverse complement.
CGCTTTTGCCTTAAAATTTCTGTTTCCCGCAATAAATCCGCCTTCGCCGCCTGCAAAAAACTGAGTGCCATAGTTGTAGCGTGGAGAAAAATAAAAATCTGCACCACCAAGTGCATAAAGCTGAATTAAATTTACAGGACGCACACTAAAACCGTACATAGATTTTAAGCGCCAGGCAAGATTTTGACTTTTGTCTTTGTTAAGGTTTTGTTCAAGCCCGGTTAAAAGAACTGTTGCTCCGTTAAAAAAGAAGCGGTCACTAGAAGGCAAAGAAACAATCGATAAAAGGTCGGCCTTGTTAAGATAAAATTTATTTTGAGAAAAACTGTAGCGTAAATTGATGTCTGCAAAACTCAATTCTGAATTTTCTGAATAGCCGGCAAAGGATTCAAGCTGCTCGTGGGCTGTAAGACGAAACTCTGTGCCTGCAAAGGTTCCATTAATGTCGCGGCCAGTTTCCAATGCAATTTTTTTTGAACCGTGCGCTTTTTCTGGAGATTCTGGAATTGAACTTTTTTGAAGTTGAATTTTTCCAAGTTTGCGTCGTGCAGATAAAACTGCAAGATATCGTGGACGATATTCATCTGAAGTAATTTTATTTGAATGTAAAAGAATTCCTAAATAGTCGGCACATAAATCCCAAAAAGCCGCCTGCTGTTCTAACGGGCAGTCTGCGAATGGAAATTCGTCTGCAGATTTTTTGCCAAGACAGATTTTTTTAGCAAATTTCTGTTGTTTTGCAGTTAAATTCTTTTTTTCGCTTTCTAATTTTGAATAAACTGAAGGTCTGTATTCAATTTTGTCCGTAAGGTTTGAATTATAGACAAGTTTTACTGTTTCTACGGGTTCAACAACTCCGCCGATTTTTTGAGTAATTTGTGTAGAAGGACGGGCTGCTTCCAGCAAAAATAAAAGATTGTAAGAACAGTTTTCGCCCATAAAATAATAGCGTGAATAAATTCCTGCGAGATCAAAAACGTGGCGCAAAAGTCTGTCTTTTTCTTCTTCCGAAAGATTAAGGCGATATTCCCACATGTCGCGCATATCCATGTCGGAATATTGTTTTATTTTTTCGTAATAGGCTTCAAAACCGTAGTAACCGTGGAATCCGCCGACAAGCCCTAAGATTGCATAAAGCGGACCGCCAGTCATTGTTGTAACAGCGCCATAATTTATTGAATTAGCCGTAAGACGCGGTTTATTTTTTGTTTCGACGAGTAAAAAAGTGTGCCCAAAAACAGAAGCCGGCCTTTTTAAATATCCGGCAGGAAAAACAAGATAAATGCTGTCCGGATTCAATTTTTCGTAAAGTGCATGATAGGCAGCATCTCCGTCAAAAGGAAAATCTGTTGAATTAAGTTCTAATTTTTCGCAAATCCATTTAAAGCGACCTGGAAAACGTTCAATTGCATGCTTTTGGCTTGAATCAGTGGAATCGATTTTTTGTTCAAAAAAAGCAGAAATTGTGGCTTCGAGTTCTGCGCGTGGATCTGTCTTGCCGTTTTTTGCGCAGAAAAATTGTGGATCGTCGACAAGACTTTTATAATGACCAGAAAATGCCGGTTTGTAGTGAACGAGAGTGTGCCAGTAAGGTTCGTTCCATAACTGTAAATTCTGTGCCTTTTGAATTGCACTTTGTTTTGTTGTGTTATCCGCAAAAACAGGGAACAAAAGAGAAAAAAGCAATATAAACAAACAAGGTACGACCCTTGAGCCGTACCTTGCCTTACAAATCAAAAAATTCAACTTAGCTTACAAATGAATAAATCTTGTTTGTAACTTCTTCTGCAGAAACGTCTGCAGATGTAAAGATTTCGTCAAAGTTGTTCTGCAAAGCAGCCTTGAATGCTACAGAATCAGAAACGTTGAGCATGCTGGAAAGAGTGTCGATGTATTCGCCTTCTCCCTTTGCAATGTCAGCTGCAAGAGCGTCCATATTGTCTGCAACAAACTGATTTGTTTCTGTCATTGAAACAAGACCTTTATCATAGCCTGATGTTCCGAATGTAATTGCAAAATACTGGTTCCAGTAAATTCCATTCAGGAATGAAGCAAGAAGATCCCAACCTGCACCAGTTTTGTCTCCAATGAGAATATAACCAAGACCTGGTCCAACATTAGTTGCAAAAGCAGAAGAAGAGAATGCAAGCATTCCGGCAGCAACTAAAACAGCAATTTTTTTTCTAAGCATAAAAAACCTCCAAAAGTTTCTTTTTAAGTTGAATAACACTTCTCCAGAACTTTTTTAGTGATGAATAAATGCTATTGAAAAAAACTAAAATAAATCTAAAAGCAAAAAAATATAGCAGGTTTTTATAAAAAAAACGGCTCTCCGATTTGGAAAGCCGTCTTTTATAAAGGACATTTCGACAAACTCAATGTCCTAAAGTTAAGATAATTTTTCTAAAAAGAAAACTATCTCTGGATGCGTCCAGAACCGTCGCCGCCTGCGAGCTTGTTAACTTCGTCTTCAGAAACCATGTTGTAGTCTCCGATGATTGAGTGTTTGAGACAAGAAGCTGCAACTGCCCAGTTGATAGAATCCTGAGTGTTCATTCCCTTGAGCTGTGAGTGGATAAGTCCGCCACCGAATGAGTCGCCGCCACCAACGCGGTCAACGATGTTCATGTCGTACTGCTTAGAGAAAGCGTAGTCTTTGTCATCAACATAGAGAAGAGCCTGCCACAAGTTGCGGTTAGCGTTGATAGAAGTGCGGAGTGTGATAGCTACTTTCTTGAAGTTGAATTTTTCTTTGAGCTGGCGGGCAACTGAAAGGTAACCTTCGTTGTTTAATTCGCCCTTAGTTGTGTCTGTGCCTTCAGATTTGATTCCGAAAACATCGTTAGCATCGTCTTCGTTAGAAATACAAACGTCAACGTACTTACAGATTTCTGTCATTGCAGCGCGAGCTTCGTCTTTTGTCCAGAGCTTTCCGCGGTAGTTAAGGTCGCAGGAAGTTGTGATTCCCTTTTCGTGAGCAATTTTGCAGCCTTCGATACAAGCCTGAACCATGTTTGGTCCGAGAGCTGGTGTAATACCTGTGATATGGAACCAGGAAGCGCCTTCGAGGATTTTGTTCCAGTCGAATTCTTCTGGTTTAGCAAGCTGAATAGAAGAGCCTGCGCGGTCGTAAACACATTTTGAACCACGCTGAGAAGCACCTTTTTCGTTGTAGTAAATACCAACGCGTGGACCGCCACGAACGATGTATTCTGTGTGAACTCCGTATTTGCGAAGAGAGTTTACAGCAGCCTGACCAATTTCGTGAGTTGGAAGTTTTGTTACAAAGTAAGCTTCATCACCGTAGTTTGCCAAAGAAACTGCTACGTTAGCTTCTCCACCACCGAAAGTTGTTGTCATTGAGTCAACCTGAACGAAACGATAATAATCAGCAGGCTGGATGCGAAGCATCAATTCACCAAAAGTTACTACTTTTGCCATTTTGTATGTCTCCTAAAAAGATTTTTTGACGGTAAAAACCGTTATTTTCCTAAAATTTACTATAACAAAACAAGGCGAAATTATCAATTGCGGGGAATTTTAAGTTCTTCCGCTGAATATTGTTCAAACTAAATGCTTTCGAGAGCCTGTTTTAAATCAGCGATAAGATCGTTTTTGTCTTCCAGACCACAACTGATTCTTACGAGACCTGCTGGAATTCCTGCGGCTTTTAACTGTTCGTCGTTCATCTGGCGATGAGTTGAAGTTGCTGGATTTAAACAGCATGAACGTGCGTCGGCAACGTGTGTTTCGATTGCAAAAATTTTTAGGGCTTTCATAAACTTTTCTGTTGCGCTGCGTCCGCCTTTTAATTCAAAAGAAACAACTCCACATCCTCCGTCTGGAAGATATTTTTTTGCCAGTTCGTAATATTTATTTGATTTTAATGTCGGATAATTTACGCTTTGAACCTGGCTTTGTCCTTCCAAAAATTCTGCAACTGTCTGTCCGTTTTCTACGTGGCGTGGCATTCTTACATGAAGGGATTCAAGCCCAAGGTTTAGAATATACGCCTGCACTGGCGCCTGAATGCTGCCTAAGTCGCGCATAAGCTGGCTTGTTGCCTTTGTAATAAATGCGCCTTCTTTTCCAAATTGCTGTGCGTAAACAATTCCGTGGTAGCTTTCGTCTGGAGTAGCAAGGCCAGGGTACATTTCTTTATGAGCAAGCCAGTCAAATTTTCCTGCGTCTACGATTGCTCCACCTACGCATGAACCGTGTCCGTCCAGATATTTTGTAGTTGAATGAGTTACAATGTCTGCGCCCCATTCAATCGGGCGGCAGTTTATTGGCGTTGGGAATGTGTTGTCTACAATGAGCGGAACATTGTGAGCGTGTGCGACTTTTGCAAATTTTTCTATATCTAGAACTGTGAGCGCCGGGTTTGCAATTGTTTCTCCAAAAACTGCACGAGTGTTCGTCTTAAATGCTGCATTTAATTCTTCTTCTGTTGCGTCTGGGCTTACAAAGGTTGAATCAATTCCCATTTTTTTTAAGGTTGTAGAAATTAAGTTGAATGTTCCTCCATAAATTGAAGATGATGCAACAATGTGGCTGCCACATTCGCAGATGTTGAATAAAGCAAAAAAGTTTGCTGCCTGTCCGCTTGAAGTAAGCATTGCTGCTGTTCCGCCTTCTAAGGCTGCAATTTTTGCTGCAACAAAATCGTTTGTTGGATTTTGCAGGCGTGAATAAAAATATCCGCTGGCCTGTAAGTCAAAAAGAGCGCCCATTTCTTCGCTTGTGTCGTATTTAAAGGTTGTAGACTGAATGATTGGAATTTGACGAGGTTCACCGTTTTTAGGTTCGTAACCAGATTGAATACACTTTGTGTTAATTGATTTTTCCATTTTTTATAATTCTCCTGAATATTGAGTTTTTTAATGACACAATTAGAATGAGCTTCCGCAAAAAGCGCCTGTAATTATAAAACGTTTTTAGTGGATTAGACAAATTAGAAATGAGCAGGAAAGCCACGGTGGTCGGAAAACACGGTGGTTGAGCCCGTCGAAACCTCCGGTAAAGACAGTTATTGCTTGATTACTGCGCTTCGCTTGTGCCTTCGGACGACAGGCTCAATCAGCGAAGGTTTGACATCAATCAGCGTGAAGAGCGCGTCTTGTGTACTAAAAAATGATTTGCTGGTATATTTTTACGCGTTTAAAAACGGGGGAACAGTGTGCAAATCACTGGCTCGACGCGGAACGGTATGGCTTGCCAAGCCCGATTACCTGTTTTTTTGCCGCCTTTTTTTATAAAAGGTTGAATTTTTATTTTAGTCCTACGCAACACTCTGGGACTGGAGGATTTTTTATGAAAAGCAGGAGTTTTGCTTTTAGACGTGCAGTACTTTCTTTATTTGCACTTTCTGTTGTTTTATTTAATTTTGCGTCTTGTAAGACAGATGATGACACTGAGTATGTAAACAATTATATTTACGTGCTTCCACTTGAAGAAGACAGCAACCTGATTGGCGCCTGGACAAGTAGTTATAATGAAGTTTTTACGATAACAACAACAAGTCTTTCTAATGCTTATGGTACAAATGTTACTTATGAAGGAGATAATCTTGTAGTTTCTTATACAAATGATGATAAAACAGCAGGTTATATCTATATAAAATACACACGCGCTTATTGCTCTACACATTCTGACACTGTTAACTATTCTTATGTTTACGATACTGACTCTGCAGACGTAGGCAAGTGGTATGCAGTTGCATTTAAAGACTTAAAAAAAACTGCAGTTAAGCTTTCTGGAGCTGCCGGAACTGTAACTTCAACTTCTACTCTTGAAGAAGCCGTAAAAACTTTTACCGTAGAAAACGGCTACTTTGCTGATTACAGCGAATGTTTTAAGTAAGTGCACACACACGGTGGTTGAACTCCACGGATGGCGCATAGAGACAGTTGACCGCAAGAAATGCATTTGCATTTCTTGTCGCGACAGGATGTCGCATGTTTTTTTATGAATTCTGTTTTTAGATTTTTTATTTTTCTTCTTGTTTTGCCTGCTGGCGGGGTTTTAGGGGCGGAGCCCCTAGGAGAAGGGGTAGCGGCCAACGAAGTGGACGCGCAGGGGAAGGCTTTCCCCTCCTTTAATTCTGATTCAACAGATGAAATTTTGCTTCCGGAAATTGTTACTTATGTTGACGCTCCTGTTGTTGAGCAACGTACGGTTTTTACGCAGGAAGATATTCAGAACCTGCATGCTGAATCTTTGAGCGACCTTGTAAAACAGTCTGGCCTGCAAAGTCTTGAATACGGTGCCTACGGGCTTGAAACAAAACCTTCGATCCGCGGTTTTACTGACGAAACGGTGCGCGTTGTAATTGACGGCATTTGCATGAACAACGCTCAGTCCGGAACTTTTGATTTTTCGAGCATAAACATTGATGATGTAGAAAGTGTAGAAATTGTGCGTGGCGGTTTTACTGAAGGCACAGAAGATGAAGGCGCAACAGGCGGAGCAATTTACATTACAACAAAAAAAAACGGGCAGGAAAAAAATCTTTCTTTTGATACAGCGCTAAAAACTTTTTTTAATCAAAGTTATCCGCTCGACACAATAATTCAATCGGTGGCGTTTTCTTCTCCGGTTGCACAAAAATCGTATTTTTCGGTAAGTGCAAAGGGAGCTTTTGCAAAAAATGCTTACATTTACGAAGGTGCAAAGAAAAAACTAAAAACCCGCGAACACACAGCTGTAAAAGATGCAACTTCTGATATTCGCTTTAGCCATTGGAATAACGGAAACCGTTTAACTGTTAACGGTTCGTTTTATTATGGCGACAAACAAACTCCTGGAAAAGGTGAATATTCACAAAATCAGGGAAGGGGAAGGCAAAAAGATTTAAATGCAGACTTTACAGTTCAATCTTTTAATCCGTCTTTATTCAACAAATTGAATCTTACGACAAACCTTGCTTATCTTTACACAAAGCGCCGCTATAAAAGCAGTAGCGGATCAAGTTTGCACAAAATAAATGATTTTAAAGGAAGTGCGCAGGCGGATTTTTTTAAGACTGGCAAAGTGGCGCAGTCGGCAGGGCTTTCTTTTGATTTTACTCATTTAAATTCAACTAATTCCGGAGTGCACATTCAGCCGTCGGGAGTTTTAAAAGAAACTACGAAAGTTTTTTTTAATGATTATTTTTCTGCTACGATTCCGCTTGCTGTTAAATTTTGTGGCGAAAATTATGCTTTTATTCCAAAGGCTGGTTTTGCTGCAAAATTTTCAAAAATAGAAATTATGATTGACGGCTACAGAATGATTCAGTTTCCAAACATGGACGACCTTTATTGGGAAGGAGATGGCATGCACGGAAATCCTGATTTAAAGCCTGAAGAAGGCTGGGGCGCAGACTTAACTTTTAATTTAATAAATAGAATTTTGCCTTGTTCGATTCAGTTTTTTACAAATTATTACGAAAAAAAAATTACCTGGAGTGGCAACGTAACTCAAAACTTAAACAGTGCTTATTATTTTGGAATTGACTTTAACGCTCAGCAAAGTTTTTTTAACGATTTTATTTTTATTTTTGCCAGTGGCGAATATCTTTACAACGCGCTTTTAGACAAATCTAATACTTCAACTTATAAAAAGCGCATTATGTGGACGCCGGATTTTACGGGAAGTTTGCAGATTAAATTCAATTTAAAAAAGTTTGATTTTTCTGCGACGGCTCAATACACAGGCAAACGTTACACGTCTAATTCAAATCTTTACTTTTTAAAACCGTACACTCTTGTAAATCTGTGCCTAAACTTAAATTTGTGGAAGTACACAACAATTTATTTTAAAGGCGACAATATTTTAAATGAACGCTATCAGTCAATAGACGATTATCCAATGCCGGGAGCTTCGCTTACTGCTGGCTGCAAAGTTAAGATAAAAGGTTCTGCTTTTGAATAACGCGATTGAGCAGATACAAAAAAGGGAATTCAAAAACAAAAAGCGTAAAAACCGTACTTAGCGCAAGAATAAAATTAAAAATAAATCCGTTTGCAAAAAGCACAAAAAGCGAATTTATGCTGTCTACGCTGAACATAAAAACCCCGCTTAAGTCAGAAATCGGGCCTGTAACAAAAGGAATAATTACAAGCGCACAAACGCAATGAACAAGGCAACGCAGAAATTTCTGTTTTTTTGTCATTAAGTTGAATTCTTTTTTTATAAAAAGTTTTTCAAGCCCAAAAATTGCTCCAACAAAGCCCCAGCTTACCATTTGATACAGCGTCCACGGTCCCTGTCCGAAAAAAAAGTTAGAAACCAGAGCTGTAAGCGAACCAATTAAAAAGCCTTTTACGCTTCCGAGCGCAATTCCGCTTAGAACAAAAATTGCCATTACCGGCGTAAAATACGGAACAAAACTAAAAATTGCACGACAGGCAATGCAAAAAGCGCACAATTCTGCAATTAAAACAAGGTCGCCGGCTGTCGGATGCGAACGTTCAAATGCAAACCAGAATGCAAAAATTATTAAACCAAGGACGGCAAAAATAAAAGGCTGTGCACCTGTCAATTTGTGCCTCCGTTATTTGAATCTTGTGCGGTCGATTGTAATTGAGCGGCGGTAAAACAAATGTCAGTTTCGGTAATTGCTTTTTCGCTGGAATTCCACAGCCCGCGAACCATGCGATTAACCGGCGTTGTGTAAAAACTGTTCTGTGCAAAAAAGTTGCGGGTAGAATCTGTTCCGACAAGATTTCCGTTGAACAAAAGAGAAACTTTGTCTGCCGTATATGCACAAAATTCAAGATCGTGGCAAACAAGAACAATACTCATTCCATTTTGGGCAAGTTTTTTTAATGTTGAACTCAATTCTTTTTTTAAACTGTTGTCGAGCCCTTTTGTCGGTTCATCGAGTAAAAGAATTTTTGGGTTTTTGAGGAGAATTTTTGTTAAGGCAAGTTTCTGCATTTCTCCACCAGAAAGATCGAAAGGATGATTTTCTAATTTTTGAGCAAGACAACCGGGAACGTTTAAATCTTTTTGATTCCAGCCACATTCAATTAGTTCTGCGCGGACTGTAGTTTTTGTAAAAGAATTGCGCACATTTTGACTTAGCATAAAAATTCTGTCTTTAGATTCATTTTCAATTTTAAGGCTTCCTCTAAAAGGTTTTAAGATTGAAGTTAAAATTTTGAGCAGGGTTGATTTTCCGCTTCCGTTAACGCCAGCAATTGCGTGAATTACTCCTTCTTCGATATTCAGGCAAAGGTCGCGCAAAACAAAGCTGCCGTTTTTTTCGTATTTAAAAGTTATGTTTTTTGCCCTCGCAAGAATTTTATTAGTTGAATTTTCTTTGTTCTGGTTGAAATTGTTTTGTTTTACAGACAAAGTTTCTAACCACTGTCTTCCCTGAGCAATCGTTAAAGGAATTTTTTTATCTGGTTGAATTTCTTTGTTCTGTTGAATTTTGCAATCAATTCCACTAATTCCACGGTAAAAAAGTCTTGCTGCTGCCGGTAAAATTTCAATAAATTCTTTTTTATTTGAATTAAAAATCTGCTCACAAACCCCTTGCGGTGTGCCTTTAAATTTTTGGTGCATTTTGTCGAGAATCAGAACTTTTGTTGCGTCGGCAAAAATGTCTTCGAGGCGGTGCTCTGCAATAATTACAGTTGTTCCAAGTTCACGATTGAGTTTTTTTACGGTATTTAAAAAGTTAGAAGCTGCGATCGGGTCAAGTTGACTTACAGGCTCGTCCAGCAAAAGAAAATCCGGAGTTAAAACCATTGTGCCGGCAAGGTTTAAAATCTGCTTTTGTCCGCCAGAAAGTGTGTCTGTTTTTCTTTCAAACCAGGAGGTAATTCCAAAATACGACGCCATTTCTGCAATCCGCCTTTCCATAAGTGCGCGCAGAGTTCCACAGTTTTCCAGTCCAAACGCAAGTTCGTGCCAAACCTTGTCTGTTACAATCTGGCTGTCAAAATTCTGAAAAACAAATCCGGTTTTTTCTCCAAGTGAATTGAGCTGCTTTTCGCATTGAAGTAAAAACTGAGTTTTTCCTGAGCCAGAACTTCCTGCAATAAGAACAAAATCGCCACGGTTAAAATTAAAAGAAAAATCGTTAAAATTTATTTCGTAATTCATAAAATCCCCTGTAAAAAATTCTTTCTAGAACAGGAAGAATAAAAAAAAGACAGAAAAATATGAGAGTTTTGTTGCCTTGTATTTTTGCAACAGAAAATGCCGGATAAAAATCAACTTTGCAGCTTCCGTTTTTTATTCCACAGACAATTAAAAAGGCTAAAAATGCAAGAATTGCGAGTGTAAAAAAATCGGCAAAGTGCCACTTCCAGGTTAAGAAGTTTGTGCGTTTTGATTTTCCGTAGCCTCTTTTTTGCATGCTTGTTGCTGTCATTACTCCGTCTTCCAGAACTGAACCAAGCGAAGCGTTCAACACAATAAAGGCTTCTTTTATGCCACGTTGAGATGTGTGCATTGTTTTTCTGCAGTTTTTTATGTCGCGGACGCGTTTTGTAAAAAGCGGAACCATTCTAAAAATCATTACAAGCATTAAACTTACTGCCGGAAAAACCGGAGCAAAAAGAAAGGTGAATTTTTCGCTCGTCATAACGCGGTTAAAACAGCAGAACCATTCAATCATAACGACAAAGGTAAGGCCACTGTTCAATCCGTAAAAAAAAGCTTCTTTTGTAAAAGGTTTGCCAAAAATCGTAAAAAGAACAGTTTGCCCCCACGGACTTACAATCGGATTAAGCGTAGAAAGCAGAATAAATGCAGGAATTGCAAAAAGACTCATTTTTAAAGCCTGAACGTTGCGCAAAACAAGATTGAATAAAAGTGCAATTCCAAGCGAACAAACAGAAAAAACCGGATGCCGCACTATAAGCGTAAAAATGAGAATTCCACAGAACCATAAAAGGTCGGTTATTGGATGAAAATCACGCAAAAACATTAAAGATTAATCCTCATACAAAAACCGTTCATTAAAAGAGAAGGCGTACAATTTGCACTGCCGGTTGAATTTGTTTTTTCGCCGTCTGTGCCAGAAGTGTGCAGCCACGGAACTAAAATTCCGACAGCACTTCCAAGAATGGCTCCGGCTAAAACATCGCTTACAAAATGATTGCCCGACAAGACCCGTACAACTGCCGTTGCTGCAGCAAATGCAAAAGAGCCGCCACAAACTGCGTATTTTAGAGAGCTGTCAGGAAAACTTTTACAAAAAACGTAACTCGTAAAAGCAGCTCCTGCAAAAGCCATTGTCGAATGTCCGGAAACAAAAGAATTTGCAAAATCGCCACTGTTTTTATAGGTTGAATAAGAATCTCCGTTTTTAAAATAACACATTGGCCGGTAGCGGTTTACAATTATTTTTGAAATTTCTTTTAGGCCGTTTGCAATTAAAAGTGTCTCTGCATACATAACGCCGTAAGTTGCCCAGTCGTTTTTAGGAGAAGATGCAAGTAAAGACAGCGGACTGACAAGTGCGCCTGTTAAAAGAACGTTTCCTGCAACGCGGTCAAGGGTAAAATTGTAGTTGTGCATAAAAAAACGGTCAAAAGCATTTACATTGTTTTTGTCAAATTGTTGATTTTCGTCAAAACTTTGCCGGTTTACTTTTAAGCCAATATCAAACACAAGGTCTGAGCCTGTTAATAAAAGTCCTGCTGTTCCAAGCGCAATGTCTTTTTTTGCAGAAAGCTTAAATGTACTTTCTGCAAAGACTGCGTTCAAAATGAGGAAAAAAAAACACTTAAAGATTCTTTTTTTATTCAATTTGCGGATAAAAATAAAAATTTATACGGTTTTTATAGAACAGCTTTTAAGAATTGCTGAAGACGTTCAGATTCCGGCTGTTCAAAAATCTGCTGTGGAGTTCCCTGCTGTGCAATAATTCCGTTGTCAAAAAACATAACTCTCTGGGCAAATTCCCGTGCAAAGCCCATTTCGTGAGTAACGCAAATCATTGTCATTCCTGTGCTTGCAAGGTCTTTCATTAAAGCAAGAACTTCGCCAACCATTTCCGGGTCTAAGGCACTCGTCGGTTCATCAAATAGAATTACTTCCGGATTCATCATAATTGAACGCGTAATTGCAATTCTCTGCTGCTGCCCGCCCGACAAACTTGAAGGCATTGCATCTGCCTTGTCTACGAGCCCGATTCTTTCCAAAAGTTCAAAAGCTTTTTCTTCGGCTTCGGCTTTTCCCAGCAGTTTGAGCATTACTGGCGCGTGAATTAAATTCTGCATGACAGTTTTATTTGCAAAAAGATTAAAATGCTGAAAAACCATTCCCATCTTCTGGCGAATTTTATTTATATTTGTTTTTTTATCTGTAATATCAATGCCGTCGAATAAAATTGTGCCGGAAGTTGGAGTTTCGAGTCTGTTAAGACAACGCAGAAAAGTTGATTTTCCGCCTCCACTCGGGCCAATAATTACGATTTTTTCTCCTTTTTTGATTGTTTCCGAAACATTATTTAAAACGAGAAGATCGTCGAATTTTTTTGTAAGATTTTTTATTTCTATCATTTTCCGCCTCCATTATTTCTTTATGTATTTTTTTTCGATTGCAGAAAAGAGTTTTGTAAGTCCTACAGTCAAAAGAAGATAAATCAAGGCTCCAAAAAGAAGCGGAATCCATGCGTTATAAGTTGAATTACGTATATTGTCACACGCTTTTTGCAGGTCAACTACGGCAATAAAACTTGCAACCGAAGTTTCCTTGATAAGCGTAATAAATTCTGAAGCAAAAGTCGGCAGAATTGTTTTAAATGCCTGAGGAATTATGATTGAATACATTGTCTGCCACCAGCTTAAACCAAGTGAACGACCGGCTTCCATCTGACCAATGTTTACAGCCTGAATGCCCGAACGGAAAATTTCCGTACAATAAGCACCAGAGTTAATTCCAAAAGCAATGATTGCAACTAAAATTGTATTTCTGAATCCAAGTGGCGAAAATATTACAAAGTACCAGATCATAAGCTGGGTTGCCATTGGAATTCCGCGGATAAGCGTTGTGTAACCGTTAGAAACAGCCATTAATACACGGTTTTTTGAAATTTTAAAAATGGCAAAAATGCATCCAAGAATTGTGCCCATAAGAACTGCACAAAGGGCAATTAAAAGTGTCGTTCCAAGTCCTTGCAGGAGCATTAAATAACGACCGCGGATAAACATTACTTCAACAATTTTATGAAACATTTTTCCCTCTTTGTTATAAAACCGTGGCTGGCTTTATCGTATATAGTACACTGGTTGAATCTGAACGCTTTTATAAACTTAATTTTACAGATTCAACCAGCGGGTTGTTTATTTATTTTCTTGCGATTACAACCTGTTTAGAAACGTAGTATGGATCTGAAAAATCAACATTCTTTCTGCGTTCTTCTGTTGCTGCCATTCCTGCTGCAACAAAATCAACAGAATCAGACTGTAAAGCTGCAATAAGACTGTCAAAGTTCATGTTTAAAACTTCGAGTTCTTTGCCATAATCGTTTGCAATTGACTGTGCAAAACTTACATCAAAACCAACAACTTTTGAATTTTCTACATATTCAAATGGAGGAAATGTTGCTTCTGTTCCCATTCTGACTTTGTCTTTTGATTTTATTCCTTCGATTGCAGGAATTTTAATTTCGCCGTCAACTGGCATAAAACAGTTCATAAGTTTTTCGTAGCGGCCGTCAGCCTTCATTGTTGCAATTGTTTTATTGATGGAATTCAACAAATCTGTGTTTCCTTTTTTAACAGCGATAGCGAAAACATCTGTAAAAAGGTCAAAGTAAAGGACTGTCAATTCTGGATTCTGTTTGCAGACAGCTTTTGCAGGAAGTTCGTCAATTACGATTGCATCGATTGAACCGTCTTTAAGAGCAAGAGCTGCATCAACAACAGTCTTAAATGACTTGCATGTTGCGCCTTCAATTTCGTCCTGAATGTAGGCTTCGCCAGTTGTTCCGCTCTGAGCGCCAATTGTAAGACCTTTTAAATCTTCTATTGAATTGATTTTTACAGTCTTTTTTTCATTACAGCCAGCCAGTGCAAAAATGCAGAGTGCTGCAAGTACAACACCAAATTTTTTCATTTTTGTCTCCTTATAAAAGTCAAAAAAAATTATGAGCAAAAGTTTATCACAATCATCGTTTATGATAAACCATCGTTATAAAACAGAATATTTCGTGGTTTTTAGCATATTTTATATATATTTGCTATTCTTTATATAGAAACTAATCATTTTGATAACTAAAATCAAATCTTGGATTGAGAGAATAAAATCAACAGCTTTTTTCCAAAGAGGAAATCAATGCAATCAAAATCTTTCAAAAGAAAAATTCAACTTGCACTTTTAGGAATAAGCTCCTTAGCTTCGATATTCATTTTTTCCTGCAAATCAGAAGATGATTCTGACAAATTAACAGGTGTAAGCATTAACTGCGATTCCACAACAATTGGAGCAAACGGACAGGTTACATTAACAGCAGAAACTTCTTATGACGGTTCTCCAAAACTTACTTACGAATGGTCACTTTCTGCTGAAACTTATGCTTCTCTTAGTGGAACAGATTCTGTTAGTACAGTTCTTTCGGCTAAAAATACAACGGTAAAAGAACAGACAGTAACTGTTACATTAAAGGTTAGTGACGGCTCAAATTTAAAAACAGCAGTAAAGGCAATTACAATTGGAGCGCTGGACACAATCGACAGCGTAAAAATTTCTGCAGAATCAACTGTAATAGAAGCTACTGGTTCAACAACCTTGACTGCAACTCCTGCACTTGCAGAAAGCGGAAATTCTTCCAATGTAACATATGCGTGGTCAATAACCAGCGGAAGCGATTACGCAACTCTTTCTGACACAACTGGCAAAAGCGTAACTATTACTGGAAAAAATAGTGATACAACTTCTTTGCAAAAAGTTACTGTGACTGTAAGTGCAACATATAGTGAAAAAACAGTTACAAATACCTGCAACGTAACAGTAAGCCCGTCAGGCGCGGTTCTTCCTGCAAGCATTACACTTTCTTCTGAATCGCTTGCGCTTGAAATAACAGACGACGACGCAAATCCAGCTTCAACATTGACTGCGACACTTGCGCCGACAGGTGTTACAAGCGGATACGACACAGTAACCTGGGCTTCTAGCAACGAAAGTGTTGCGACAGTTTCTGACGGCACTGTAATGGCAGTTAGCGCAGGAAGCGCGACAATCACCGCTACAACGGTAAACGGCTACAGCGCAAGCTGTGCGGTAACGGTTGAAGGAAACGCAACATCTTCATCTGACGGAACAATTTCTGCGAGCGACACGCCTAGCGGCTATGCCGGCACAAGCTGGTCAACTTCTGCTTCAACAGTGGTTACGGTTTCAACAAAAAGCGACCTTGTAAAATATGCTAAAAAAGGCGGATACATAATTTATGTGGACGGAATGATTGACATGAGCGAAGGCTACCTTCCGTCTGAAGCCGGCGGAACAAACGACAGCCTTGACTCTTTTGTAAGTTCAAAGACTAGTAATGCATACACAACATATACTGCATGGAAATCGGCTTATGCTGCGGCCTGCTCAACTTCAACGGAGGACGGAGAATCAGGTTCTTCTAATTCCAGCCTTTATTCAACTTTGTGGACGCTGAACAATGCATACAAAGCGATTATTCAGTTGAATATTGCTTCTAATACAACAATTATCGGCGTTTCATCTGACTGCGGAATAAAGGGTGGAACAATCAGCATTAGCGGAGTCTCAAACGTTGCAATCAGAAATCTCATGGTTCAGGACGCTTACGATCCGTTCCCGCACCATGAAGATAATGACGGCTACAACGCACAGTTCGACTGCATTACAATTCAAGGCTCATGCTCAAACATTTGGATTGACCACTGCACATTCGAGGATACAATGTACCTTGCGTATGTTTCTACAGGCGGCTCCACAACTGAAAAATGGCAGACTTACGACGGCTTGCTTGACATAAAAGGAGACGGAAAATACATAACAGTCTCTTACTGCAAATTCCAGAATCACGACAAAACTTCTCTTATCGGCTCAAGCGATAGTGAAGGCAAGAGTTCTACACGGCAGATAACATACCACCATAACTATTTTTATAACTGCGGACAGCGTCTGCCAATGGTTCGTAACACGACTCTTCATCTTTACAACAATTTCTACAGCGTCTCTGACCCGCATTATAGTCAGCAGTATGCGGTTGGTGTAAGGAAGAACTCGATAATTTACGCCGAGAACAATTATTTTGACAGCGGAATAAAATACAGTTTTAAGAGTTCTGACGGAAGTCTTTATTCAAGCGGAAACGAGGACAACTCATCTAGTGGATGTAACTCTACAGTAACAGGAAGCACTTTGTTCAGCTCTGCTGTAAACGCTTACACCTACACTGCGGACAGCGCATCAGACGTGCCGTCTGTCGTAAAAGCCAACGCCGGCGCAGGTGTCTGGACTGTAAAAAACTAATAATGAATAAAAGTCTACGGCGAGTAAAGGTTTTTAACTAACGAATAAAAAAGGGATTGCTTGAAACTTTGGGCAGTCCCTTTTTTTTATGCAGATGCTTGTTAGTCACGGTGGTTGTGCGACATCCTGTTGCGACAAGAAACTTGCGTTTCTTGCGGTTGTCAGAGTTTATGCGCCCTCCTTGGCGCCAGCTACAGTAAATTGCTCAATCGGTGCAAGTTGGAGATAAATTGGCGCGTTATTGCGACACGGTAAAACCTAGCCCCGATTGGAACGACGCCGAAGGCGTTGCGAAGCAATGTAGCGTTAGCGGAATCGTGGAAAGCGGGAAAATCTGTTTAACAAGGCGCAAGCTGGAGAATGTACGTCTTTTCTGCAAAATGCGCTCCGTTTTATAAAAAAATACGTTAAAAACTGCTCGATTACTGCGCTTCTCTTGTGCCTTCGGGCGACAGACTCAATCAGCGCGAGCTTTCTCTGCAAATTTTGCTCCCCAAAATAAATTGCATTAAATAAATTGATTATTGAATTTTATTTTTGTAGAATGGTTGAACTATGGAATTTACACAAGAATCTATCGACGCACTCGTTGTTAACGAAGTGGACATCATGAAAAAAATTGCGGAAGAACTTAATATCCGCGTTAGTCAGGTTAGTGCTGTTATCAGTTTGATTAACGAAGACTGTACAATTGCTTTTATTTCGCGCTACCGCAAAGACAAGACTGACAATCTTAACGAAGTTGAAGTTGCTGAATGTGATCACAAATTTAAATCGTATAAAAATCTTGAAGAACGTCGCCTTGAAATTGTCCGCGGCATTTTTGGTCAGGGTAAACTTACAGAAAGCCTTTACAACGCTGTTATGGGCGCAAAAACTTTGACTGAACTTGAAGATCTTTGGGCTCCGTTCAAGAAAAAGAAGAAGACTCGTGGCATGGTTGCCATTGAAAAAGGTCTCGAAGGTCTTGCTGACTTTATGGAAGGCGAAAACAATGACTCTGCTGTTGAAGCTGAAGCTCAAAAATATGTAAAAACCGACAACGAAGACAAGGCTTTAAACGTTGAATCTTTTATGGACGCAATTGCCGGCGCTCAGGACATTATTGCCGAAAGAACTTCTCAAAATCCAGAAAACCGTTCAAGTGTGCACGATCTTTACATGGCTGAAGGCACAATCGAAACTAAAGGAATTGTTCCAGAAGGTCAGGATGCAGAAACTGCAGAAAAAACTTCTACTTATAAAATGTACTGGGATTATTCTGAAAATTTGAATCAGGTTAAGCCTCACCGCATTCTCGCAATGAACCGTGCTGAACGCGAAGGTGCTCTCAGCGTAAATATTAATGTTCCTGTTGATGGCGCTGTTGCTCTCTTGCAGAAAAAAGCAAAACCTTCTAATAAATATCACAACGATGCAATTGAAGATGGTTTAATTCGCCTTCTTTCTCCTGCAGTTGTCCGCGAAATCCGCAGTAACGAAACTGACGAAGCTGACGACCACGGAATTGAACTTTTTAGCGAAAACCTTAAAAACCTTTTAATGACACAACCGATTAAAGGAAGCCGTGTTCTTGGCGTTGATCCTGGTTACCGCAATGGTACAAAGTGTGCTGCCCTTGACGAAACAGGAAAATTCCTTGGATTCTTTAAGATTTTCCAGGAGCAGAATCCGCAGGATGCTTACGACCAGATTAACAATGCAATCGACAAATATGACATTCAGGTAATTGCAGTTGGTAACGGAACTGGTTCGCAGGAAGTTCAGGCAATTGTTTCTAAAGTTTTGTCAGAAAACTATTCTGATGCTGACGTAAAATACACTGTAGTTGACGAAAGTGGAGCTTCTGTTTATTCAGCTTCGCCTGTTGCAACTGAAGAATTCCCAGACCTCGATGTTATGGTTCGCGGTGCAATTTCTATGGGACGCCGCCTGCAGGATCCTCTGGCAGAACTCGTTAAGATTGATCCAAAAGCAATTGGCGTTGGCCTTTACCAGCACGACGTAAACCAGAAAAAACTTGCTGAGCAGCTTGATGAAGTTGTTTCTTCTGTTGTAAACAATGTCGGCGTAAACCTGAATACAGCTTCTTACATGCTTTTAAAATATGTTTCTGGAATCAATCTTTCTACTGCTAAAAAAATTGTTGCTTATCGCGACGCAAACGGAAAGATTACAAGCCGTGAAGAATTAAAAAAAGTTCCTGGCGTTGGTCCAAAAGCATTTGAACAGTGTGCAGGATTTTTAAAGATTGCAGAAAGTGCAGATCCACTCGACAATACCTGGGTTCACCCGGAAAATTACGAAGTTGCACGCGAAGTTCTTTCTTATGTTCAGCAGAAAAAAGATGTTCCGGCAGATGTAAAAAAATCACTTTGTGAAAAATACAATGTTGGCGAAACAACTTTGAACGATATTATTGAAGAACTTGGTAAACCAAACCGCGACCCACGCGAAGGCTATCCGGCTCCAATTATGCAGAAAGGCGTTGTTAATTTTGAAGACCTTACAGTTGGAATGAAGGTAACAGGAAAAATTAAGAACGTTGTTGATTTTGGCGCTTTTGTTGACATTGGTTTGCACGAAACAGCATTAATCCACGTTTCTGAATTGAGCGACAATTTTGTAAGCGATCCAATGGATGTTGTAAAAGTTGGCGATGTAAAAGAATTTACAATTATCGATCTTGATAAAGACCGCAAGAGAATTTCTCTTTCTCTTAAGAGTGATGCAAATATGCGCCTTGGTCAGACAAACGAAGGCAAAAAGCCTGTAAAATCTGCTGGCGCAGGTGCTTCTTCCGACGGAAAACGCAAGGTTGTAGTTGTTCGCAAGGGTTCAAAACCAGCCGAAAACGCTTACGCAGGAAACCGCGGACGAACCGACAATCGCCGTGCAGACCGTGGAAGTGACGACGGAATGTCTTACAATCCATTCGCAGCCTTCTTTAATAAAAAATAAAGATTCCTTTTTTGCATTGAATAAATGTTACTGCCATCGAAGTATTTTTTAGTCTTCGGTGGCTTTTTTTTATATAGAATTGAAAAATTATCTGTTTTATTTGTATAAGATTTTGTTCTTTACAGTTTTTTTTAAGTTTGCAGTGTTATGCTTAGGGCATGAAAAGATTTAACTGTAAAACATTTTTAGCCATTGCTGGCCTTGGTACAATTTTTTCAATTTTCTCTTGCAATCTTGAGCTTCCAGAAAAAATTTCTGTAAAGACAAGCGGAACAAAGTATTCTTTTCCGCTCGGAAGTGGTTCGTTTTTGTTACGCGAAAAAATCAGTGCTTCTCAGTTAAGAACAACATTTAACGAAAATCTTGGCGAAGATGCTACCGAAATCAAAGTTTACGATTATAACCCGCCTGTAAAAAACGAAGGTGACGTTGCTCCTATTCGTTATTTGATTAAGTATCCGATCAAAGAAATTTCTCTTGGGCTTTCGGCAGACGGTTCAAACGAAGTTGATTTTAATACTAAAATTTCAATTTCAAATCTGAACGAAAAAATTTCTAATGCAGTAAAAATTGATGATTTAAATTTCCAGATGGTTGAATTAGGAAAGACGCAGGCAATTGATGATATTTCTATTCCTTTTAATTTTTCAAAACCAGATTTTTCTACAATAGAAATTTCTACTGGAAAAATAAAAGTTGAAGTTGCTGCTCCGGAAAATGTTTCTTCTGATTTTGTTTTGTCTGCAAAACTTGTTTTGTGCGACACTAACGGTAACACAGTTGCAGAAAGCGAAGAAGTTGACATTGCAAATGGAACAGGCAGTACGCCTTTTTATTTAAACCTTGCTGGTAAGACAATCTCTAATAAAATGAAGTTCAAACTTTCTGGCAGTATCAGCGGTGGAACTTTGGGCACGAATCATAGATACATTCTTTCTGTGAGTGCTGAAGATTTTGTCATTTCTAAAGTTACCGGTCTTACAATGTCAGCAGAAGATATTGGCAGCATTGATTTTAGTAACGAGTTTGATTTTAACGCTGCAAGTGACTACCTGGTTTCTGCAACAATTATGAAAGGTTCAATCAATCTTTATGGAAAACTTCCTGAAGGCTGGAGTGGTGTTAACCTGAATGTTGACGAACTTTCTGTAACACAGACAGGTGGTCTTAACTTAAAAAATACTGATTTTTCTGATGTTACTGATTCAACAGAAACGTACATTTTTAATAAAACTGCAGATTTATATACTCAGACAATAATTCCTACAACTGACGACGAAAAGATTGCACTAAAAGGACAGGCTAGTATAAGTTTTGACAGTGCAACAATCAATTTTGCAGGTTCTTCTAGTGGAACGGAAATTGAAGTTGGCGGAAAATGCAAAATTGAACAAATGGGAACTTTAGAAGTAAATATTTCTTCTCTGGCGGACAATGCAGAGACAAGTGGCGAAATTGACACAGGATTAAGTTTTTCTACTTTATTAAAAGACAATCTTGGAGACGCTTCTGACCTTATCAAAAATATTCAATTTGCAGGAATTGAAGGTTATGTTTATGCAGTTCAACCAGGTATTTTGGAAAATGTTCAGTTTTCTTCTTGTACTCTCGAAGCTTCTTACGATGTTGACGGAACAGCAAAATCAACTTCGTTAATAGACGGAAGCGCTGTAAAATTAGTTGACACTCAGCTTGATCTGGATTCTCTTGCCGACGACAACTACACAATTACTACAGATGTTTTTGGTGAAGAAGGAAGCGAAAATTATTCTGTAAAAACAGAAGAAGGTTCAATCTGTAATCTTATAAATGAGTTGCCGGATAATCTAAAAATTAAATACGATTTGAGCGGTTTTTCGGGAAAGGCTGATACGATTAGTTTAGATTCTGTTGCTTTAAGCAAGTTGCAGTCTCTAAAATCGATTCAACTTTATGTTTTGCTTGATATTCCTTTGAACATTGCTTTGAGCGACACAGTTGACTTTCCTGAAGCAGAAAGCACTTCTGACGGCAAAATCTCGATTCTGGATGTTCGCGAGCTTGTAAGAATTATTAACGGCGACGAAGAAAAAGAAAACAAAGATTTGCTTGAACGCGACAGTTCCGGTGATTACGAAGATTACAAAAAGTATCTTGATATTGTGGATTCTGTTACGATCAAGTACAAAGCAGAAAACACAACAACTTTTGCAATCGACGGCTACATAAACGATGTTGAAACAGGAATTTCAAAAACCTTGAAGTTTGCAACTGACGATACAAAAGTAGAAACTGATGACGAAGGTTACCAGACTTTTACTTTGAGCCAGGATGAAATAAAAAGCATTTTTAACACTTATCCGTTTAATCCGATTATCCGGCTGGATATTGATGCCGGCGGCGAATTTAAAGAAATTCCTCGCGATGCAGCATTTGGAATAGAAGGCTACGTTCAGGTTATTCTGGACGGAAGTGTTGAAATCTGGAACAAAAACAAGGACTAGGAGGCGATAAAATGAAAAAAATTTTAAGTTTTATTTTTGCATTGATTTTTACTTCCTTTGTTTTTGCTGAACTTTCAAATTCAAAAAGAAATATTGAAATTGGTTTTGAAACAGAGGGCGGTTTTTCTAATAACTATTTTACGGCAAAAGAATTTCTGGTAAAAGATTTAGTTATTGACTTAAACGAAATTGCAGACAAAATGCCAGAGAACGGACTTGTCTTAGATTTTAACGTGCACTCAAAATCCTGGGTTGCACTTAATTTAGGCCAAAAGTTTAAGTTGAATGTTTTTTACGGAATTGAAGGCACTGGTTACGCAAATGTTTCTAAAAACTTTTTTGAACTTTTGTGCACTGGTTTTGAATTGAATTCCAGCGAAGTTATTGATTTGTCTGTTTTTGGAGATATTTACGCACACACAGGCGCAACTCTTGAAACACAAATTAAAAACTTTGGAATTCATCTTACGCCAGCATTCTTTGCGCCGGTTGTTCATGTTGCAGAAACAAAGGCCACAGTAAATTATACTTCAACAAAAGACGGACTTATCCGCGCAGAAGCAGATTTACCACTTAATATTTACACACTTGTAAATCTTGATGGCATAAAAGACAAGAATATTGATTCTGCATATATGCAGGAAGTTTTTGCGGAACTTATAAAGAGTGCAGGTTTTGACTTTGCTTTTGAAGTTGACCATTCATTGGGAGACACTTTTACTCTTGGTGCATTTACAAGGATTCCGATTGTTCCAGGACGTTTAAAGTATAAAACTTCTGTAAGATACTGGGGCATTGCCGAACAGAAAAACGCTCTTGGCGTTTTAGACGAAACAAATTCGTATTCAAGTGATTACGGACACGACGACGCAGTTTACAGCCAGGAAACAAAAATTGTTCACAGACCGTTTATCTTAGGTCTGGAAGCAGCATGGAAACCGTTTGGTTCCTGGTGTACTTTGTATCCTAAACTAAATCTTGCAGTACGCAATCCATACACACAGGAAAATCAGGTTTACGGTGAATACAGCCTTGTAAGCGATTTTTCTTTATTCAATATTCTGGGCTTAAGGTTTGGAACTGCTTACGAAAATCTTGTATTTAAGCAGACTGCCGGATTTATGGTTAACTGTCGTGCTGTAGAACTTGACGGCGCTATAATGTTCCGTGGTGCAGATTTTGCAAAAAGTTTTGGCATGAGCGGTTTGGGCGCTTACCTTGCAGTTAAATGCGGCTGGTAAAATAAAAAAATGGTGACAGGCTTTGCTGGTCTGCCACCTTTTTTTTTGTTTTTAGCTGTATCTGTGTGCCCAGGCTCTTGGCGACATTCCTGTGTTTTTCTTAAACACTGAACTAAAATAGTTCTGGTTTTGGAATCCTAATCTTGTGGCAATTTCTGACAGTTTAATTGATTCAACCTGTAAAAGATTTTTTGCCTGTTCGATTTTTAATTTTTCGTGCAGGGTTTGAATTGTAAATCCTGTAAGTTCCTTTGCGCGACGGACAAGATGCGATTTACTTACCATTAATTCTTCCGCCATTTTGTCCAGGTTTGTCATTTCGTTTAAATGTTCAACAAGATAATTTGTAATCTGGCGGACTGTAATTCCATTTTTGTTTTCTTTTACAGTATCTGACTGCAAATGAAGAATTCCTACAAGCTGTTCGCCAGACAAAAGCATTGAACGTTCTTTTGTTCGCCCTTCTTTTTGATAAACAGAATACAAAGCATTGCTCAAAAGCATGCGGACTGTATCATAAACAGAAATATTCTGGGTGCCGGTTTCCAAAAAAGCATAACCAAAATAACGGTCAGCATGATATAAAATTTCTAACATAAGGCTAAAACGTCTGCCATGCGGAAAGAAAGTTTTTGGAATACAAGCCGGATCGTAAACCTTAAAAGGAAGTTTTTCTTTTATATCGGCCGGAGGCTCTGGAAGAATAAGTTCAATATTAGAAGGACTTAAGTCGAGAGTCATATTTTCTGAAAGACAGAGAATTATTCCAGGAATTTCCATTTCTGAAAGCTGATAGCGCAAAACATCCTGAATTTGTTTGCCCGTTGTTGCACTTGCAAAGTTCATTGCAATCTGCGAAATATTGTTCATTAAGTAGGAATTTTCGCGGGTAGAAAGTGTGTCGTATTCAATAAAAACCGAAACAAGAGAACGCAACTGATGAAAAATATTTTCGATATGAGAAAACTGTTTTTCATCATCTTTTACCATTGGTAAAATTATTTTACGCAGGTCCGTAATGTTTTTTTGCAGTTCACTGTTAATCAAAACTGAATCTTTGCGTATATTCTGCAAAAGATTCTGGAACCACCTGAGCATTGCAGGCGGCTGATTCTGTTCATAAATGTCGTTAAAGATTGAATTTACAAGTTCTGTAATTTCCTGTTCACTCTGCTGAGAAAAAATTATTCTTCCCTGTTTAAAAAGGAATGAACGCACGTCTTCTTCCGAAGAATTTGGTCCAATTGTAGAATTTGAACTTATGTTTACGGTTTCGCCGGCTTCTACAATACTTTGTTCAAAACAACCGCAGGACTGTCGTATAAGCAGGGTTGTTGGAACAAGCCTGGTTTCGAACTTTGCTTCTGGATTCATTATGCGGTCAATTAAAAGTTCAACGGCGGCATAACCACGCTTAAAATATTCGAGGTTCATTGTTGTAACCGGTGAGCGGGCTGTAATTCCGTTGTACTGGTTGTTAAAGCCTGTAATTGAAACATCGCCCGGAACGCTTATGTTGCGTTTGTCGAGTTCTTCTATTACTGTCGCAGCAATAATGTCCGAAGTTGTAATTATGCAGTCAATTTCTGAGTGATTTTTTAAGTTGTATGCAGAGCAAAGCTGGGTAACTGCCATTGCAATGTCGATTGGATCCATTGTTTTTGTCATGTAAGTTGAATGTGGCAGTTCCTGAATTCCATATTTTTTTAATTCAGCCTGGTAGGCAACAAGACGGCGCTTGTGTGGTTCAGAAATCCGTGAACCAATAAATACAAAATTTTTATAACCGTGCTTATTTATAAGATGATCCATTATGAGCGCAATTGAAGAATTATTATCAATGCGGATGCAAGGAATTCCTTCAATGTCGAGATAACCAATATCTACCATTGGAAGCGGTTTTAATGAATTAAAAGTATTTATGATTGTTTTTGTGTCAAGAAACGAACAAAGAGAAGAAGTCCAGGTAACGAGCCCGTCAACAAGCGGAGACTTCATAAAGCGGAAATTTTTTAAATAATGCGAAATAAAATCAATGTCGTCAAATAAAGAATATTTTATTGCGCCAGCAAAATTTATAAAGTTAAGGTCGTAGTCGGAAGCAGCCTTCATCATTCCGGCAATGTATTCCTGACCAATAAACGAGCGGAAGTCGGCAATGCCTGTAAAGCCGATTGTTACGCGGTTTCCCTGATTTTTTCGTTGTGTTAAAAAAGCTCTCCTTTTTGCAATTCCCTGATTCATAAAAATGATTATAACATTTGATTGAGCATTTTTTGTATAAAAAAAAGCAAATGTTTTATATAAAAGCGACCAAAAAAAAGGTGAATTAAAAGAATGTGCAGAAAAATCATAAATTAGTGTTTATAATTCAAATATCAATAGAAAATTGAAAGATTTGGAATTAAAATTACACGGTATATTTTAATAGAACTAAAACTGTGTAATTGTAGGAGAATTAAAAATGAAATCTTTAAAAAGAATTCTTGGAATTATTGCAGCAACTGTCTGCGTGTTTGCATTTGGCGGATGCTCGGAAGGGGATGATTCAATTATTGGACCAACTGATACCTGGTGTACAATGCCGGTTACTTATAAGTCTGATGATGGAACAAAAAGTACAACTCTTAATGTAACTTTTTATTACGCTTCTAAAGAAGTAACATCGTCGACACTTACTTCAGGGTTGCGTTCAGATATAACAATACCAGCCGGTTCTCTTTCTGTTCTTGTAACTCTTGGTAGCGGAAATAATAATACTTATCTTACGACTCTTGCTTCAACAGAATATTTCTTTAAGAGTTTTGGCACTATTTCTGATATTAACACTACAAGTGAATCAAGTTTTTCATATTCTAGTATGAGACTTTTATGGACTGCAATTTACCTTAAAAACTATTCGGCTTTGAGCGCTGATAGAAGTACAGCAGTTCCTGCACACTTGCAAAATGCAACATCTGCTATTTATAAGAGCCTTACAGAAACAGAC